>SXJR01000254.1 GCA_005779305.1 Myxococcales bacterium
GGCACGGTGACGCTCGCCCGTGGCGCCGGGCCGGGCGCGCCGCTCCTGGCGCGCGCCGACCTCGCCCTCGACGGCGCCTGGCTCGAGCACAGCGGCATCGCCGACGCGCCGGTACCGCTCGACGGGGCGCTCGCCCTCGATCTCACCGCCGCCGGCCACCGCGTCGACGTCCGTCGCATGCAGCTGCGCCGCGGCGGGCTCCACCTGGCCCTGGACGGCTGGGTCCGCCGCAGCGGCCACCGCGTGGTCGCCGCCGACGCCTCGCTCACGCTGGCGCCAGGCGACTGCCGCGCGCTCATCGACGCCATCCCCACCGCGCTGCGCGGTCCGCTCGATCAGCTCGTGGTCCGCGGCACCCTCGCCGGCCGCGTCCACCTCGCCTTCGATCTCGACGATCCCGGCGCCGACGGCGTCGATCTCACCGTCGATCTCGATCCCCGCACCTGCCAGGTGCTGGCCGACGCGCCCGCCGCCGATCCGAGGAGCCTGGCGACCACCTCCGAACACGTCTTCCCGGATGGCCACCGCGCCGTGGTCGGCCCCGGCGTCGGCGACTGGGTCGACATCGCCCAGCTTCCCGCCCACGCCCGCGGCGCCTTCGTCGCCGCCGAGGACGCGCGCTTCTGGGATCACCGCGGCTTCGACCTCGAGCAGATCGCTCGCAGCCTCGAGATCGACCTGCGCGAGCGCCGCTACGCCCGCGGCGGCTCGACGATCAGCCAGCAGCTGGTCAAGAACGCGTTCCTCGACCAGCACCGAACGCTCTTGCGCAAGCTCCAGGAGGCCGTGCTCACCTGGCGCCTCGAGGCCGTGCTCGACAAGCGCACGATCCTCGCTCGCTACCTGAACGTGATCGAGCTCGGGCCCGGCGTGTTCGGGCTGAACGCCGCCGCACGCCACTGGTTCGGCAAGCCCGCCACCCAGCTCACGGTCCGAGAGGCGGCGTTCCTGGCCGCGCTCACCCCCGCGCCTCGCACCATGTCCCGCCGCATCGCTCGCCACCGCGGCCTGGATCCCGAGACGGCCGAGCGGGTCGCTGTCACCCTGCGCGCCATGCGCCGCGCCGGCGTCATCGATCCTGCCACCGCCCGGGCCGCCGCTTCGGCGGAGCTCGGGTTTCGGCCCGGGGCCATCGGCCGCTGACTCAGACGCCGAGAAAGAGCCGGTTCCCGAAGTTCCGCTCGAGGTCGCTGGCGAAGATCCTCTGGGCCGAGGCGTCGATGTCGTAGGGCACGCGCTTGAACTCGAAGACCTTCTCGACGGTGTCGTAGACGGTGTAGCTGGCGCGGTTGTCGTAGTCGCGGGGCTGGCCCACCGAGCCCACGCTGATGATGTAGCGGTGGTCGGGGCGGATCGCGAACTTCTGGGCCACCACCTCGAAGACGTCGTCGCGCGACAGCGCGAACGACTTGCACAGGTGCGAGTGGCCGATGAACGTGACCGTGTTGAGCTCGTCCCAGATCTCGAGGCAGCGCGCCGCCTGCTCGGTCGAGAAGATGTACTCGAACTCCTCGAGGTTGATGGGCGAGCCGTGGCAGAAGGTGACCTCACCCTCGCGCCGCTCGTAGGGCAGCGCCTTGAGCCACGCCATGTTCTCGGCCGTGAGCTGGCGGGCGTGGAGATCGAGCGCGTGGCGGGCGGCGTCGTAGTAGTACGAGTAGTCCATGCGCCCGGCCACAGCGGCGTCGTGGTTGCCGAGGATGGTGAACTTGGCGGCCTCGCGGATCAGGTCGCAGCACTCGTTGGGCGAGGCGCCGTAGCCGACGGTGTCACCGATGCAGACGTACTCGTCGATGCGTTCGCTCTTGAAGCCCTCCATCACGGCGGTGAGGGCCTCGATGTTGGCGTGGACGTCGCTGAATATCCCGATGCGCATGGACGGCTTGTGGCTCGGTGCGGGGGTGACCCCCGGCTCGATTGAAAATGATACCCGTTTTTCGATTCTGTCGCGCGGCCCTTTGGCTCACCTCACCCAGGCAACAGATCGCTCTCGTCGAGTTCGGCCTCGCTCCCGGCGTCGTCGTCCGTGGACTCGTCCAGGTCGTCGATGAGGTCAGCTTCGTCAAGCAATTCCATCGGTCCCGAGGCGTCCATGGCCTGGAGCTCGCCCGCCGCGACCTCGGGCAGCCCGCGCTCGAGCGCCTCGAAGAACCGGCGCGAGAAGGCGCGGTTGACCGTCACCTCACGCACCGGCTGGCGGCCGTGGACGTCGTCGCGCGAGGCCGGCTCCAGCCGTTCGAGGGCCATCGCCGCCACCGGCGCCACCGCGCTCTGCCCGGCGGCCAGGGTCTGCACCGCGGCCTTGCCGCCGCGCACACCCACATGGGCCATGGCCCAGGCGATGCGCTCCTTTTCGGCCGCGCCAGCGCGGTCGCCGAGCCGGCCGAGGCGCGCCGCGAGCGGCATGAGCGCAGGTGGGCCGATGTGGCCAACCGCGCGGGCGATCTCGCGCCAGATCTCGGTGGGCTCGGCCAGGAGCGCGTCGACCACGGCCTCGGTGCCGGCCTCGGTGCGGAGCAGGGCCAGCGCCAGCGCGCACCCGTGGCGCAGGAACGCCTTGGAGCTGGCCAGCGCTGCGGTCAGCGCCGGCGCCGCCGCCGGGCCGAGCTTCACCATCGCGCCCAGCACGCGCACCGCCTCGGAGCGGCCCATGCGGCGGACCGCATTCATCACCGGACGCACGGCGCTCGCGTCGCCGCGCTCGCACAGCTCCAGCGCCGCCTCGACCCGGCGCTGGCGATCGTCGAGGAGCGCGATCAGCTCGGGCACGGTGCGGCCGCGGGCCGGTGCCGGCGTCGCGGCGCGCGACGAGATGGTGCCCGACACCACCGGCTCGGCGTCGCTGACCAGCGCGCCGCCGGCCAGGCCGAGCGCCTGGGCCTCTTCGGCCAGGGCCTTGCGGTTGTCCTCGATCGCGTCGGGATCGAGATCGTTGGCGACCGCGTCGGCTAGCAGCGCCGCGAAGCCGGCGTCGAGCTTGCCGATGAGATCCTTGCGCGAACGCGCCAGACCCTCGGAGACGGCCGCCTGGGCCAGCTCGGGACCCAGCCACAGCCCCATGGCGACGGCGCGGGTCAGCACCGACGCGCGCAGCTCGCGCCAGCGCGCCAGCGGAAAGCCACGCACGGTGACCAGGTAGTCCTCGCGCGCCGGCTTGATGAAGCGGCGGGCCATGGCCAGGGCGCGGCGCACCTGGTTGGCGGTCGAGAGCGACTCCAGCTTGTCGGCGCGCAGCTCGCCGTGCTCGGGGTGCTCGAGGCCAAGCAGATCATGAGAGGCCGCGAGCACCGAGGTCACCGCGCGCCCGAAGCTGGCGCCGGCGGCCGGCACTGCCCGCAGGTGATCCGAGGCGGCCCGCATCACGTAGCCGACGTTCTCGGCGAGCGGCGCGCGCACGCGGGCCCGGCGCAGGCGGCGGTGGTCGACGACGACATCGAGCTCGAACGCGAAGTCCCTCTCGAGCTGGCCGAGGGTGCGGCGATCGCCGTCATTGGCGATGTCGAGCGGCGCGACCACGCGATGGGGCGGGCCGAGACCGCGCAGCGCGGCCGGCGTCCCGATCACCAGCGTGATCACCGGGTACTCGGCCTGGCGGTGCACGAGCAGGCGCACGTCGAGGGGCGAGGACGTGAACGGCCCCGCGCTGGTGGGCGGCACCCGTACCGCCACTCGCACCCGGCCGTCCTCGAGCACCACGCTCGCCAGGCGGTCGCTCATGGCGAAGCCCTCGCACCAGGCGTCGCCGTTCCCGAGCGGACCGTCGGCGGTGGTGGTGGTGATCGGATCTGACGCCAGTGGCAACACGGGCGCGTCGTCGGCGCCGAGCAGCTCGAAGGGGCTGGTCTCGGGCGGCACCGCCGGCGGCGGTAGCGGTGTGTGGTCGGGATCGTCGGAGAGCGCGGCCACCGGCCGCGTCGGGATCTCGCTGTCGGGGCGCACGGTCGGCACCGAGGTCATGGCTGCGCCACCGGCGAGGGCCACGGTCATCGGGGTCGACAGATCGCCCAGCAGATCGGTGTGGACGCCGGGCTGGGTGACCGGGACCTCCGCGCCCTGCGAGGCGCGGCGGGCTCGTCCAGGCGCCGGCGGCTCGCTGCCACGGCGGGTGCGATCAGCGGTCGACGTCGGGGTCGGCTCGTCGACGTGGGCGGGGACGCTGCCGCTGTTGCTGACGCTGCCGTTGCCACCGCCGCGGCGGCGCTCGCGTTCGAGCTCGAGACGCGCGCGGTCCATCTCGGCGCGGGCGCGCTCCATCTCGGTGCGGATGCGATCGGCGTCGGCGAGCTTGCGATCGAGGTCGACCGTCGAGACGTCGATCTCGGCGGCGCGGCGATCCTGCTCGCGGGTGCGGCGATCCTGCTCGCTGGCCCGACGCTCGAGCTCGTTGGCGCGGCGCTCGAGCTCGCTGGCGCGGCGCTCGAGCTCCTGCTCGCGGGCGGCCAGCTCGGCGCGCCGGCGATCGACGGCCTGGCGTTCGCGCTCGACGTCGCGGGCCCCGTCGGCGGCGCGCTGCTCGCCGACGGCGCGCTCGGCCAGGCGCTCGAGGTGGGCGCGCAGCCCGGCGGCGCCGAACACGACGGCGAAGTCGCGCACGTAGGCCGGCACCGCGGCCTGGGTGTCCCTGGCCAGCTCGCTGTAGAGGTTGGCGCGGGCCTCGAGCTCGCGGTGGCGGTCGCCCTCGGGCAGGACCAGCGCGAGGACCTCGTTGGCGGGGTCGTGATAGACGACCGGTACGTTGACGGTGACCGGGTTGCCCTCGGCGCCGCGGACCACGTTGAGCGCGCGATCGGGCGAATCGGACAGCAAGCGTTGCCCCAGCTCGGGGTCGCCGATCACGTCGACTGCCACGTAGACCCGGGCCGCGATGATCTCGCCGTCGGGCACGGTCACGAGAACCGAGCTCTGGCGGGTGGAGCCGACAGCGCCGCGATACGCGTTGTGGGAAGGCGCGCGTTCCCTCCCCCGGGCATGAGCCATGGCATCGGACATAACACAAGTTCCCTTGCCCTTGCCCCTGCCCTTCTTCCCTCCCGTGCCCGATCAGTTCAGGGGCGCCGGTCCCGCGTCCCCGTCCCCGCCGTCATCGTCTTCCCGATCATCGCCCTGGCCGTCGGGCTCGGGCTCGTCCTCCCCGGTCACCCCGTCCCCGGGTTCCTCGCCCCGCTCCTTGCCCATCATCTTGGCCGCCACCGCCACCAGCACCTCGTGGACGTGCTCGAGGGTGTCGAGCCGGCCGCACAGCGAGTAGTAGTCGTCCTCGGTGACGTCGCTCATGCGGGCCAAGGTCTGCTCGACGAACGGCCGCATCCGCGGCGGCGCGTCGATGGTGGTGTCCAGATCGTCCAGATCGGCGCGCACGATGGCGGCGGCGGCGAACCCGGCCGGCGAGAAGTGCACGCCGGTCGGCAGCACCATCCGCCACTCGGTGACGTCGTCGGAGCTGGTGTCCCAGCGCCCGCCGAGGAGCCGCCGCACCACCTCGCCGAAATACGCGCCCGAGGTGGTCGCCACCAGCTCGACCGTCGCCGGCTGCTCGGCGGGCACCGAACGCAGGTAGTGATCGAGCAGCGGCAGGGTGTCGGAGTCGTAGGTCAGCTCGAGCCCGATGGCGCGGCGCACGTACTCGACCGTGGCTCGTGCGAGCTCGGCGACCCGCGGCGGCGCGGCTGCAACGGACGATGACTCCATTGCCTGCAAGCTTACCGCGGAACCCTGACCGGGCTACGCCCGACGCGGCCTGGGAGACCGCAGGGCGTTGCGCGCATTCGACCTGGCCCAACAGACCCCGAACGCCACCAGCGACCCCGAACACCTGAGTCACTCTTGAGCTCTCGCTGATCGCTCGCTAGGGATTGACGACGCTGAAGGCGACGTCGCCGTACCGCGACTCGAGGCGCACCGTGCCGAGCTGGCTCGGCCGCCCCGCGCGTCCGAACTGGCCCTCGACCCAGCGATCGCGGCCGTCGCGGGTCGTCGCGCCGGCGAACACCACGTTGCCGCCGGCGCGGGCGCGCACCTTGAGGCGGACCGTGGCGCGCACGGTGACGTCGATGTCGCCGCGCAGGCTCGACACCACGATGGCGCCCCGGTGCTGACCCCAGGTCGCGGTGTCGGCTTCGACGTGGATATCGCCGTCGATGGCGTAGAGGTGCACGTCGCGAGAGGCCACCCGCCGGGCGTCGATGCGGCCCGAGTGGATCTGGGCGGTGAGCGCGCGGCCGCGGATGGTGTCGAGCGCCAGGTCGGCGTCGATGGCGTGAGCGTCGAGATCGCCGAACACCGTGTTGAACGTCTGATCGCCGTCGACCGAGCGGGCCAGCACGCGGCCGGCGACGTTCTCGACGTTGATGGTGCCGGCGCCGGCGTCGAGATCGGCGCCACCGTCGAGGTGCTTGACCTCGAGCCGGCCGCTGCCGACGTGGCCGTCGACCCGGGCCGAGCGCGGCACCCGGATGGTCAGATCGATGCGCAGGCCGGCCAGTGACGTGGGCGGGCGCTCCCGACCGTCGCCGAGCGTGGTGGTGAGCCGCACCGTGCCGTCGGGATCGGGCACCAGGGTCACGCGTAGCCGCTCGAGAGTCTCGACGTCGGGCGCATGTTTCACCGAGACGATGGTGACGTGGTCGCTGTCGTGACCCTCGACCTTCACGTCGCCCAGCGCGTTGTCGATGACCACGCTGCGGATCGGCCGGCGCGACGGGCCCACGGTCAGCTCGGCGCGTTCGACCACCTCGCCGTCGTTCTCGTCGTCAGGCGCCACCGGCTGGGCCACGGCGGGCGCGGCGCCGAGGACAGCGGAGGCCAGCGCTGCGAGCAGACCTGGACGGATCACGGATTCACCGCCACCCGCTGCCCGGGCTCACCCAGCGCGGCGCGCTCGAGGAAACCGAGCAGCGTATGCCAGGCGCGGTCGCGGGCCTTGCCGGCGGGCGCGCGTACCACGGCGGCCTCGAGCGCCGCCACCTCGCGATCGAAGCGGCGCAGTCCGGCGCCGCGGTGCTCGGCGCGGGCCAGGGGCAAGAGATCAGCGGCGGTGGTGCGGAAGCGGGCCTCGACGCGTTCGGCCTCGGCGGCCAGCTCGGCAGTGGCGTCGACGGCCGGCGCCCGCGGCCCGACCTGTCGATCGGGCGTCGGTCCGGGTTCACCCATGTCTGCACGTTCGACCGCGGTGGCGGGCAGCTCGTCGGCCGCCAGCGGCGCACCGCCGTCATCGGTGCCCCGGAGCTGGATCACCAGAACGGCGACGGCGCAGGCCGCGGCGGCGAGCCCGGCGGGCACCATGTGCGGGCGCACCCGATCGAACATCCGCGACCAGCGCGAGCGCCGCGAGTCGGCGATCTCGGCCTCGCCCAGGCGGGCGAGCACCTGGCTCCATACCGCCGCCGGCGGTTCGGGGCGCGCCATCTCGGCGAGGCTGTCGCGGATGGCCGCGTGATCCTCGGCGGCGGCGCGGCAGGCCGCGCACACCCGCAGGTGGCCGCGCATCGCGCTGGCCGTCACCGCGTCGAGCTCGCCGTCGAGATAGGCGGTGAGCTCGGCGCTGACGTGGGCGCAGTTCACTCGACCTCCACCGCAGGCTGCCGCGTCGCGCGCTCGGCGGCCAGCGCCGGTCCGAGCAGCTCGCGCATCTTGGCCCGCGCCTTGTGGAGCTGCGACTTCGACGTGCCGACCCGGCAGTCCATGATCGCCGCGCACTCCTCGTGCGAGAGGCCCTCGACGTCGTGGAGCACGAGGATGGCGCGGTAACCCGCGGGCAGCCGGCCCATCGCCAGCTCGACCTTGTCGGACAGTCGCGGATCGCGCTGGACCGTCGGCGGCGCGGCGACGTGGTCCAGATCGTCGTCGCCGACCTCGCTGCGCCGCTTCTGCTTGCCGGCGTGGGTGAGCGCAGCATTCACGGCCAGGCGATAGACCCAGGTCCCGAGCTGCGACTCGCCGCGAAAGTTGGTCAGGCCTCGAAAGATCCGGACGAACACGTCCTGGGCGACCTCCTCGGCCTCGACCGGACCGACGATGCGGTGGCACAGGCCGAAAACCCGGCGCTTGTACTGGTGGTAGAGCGCCTCCATGGCGCGGGTCTCGCCGCGCTGGCACGCGGCGACCAGCTCGCGGTCGTCCTGGACCGGAGCGGCCACCAGGGCCCGGGGGCGGGGGATGTCGTGATCAGTGGCAGCGCGCGCTGTCGGCACGGGGTCCTCGCTGCCGGTTGGACCGGACGCAGGCCTGCTTGGTTGCCCGGGCTCGCCCATGTCCCCCTCGTAATACACGATGCGCCGATCTCCGCGCCATCCCTGCCGATATTCCCGCCGTGATAGGCTGGTGCTCGTGACGTACCCCACGCTCGGGGGAGCTGGCGGAAGGACCCGCCCGATCGCTGCCGGACTCGGCCGCATCGGGGTCTCGATGACCGCCCTGGCCCATCGTGTTCCCGAGGTCGGCTCTGGTGATGCCGGCGAGCTGGCCGCGGTCTCCTTGTCCCCGGGCGCCGGCGTGGCCGTCGCCGTCCGCGCCGCCCAGGCGCTGGGTTGCCGCGGTCGCATCGGCGGGTGGGTGGGGTCCGACGGCATGGGCGCCTTCGCCCGCGCGGCCCTGACCCGTGCTGGCCTCGACGTCGAGCTGGTGCGGGCGTCCCCGGGCGGCTCGGCGTGCGAGATCGTCACCGTCGACGTCGAGGGACGCCGCCTCGTCCAGCGCGGCAGCGGCGAAGAGATCGACGAGGACGCGCTGCCGGTGGACGTCGACGCCCTGCTCGCCGGCGCCCAGGCCCTGCTGCTCGACGATTCCTGCCCACGGGCACAGGCGCGCGCGGCCTCGCGGGCCCGCGAGCGCGGCATCCCGGTGATCGTGGATCTGACCTCGCCCGCCGAGGGCGCGGCCGTCCTGGTCGCGTTCGCCGACGTCCTGATCTCGTCGGAGCGGATGGTGTCGGAGCTGGCGCCGCGCCGCGATCTGATGACGGCGCTCGGCGATCTGATGACGCTGGGGCCGCGCGCGGTGGTGGTCACGCTGGGCGCCGCCGGCGCCGTCGGCCGCCACGGCGGCGACGTGATCGAGGTGCCGGGCTACCCGGTGGAGACGCTGGACACGTCGGGCGCGGGCTCGGTGTTCCACGGGGCTTTCGTGGCCGGCCTGCTCGGCGAATTGCCGTTCGCGCGCTGCGTGGAACTGGCCTCGGCGGCGGCCGCGCTCTCGTGCCAGACGCTCGGCCCGTGGGACGGGATCCCCGAGCGGGACGAGGCCGTCAGCTTCATCACGACGCGCCGATAGAGCCACGCTCCGGGTCGAGCCCGCGTCGGAGCGGCGTGGTAACGCTTCGCCATGGCTGACGTCGCGGCCACCGTGCCGCCCCACCCTCATCGCGATGGCTTCGTCGCTGGCCTCGGCTGCGCGCTCGTGGTCGGGCTCTTGCTTGCCTTCATCGATGCCCTGGCCGCCTCGGCCGGGCCAGCGGGTCTGGCGGTCTTGCCGACGGTGCTAGGGCTGTGGGCGCCTGTCGCCCTGGCCTTCGCAGTCTACGCCGGCGCCGTCGGCGCCGGTCTGGCCGCGTTCGGCCCGCGGCCGTTCGCGCGGCTGCGCGAGGACACGCGCCTCGACGTCAACCTGGCCGCCGCGGTGGCCGCCGCCGCGCTGATGCTGGTCGCGCTGGCCGTCGCGCTGGGGCCGCCGATGACGATGCTGGTCGTGAAGGGCAAGCGCAACGAGGCCGGCGCCCACGTCATGAAGGTGATCGCGGTGATCGCGGTGATCGGCCTCGCCGGCGCCGCCCTGCCGCTGCAACGCGTGCTGCGGCGAGTGACCGCGGCGCTGCCCGTGATCGGGCCGCTGTCGCGCACCACCACCGTCGCCATCGCCGTGGTGGTCGCGGTGCTGGTCTGGGCCCGTCACAGCCTCTACCACGCCGGCTACGAGAACCAGGCGCTGCCCATCGGCGCGCTGACCCTGATCGTGCTCCTGCCGGTCGGCACCGTCGTGCTCGCCGCGCTGGCCTACGGCCCGCTGGCGAACGTGCGGGTGCGGGTGCCGGCGCGCGGGCCGCTGGTCGGCGCCGGCGCGCTCGGCGCGATGGTCCTGGCCGTGCTCGCCTTCGGCGGCGTGCCGTCGGCGGACGTGGCACAGTCGATCAGCAACAAGGGCGTGGCCAGCCGCATGGTCGTGCAACTCGGCCAGCAGCTCATCGACCGGGACAAGGACGGGTCGTCGGCGTTCTTCCGCGGCCCGGATTGCAACGACCGCGACCCGCGCATCCACACCGGCGCCACCGACGAGCCCGGCAACGGTATCGACGAGAACTGCGCCTTCGGCGACGCGCCGGTGGTGGCCGGCGGGGGCGCCGGCAGCGGCGCCGGCTCCGTCGTTGCGCCGGCGATGTGCCCGTGCCCGGGCGGGACCGCGACCGCGACCGGGCCAAAGAAGAACGTCGTCGTCATCATGGTCGACACCCTGCGCGTCGATCGCCTGGGCGCCGCCGGTTACCAGCGCGACGGCAAGTCGCTCACGCCGCGCATCGACGCGTTGCTGGGCCAGTCGGTCTGGTTCACGCACGCGTATGCCCAGGCCAACAACACGCCGCGCTCGATGCCGTCGTTCATGACCTCGCGCTACCCGTCGCAGATCGCGGTCGACAAGATGTACTCCAAGTACCCCAAGCTCGACGACGCCAACGACATGCTGTTCGAGCGCCTGCAGGCCGGCGGCTGGAGCACGCTCGGCTTCGCCTCGCATCACTACTTCCGCGAGGAGCGCAACTTCGACCAGGGCTTCGACGCCTTCGATAACACCGGCAACCTCGACATCGGTCCGTCCAACAAGGACGTGGCCGCGCCGCGCATCGTGCCGCGGGTCGAGGCCAAGCTGGCCGAGCTCGGCCAGGCCCGGAAGGCCGCGACCGCCGGCCAGGCGGCCAGACCCTTCGCCATGTTCGTCCACCTGTTCGAGCCGCACTCCAGCTGGGTCGAGCACGAGGGCATGCCGCCGATCACCGAGAAGGGCACCAAGGCTCACGCCCAGCGCTACGACTACGAGATCGCGTACGTCGACGGCTGGATCGGCAAGGTCCTCGACGCGGTCGAGCGGGCCGGTCTGGCCGAGGACACGGTCATCGTGTTGATGAGCGATCACGGCGAGTCTTTCGGCGATCACTCGTTCGCCGGCGAGAGCATGTTCCACGGCACCAACCTGTACGACGAGCAGCTGCGGGTGCCGTTCGCGTTCCGGGTGCCGGGCGCGGCCGCGCGCAAGGTCGAGGGCGTGGTCCAGCTCCTGGATCTGGCCCCGACCATCACCGATCTGGTCGGCGCGGGGCCGTCACCGGCGTGGCTCGGTCGCAGCCTGGCTCCGGCCATCCGCGGCGAGGTGCTGCCGCCGCTGCCGGCGTTCGCCGAGCTGCTTGCTTACCCGGGCTGGGACCACGAGCTCAAGACCGTGATCGCCGGCGACGGCGGCAAGAAGCTCATCCACGTGATCTCGCAGCGCCGCTTCGAGCTCTACGACCTCGTCGCCGATCCGCAGGAGAAGCAGGATATCTACGGCGACCCGGCGGCGAAGACGGCCCGGGACGAGATGACCGGGCTCATGGCCCACTTCGTCGACGTCGTGCTCTCGAAGAAATGAGCTAGCCATGTCCCAGGACGGCCCCTACAAGAACCCGACCCCGACCGTCGACGCGCTCATCGAGCTCGACGGGCGCCCCGGCACCGTGGTGCTCATCCAGCGCGCCAACGAGCCCGTGGGCTGGGCCATCCCCGGCGGCTTCGTCGACGAGGGTGAGTTCCTCGTCGACGCCGCGGTGCGCGAGGCCAAGGAAGAGACCGGCCTCGACATCGAGGTCATCGAGCTGTTCCACGTGTACAGCGACCCCACCCGCGACCCCCGCAAGCACACCGTGTCGACGGTCTTCATCGGCCGCGCCGCCGGCCTGCCCGCCGGTTCGGACGACGCCGCCGACGCAAGAGTCTTCGCGCTCGACGCCCTGCCCTCACCCATCGTCTTCGACCACGCGACCATCCTCGACGACTACGTCGCCTATCGCGCGACCGGCAAGCGCCCACCTCCGCGCCGCTGAGCTCAGCTCGGGACCCGGGGCGTCTTGGGATGCGTGGTGTCGGAGAAGACCTGGGCGTGAAACGCGACCACCTTGGCGCCCGGATCGCGCCACGCGTCGAGCGGGAGCCCGGCCTTGTGGCAGGTCTTGGCCAGGAACGTCGCGCCGTCCCACCCGGCCTGCTTCGCCACCTGGGGCAGGAGCAGGCCGCGGCGATCGCCGAGCTCGATCCACAGTCCGTCCTCGCCGATCACCAGCGCCTCGGGTCTGGTCACCGTGCGCGAGCGTCCGAGCACCGAGATCTCGATGACCAGATCCTCGAGCTCGTCCTCCTCGACCGGCGGGAACCGCGGATCGCGGGTCGCCGCCGCCACCGCCATCTCCTGGATGACGCGGTAGAGCGGCTTTTCGGCCTCGATCGTGCCGATGCAGCCGCGCAGCTCCTCGCCCTCGTGCAGGCTGACGAACACGCCGGCCAGCGCGCACAGCGAGTCGCGGTGTGGCTTGCCCGGGGGGATGCGCCCCGAGAAGGAGTGCTCCTTCAGAGTGGCGCGGGCAATGCGGAGCAGCTCGCGCTTCTCGTCGTCAGCGAGGACGTGGGGATACTCCACGAGGGTCATGGTAACCCTGGATCGCGCTGCGCCGCCAGCCGACCGCGGAGCGCTGCGGCCGCCCGCCGCGCCAGGGCCGGATCGGCGCTCGACGACGCGAGGTGAGCGAGGCGGGCCAGCGCGGCCGCTCGCGATGGTGCGCCGGGCGCTCTCGGGATAAGTTCA
>SXJR01000255.1 GCA_005779305.1 Myxococcales bacterium
TCTGGCCGGCGACCGGGCTCACCTTCTTCCTCGAGGGCGTGGCCGGTCGCCTGCTCGGCCGCGCCGACGCGCCGTCGCAGCTCGGGATGTGGTTGCGCTGGCTCGAGGCCCCGCGCCGGCGCGCGCACTGGGGGCTGCTCCAGCGCGCGCTCGCCGTCGGCGCGACCCAGCCCGCCGGGGACGCGCATGTTGACGAGACGCCCGCCGCCGACACGGCCGGCGCCCTGCCCCACGCCATCGCGCTCCACACCGCCGCGCTGGTGCGGCCGACCGAGGTCTCGCTCTTCGCCGCGACCGCCGCCTGGGACGCAGCCCTCGCCGACGCGTCGTGGCGCACGGCGATCGCCGAGCGCGCCATCACCCTGGGCGCGCCTCCCGACGCGGCCAGTCGCGCCGTCGACGAGCTACGCGCACAGGTGATCGCCGACGTGGCCCACGCCATCCTCGGGGCCGGCGTGCCGCTGACCAGCCTGCTCGCCCGCGCCGAGGACGACGGTGGCGTTGGCATCCTCGGCGCCGCCGCCGCCCGCGCCCGCGCCGAGCTCCTCGGTCGCCTCGAGCTGGCGTTCGAGCGCATCGGTGGCCGCGTGCAGGAGCGCAGCCCGCTGGCACCGATCGACGAGTGGCGTTCGTTCCTGGCCCTGCGCGCCGCCTACACCGAGGCCGCGCGCCAGGGCGGCGTCGAGCTGGAGCGGCTGGCCTTCCCCCACGCCCACAGCGAGCTCACCACCTGGACGGTGTGGCTGTGGAACGATCGCAAGGAGCACGTGGTCTCGCACGGCATGACCACGTGGCTGTACGACCGCGCGCTCGCCGTCGGTGACGCTCAGGCCATCGAGCTGCACGGCAAGAACGCCGCGCTCGAACCCACGACCGAGTGACTCGGCGTGACCGTGATCGATCTCTCGCCCGAACGCGCGCGACCCGTGCTCGAAGCGCTCACCAGCGAGGCGCTGATCGCCGCGGTGGCCACGCGCGCCGATCGCGCACCGGTCGTGGTCGCCAAGGCCGTCGCCGACATTCGCTCGGAAGCCGAGCTGGCGCTGGCGCTCTTGCGCTCGCTCGGTCCGCTGGCGGCGGACCTGCGCCTGCTCGAGGTCGGCGCCGGCGCCGGGGTGGTGGCCGGCGTGCTCCACGCGGCCGGCGCACGTCTGGTCGCCATCGAGCCGCTGATCGGCGGCTTCGACCTGTTCGCGGTCGTGCGCGACGAGCTGACCGAGCGCTGGCCCGCCGCCGCGGCGCCGATCGATCGGCGCGCCGCGGTCGAGCTCGATCCGGCGCGCGACGGCCGCTTCGACGTGATCTTCAGCGTCAACGTCCTCGAGCACGTGCGACCGCTGCATGCCTCGCTCGACGCGCTGGCGGCGGTGCTCGCGCCCGGCGGCCGTATGCTCCACACCTGTCCCAACTACCGCGTGCCCTACGAGCCGCACTTCGCGATGCCGCTGGTGCCGCTCCGGCCCGCGCTCACCGCGCGCCTGCGCCGCGACCTCGCCGCCGATCCTCTGTGGCAGAGCCTCAACTTCATCACCGCCGCCGACGTGACCGGCTTCGCCGAGCGCGCCGGCCTCGAGCTCGCGTTCCGGCCCGGGGTGCTCACCGGCGCGATCGATCGCCTGGCCGGCGATCCAGCCTTCGCGCGCCGTCAGGGCTGGGCCGGTCGCAGCGCCGCGGCGCTGGGCCGGGCCGGCCTGCGTGGCTGGCTGCGCGCGCTGCCGCCGTCGTGGCTCACGCCGATGGTGTTCGAGCTTCGCCGCCCCGCCACCTGAGCGATGGCGGCCCCAGGCCCAGCGCCCACAGGAGCCACACCGCACAGGCGGTGAACCACGCCAGCAGCGGCAAGAGCGACGGCAATCCGTCGAGGCCCAGCTTCATGCCCAGGTTCCAGGCCTGGCGCGGCCCCTGCTCGGGGTTGCCGCGCATGTCGATGGTCTGGCGCGAGACCGCGACCTTGCCGGCGTAGAAGTTCTTCCACACGAACTGCGAGTACGGCCGCTTGTAGCGGGTGTCGATCTCGGGCTTCACCACCGTGGCCGCAAACATGTTGGCGGCCGAGTGCACGAGCAACCCGGCCAGCGCGAGCGCGGCGACGACGCGGGCGACCTTGAGCGCGGGCGCCGCCGTGGCGCGGGTGATCCACACCAGCACGCCGCCGGCGAGCATGGCCGCGAACGGCAGCATCGGCACCAGGTAGCGCGGGCCCGCACCCCAGCCGCCGTGCCACGGCGGGATCGAGCTGTTGAGCCACAGGAACATGATCACCGCCCACGCGCAGACCGCGACCTCGGCCCGGTTCTGCGGCGACCACGCCAGCGCCACCGCGCCGGGGACCGCCAGCGCCAGCCACGGTGTGGTGTAGAGCAGGCCGCGATAGGCGCCGACCAGGATCTCCTTCAGCGCGTGCCCGTGGGGCTCGCCGATGCCCATGAACCAGCCGGTGTGTGGCTCCTTCCAGACCGAGAAGTTGTAGGGGAACGCACCCGGGCTGCCGAAGGCAGCGGTGTGATACCAGGCCAGCGCCGCCAGGGGCACCGCGCCGCCCAGCACCGCCCACAGGCACGGCTTGAGCCGCGCCACCCACAGGCCGTACACGGCGATCGGGAACGCGATCAGCGCCGCCGGATACTCGGTGGCGCCGGCGAAGCCGATCAGCGCACCCACGGCGATCATCCGCGCCGGCCTCGGCGCCGCGCCGCGCCGGATCTCGACGAGCAGCGTGAAGGCGATCAGCAGAAAGGCGCCGGCGATCTGGTTGCCGTACAGCAGGGTCGCGTACGGCAGCCCCATCGTGGCCAGACCCCAGCCCAGCGCCACGACGATGGCGGCGCGGTCGCCGAGCCCGAGCGCACGGGCCAGCCGGGCCAGGAACACCGCCGCGATCACCGACGGCACGCTCACCGCGACGACGATCGAGAACCACGCCGCCCACGCCAGCCAGCGCGGCGACGGGTTGGCCGGCGCGCCCGACGCGACGTACACGATCGCGTAGGGCGGCGTGCACAGCCACGACGAACCCGGCGCCTTGTCGCAGTAGTGGTGGCCGTTGCGGACCGCGTCGTCGCCGGTGTTCTTGGCGTACCGATCGGTCTTCAGCGTGCCGTGCTCCACCGTCGCGCGCACCAGGTTGAAGCGCGAGTTCTGGTTCCAGCCACCCGCCTGGTAGAAGTACGCGTAGCAGCCGAGCAGCAACGCCACCAGCGCCGCCGCCGGAGTGGTGGACCAGCGCCGCAGCCGCGCGCCGATGGAGACTGCCATCGGCGCGTGGATACCACGTCTTTCCAGCGGCCACGGCGCGTGGGATCGTGGTGGGCGTGACGAAGGAGCGCTGGCGTGACGTGGTCGCGGTGGCCATGGCCGTGGTGTGGCTCTGGGGCGGGGTGCTGCACTTCACGTGGCACCGCGAGGTCATGAACCAGATGCCGAGCTACTGGCCATGGAAGTCGTTCTTCGTGTACGCGTCGGGTGTCATCGAGCTCGTCATCGGCGCAGCGCTCGTCCCACGCCCGATCCGTCGCTACGGCGCGATCGGCACCATGCTGCTACTGGTCCTCTTCATCCCCGCCGTCTACCAGATCGTCGTCGAGAACACGGCCATGCTCGGCCGGCCCGAGGTCAATCGCGCGGTGTTCCGCTGGAGCGTGATCCCTGGCAACCTGGCGCTGTTCGCCGGCGCCAGCTGGCTGCGGCGTTCGACCGTCACGCCGTCAGCTTGATCGGCAGCCGGTGCACGGGCTTGCCCGTGAGCGCGAGCAGGGCGTTGCAGACCGCGGGCGCGATCGGCGGCGTCGCCGGCTCACCTACGCCGCCCGGATCGGCGGTGCTCTCCACGAGGATGACGTCGATCACCGGCATGTCGCCCATGCGCACGACCGGGTAGTCGTGGAAGTTCGACGTCGTGATCCGCCCGCCCTCGAAGCCGATGGCGCCGTGCAGCGCCGCCGACAGGCCGTACACGATGCCGCTCTCCATCTGCGCCGTGATCGTCGACGGATTGACGATGCGTCCGCAGTCGATCGCGCACCACACGTGGTGGATGCGCGGCGCGCCGTTCTCGATCGAGACCTCGGCGGCCTGGGCGACGAAGCTGCCGAAGGACTCGTGGACGGCGAGCCCGCGCGCGCGCCCCGCGAGCGCCGGCGTCCCCCACGCCGCCGCCTTGGCCGCCGCCTCGAGCACGCCCAGGTGCCGCGGCTTGTCGGCGAGCAACCGGCGCCGCACCTCGAGAGGGTCCTTGCCGCCGAGGCGCGCCAGCTCGTCCAGGAAATGCTCGACCGACCACGCGTTCTGGGAGCTGCCCACCGATCGCCAGAACCACGTCGTCACCGGCAGCGCCGGGTTCGCGTACGTGACGTGCACGTTGGGAATCCCGTACGGCAGGTTGTCGACGCCCTCGACCGACGTGGCGTCGACGCCCTTCTTGAGCGGCCCGAGAGCCGCCAGGATCGACGGCGACGCGATGCGCTGCCTCCACGCCACCGGCCAGCCGTCGGCGTCGAGCGCCCCCTCGATCTCCGACAGCGCCGCCGGGCGGTACTGCCCGCCGCGCACGTCGTCCTCACGGGTCCACACCGTCTTGACCGGCACCTTGGCCGCGCGCGCGACCTCGACCGCGTCGGCGACGAAGTCGACCTGCGACCGCCTGCCGAAGCCGCCGCCCATGAACGTGGTCGTGACCTTCACCTTCTCCGGCGAGATGGCGAGGATCGCCGCCGCCTTCATCACCGTGAAGCTCGCCGTCTGCGTCCCGGTCCAGATCTCGCAGAGGTCGTCGTGCACGTGCACCGTCGCCGAGAGCGGCTCCATCGGCGCGTGGGCCAGGTACGGCACCTCGTAGCTGGCGCGCAGCTTCTTCGTCGCCGCGCCCAGCGTCTTCGCCGCGTCGCCGTCCTTGCGCACCTCGACGCCCTTGCCGACCGCCTCGGCCAGCTTCCGGGACACGCCCGCGGTATCGAGCCCCGCGTCGCCACCCTCCCACTCGATCACCAGGGCCTCGCGCCCCAGCTTCGCCGCCCAGAAGTGGTCGGCGATCACCGCCACGCCGCTGGTGATCGTCACGATGTCGCGCACACCCGCCACCGCACGCGCGGCGGCGTCGTCGATCTTCTTCGGCTTGGCACCCATCATCGGGGCGCGCACCACCTGCGCGGTCAACATGCCGGGCAGCCGCACGTCGAGCCCGTACACCGCCTGTCCCAGCACCTTGGCCCGGGTATCGAGCCGCGGCGTCGCCTTGCCGACGAGGTGATAACGCGCCGCCGCCTTGAGCTCGGGCTGCTCGGGCGGCGCGATCTTGGCCGCCGCCGCCACCAGCTCGCCATACCGCAGCTTCCGCCCCGACGCCGCGTGCACGACCTGACTCGCCTCGGTCGTCAACTCCGCCGCCGCGACGCCGAGCCGCTCGGCTGCCGCCGCCACCAGCATCACGCGCGCCTTGGCGCCCGCCACCCGCATCGGCTCCCATCCCTGCCGGATCGTCGTCGAGCCCCCGGTCGACTGGCTGCCGTACTTCTCGCTGTCCGAAGGCGCGTGTTCTGCCTTCACCTTCCCCCACGACGCGTCGAGCTCCTCGGCGAGGATCATCGACACCGCCGTCATGATCCCCTGCCCCATCTCGGCATCGGCGATGCGAAACGTCACGGTGTCGTCCGGATCGATCCGGATCCACGCGTTCAGGTCGGCGCCCTCGCCTGACGGCTGCGGGGCCTCGCCGTCTCCGGTCGGCTCCTGCTTCCCCTTCGACTTCCCGCAGGCGAACCACAGCATCATGCCGCCCGTCGCCGTCGCGCTGACCTTGAGGAACTGGCGCCGCTCCATCACACGCCTCCCTTTGCCGCCCGATGGATCGCGAGCTTGATCCGCGAGTACGTGCCGCAGCGGCAGATGTTCCCGTTCATCCCCTCATCGATCTGCTCGTCGGTCGGTGCCGGCGTCTTCCCGAGCAGCGCGACCGCGCTCATGATCTGCCCTGGCTGACACCATCCACACTGCGGCACGTCCAGGGCGATCCACGCTTCCTGCACCGCATGCAGCGTCTTGCCACCGTCGGTCGAGAGCCCTTCGATCGTCGTCACGGGTCGATCTCCAACAGCCGCGATCGCCGTCTGGCACGCGAACGCCGGCTCCCCGGCGATGTGCACCGTGCACGCGCGACACTGCGCCATCCCGCACCCGTACTTCGTCCCGGTCAACCCGAGCAGGTCGCGCAGCACCCAGAGCCGCGGCATGTCCGGCGTCGCCTCGACCTCACGCACCTCGCCGTTGACGTTGATGCGATATCCCATGCGCGCGAGTCTAGCGCAGGGGACGGTGTCAACTCGGTCAACTTTGCGGTCACGGCTTGCGCTTGTAGGGGTTGCGCGCGCCGACCTTGTCGGTCACGAGCTTGCCGGTCGTGGCGTCGACGTCGCCGGTCCAGGCGTACTCCACGTCGCCGCCGTCGAGGTAGACGTGGCCGGTCATGTGGATGACGCCCTTCCTGGTGAGCTGGAGCGTGCCGGCGACCGGCGAGTTCGCGCCGCCCGTGCCCCGACCGATCCAGTCCCACACGATGGATCCCTTGCTGTCGATCTTCACCAGTCGATTGGTCGGGCCCGAGCCTTCGCCCTTGTAGGCGAGGACGTGGGCGATGACGCCACCGTCGGGCGTCGGAACGAAGCTGGCGGCTTCGAAATCGAAGAAGTCCGAGCGCAGGAGCGAGCATGCCCACACCACGTCGGAGGCCTTGTCCACGCGAAGGACCACGGGTTCACCGGACGTGTTGGGCACCCCGTTGGCAACGACCTGGTTGCCGATCACGATGAAGCCATCATCAGGGGTGGCGCTGACCGGCACGAACCAGCCCTTGCGATTGCCGACGTTCTTCCACTGGAACTGCATGAGCTGCAGCCCGTGCTGGCGAGCCCAGTCGATCGCGCGGCCGCTCAGGTATTCGGGCGTGCCCTCGAAGTTCTCGGGCTTCGGCCACGGGTGGCGGCGCTGCGCGATGATGTGGCGCGCGAACTCGTACCAGAGCTCGGGCGGGTCCTTCATGAAGGCCTCGTGCTCGGCACGGAACGCGCGGCCTACGCCCGCAGGCATCTCCTGGTTGCAGCCGCTCGCCGGCTCGGCATGCACACCTTGCCAGCACGACGGGATCCCCGCGCCGGCGCGGACTCCTTCGTAACGCTCGACCTCCTGGTAAGTCATGTCGAAGGTCAGCTCCATCTCGACCTTCCCCGGTGCGGGCACCGGGCCGCTGGTGACGATGAAGCTCCCGTACTGCGAGCGCGGCGTCTTGCTGACGGGCCGCTTGTCCTTCGCGGTCGCGTAGATCTCGACCCAGCCCCGGGTCGGCGAGTACACGTCGATCCCGAAGGTCGAGATCTCCTTCCGCGTGGTGCAGTAGTTGTCGAGCACGATCACGCGATCGTTCCGGTACGCGCAGGGCGGATAGGGCGTCACCCCGGTCCACTCACCGGTGCCGATGAACGCCAGCGGGCTGGCCATCACGTCGGCGATCGCCTCTCGGAGCGTGTAGAGCGTCACGTCGGGCGCGGCCACAGGTGGCGGCAGGCCGGCGTCGGCCGCCGCGGCGTGGACCGGTTCGCCGGTCGGCCCAGGATCGACGCGCGCCGGATCGGCGGGCGCGGGAGCCCGGGCGACGGGACCGCACGCGGCGAAGAGCGACAGCAGCACACCCGAGAGCCCCAGCTTCCGTGCACCCGTCATGACGCTATTAGACGTCATGCGATGGGCTTCGATGGTGTGGGCCTGGTCGATTGGCCAAACCTCTGGAACTGTTGTGGGCGCTCCAAACGCCGTCGATCCGTGTTGACGGCAGGACGTTCGATCTGGTCGGCCGGATTGTCGCGGATGACGATGAGGGGTTGCCGCGCACCCGTTCACATCCCGACCGCCGGGCGCTCCTGTCATGCGATCCTGTGTGCGAGGTGGCCATGGCAAGGACGGCGATCGTGCTGGCGGGTGTCGCAGCGTGTGGCGGCGACGCTGGCGGAGGTCCAGACCTGATCTCCGCGGCGCGCTGCGTCGACACGCTCGAGATGGAGTTTGCGTACAACTACCTCATCGGCAATGCGACGCTCCGCGCGGACTCGATCTCGATCGACGTCAACGGCGAGAGTTTCACGCCGCCCGGCGAGCTGCTCTCGTACGCGATCGACTCCGACGAGGCCAACGGAACGATCCCCGATCGCACCACGTTCGAGCTGTCCTGGCTGGCGCGTGGCGATGCAGCGATGCGGCTCTCCATCTACTTCGACACCGACGGGGTCGATTGGTGGGCGCGCGAGCTTCGCCACTACGACGCCGTCATCGACAACGAGGCGTGGATCTACTACGACCGGGAGCTATTTCGCTGTCCGCTCGGGCAGTCGTTCGTTGGCGACGTAGCGTTCGAGGCAGATCCCGGCACGATGCCGGCATCGATCACGTTCGAGAACCTGTGGGTGCGCGCGTTCGTCAAGGACGAGCCACCGGGCGTGCGGGTACCGCCAGCGGAGACCGCGCTGCGACCGCTCTGTGCCTGGCTCTACGGCTGTGCCGACCCCCCTCAGATCAACAACACGTTCAACAACTGCATGTACGAGTGGTCGATCCGCGGGCTCGCGTTCCGGCCGGAGGTGTTCGAGGCCGCGAATACGTGCATCGCCCAGACGGCGTGCAACGACAGCGGCGCGCAGTCCGCGTGTTACACGTCCACCCGGCCGAGCGAGGAGGCCTATCACACGGCATTCCGGACCCAGTGCGAGCAGTACTCGACGACCTGCACGGGCACGGCGGACCCGGACTGCAACGCGGTCGCGGCGAACTTCTTCTACGTCGACCTCCCGTTCTACGCGCGGAGCTTCGTCGAGGAACTGGCAACGTGTGTCGAGCCCAGCGTTCCGTGCGGCAACCTGGGCAGCTGTCTGGACGCGGCCGGCTCGCTGTACGGCCTCGATCTGTGAGCCTAGTCGCAGCCGACCCGGCTCTGCTCGATGTGGCAGCGCAGGCACATGCGCTGGTTCCTGGCGGCCAGCGCCCGACACCTGCCGCTGCCGCGCCAGCCGGGGCCGTGGGGTGAGACGCCGAGACGCGCCGGCTCGGCGGTGTGGCACTCGACGCAGAAGTCCTCGCGGTGGCAGCTCGCGCACGACTTCAGGTTCTTCTGGGCCTCGGTGGCGTGGTGGTCGGGGCCGCGCAGGTCGCTGGTCCAGCCGGCGGGGTGGAAGCGGCCGACGACGCCGACCCGATCGAAGGCGCTCTCGGCGCGCACGCCGACGCCGGAGCGTTCGTGGCAGCCGACGCAGAAGCGCTGGCTCTTGTGACAGGCGCCGCAGTCGGGCACGCCGCGGCGGGCCTCGACCGCGTGGAGCGCGATGTAGTCGCCGGGGTGGAAGTCGAGCGGCTTCATCGCCCCGGCGTGGCAGTCGGCGCAGAACCGTTGCTCGTGGCAGGCGGCGCAGGTCTTGGGCTCGGCGCGCGCGATGGCGTCGTGGCGGGTGCGGAACTCGAGGTCGTGCATGGCGCCGGTGGCGCCGCCCGTCGGCACCAGGGCACCATCGGGCAGATCGACGCGCACGCGGCCACCGGGCGTGGCGAGGTGGCAGGTGGTGCACGCGTCGGCGGCGCGGACACCGTCGTGGCAGGTCAGGCACGAGTCCATGCTCGGCAGGTGGTCGCGGGTCGCCAGCGCGACGTCGTCGAGACCGCCGTGGCAGTCCTGGCAGGCGGTGGTGGCGTGGCGGGCGTGGCTGAACTTCAGGTGCGGCGGCGGGATGGCGATCCGGGCCACTGGCTCGCCGGGCTTCGCGCCCGGGTGACAGGCGAGGCACGCCGTCGGCGGCGCCGTGGTGTCACCGGCGGCGGCCGTGCCCTCGAACCGGCTGCGGTCGATGGCGTGGCACTTCCGGCAAGTCGCCTCGGTCGGCGTGAGCAGATCGACCGCCGAGCGCGAGGTGAGCACGCGATCGTGGCAGTCGATGCAGGCGACGCCGAGCTTGCCATGCACCGCGTGCGAGAAGGTGAGCGGCAGGCGCTGGGCCGGATAGACCACCGGCGAAGGCCCGCCGGTGGCCGGCAGCGTCGTGAGCGCCGACAGCGCCGCCGAGCAGGCGATCAAGACCAGCAGCCGCCCGCGCGTCACCGACATCAGTGGACCTCCGGTTCGAACGCGAGATCGAGCACGGCCACCGCGCGCACGTCGAGGCTGGCCCGCGGGCTCGACGCCATCTCGGTGGTGGCGTGGATCGCGATGCCGCCATCGACCTGCCACGACACCGCGAGCTGGCCGACCCCCGAGAGCCCGTCGGCACCGTCGAGGTCGGAGTCGGCGATGGCGACCGACAGGCCGCCCAGCCGCGCGCTCAGCGCCAGCGCCCGCGACCGCTGCCAGCGCGCGGTGGCGCTCGCGCCCAGCCGCCGCCCGCCGTAACCGTCGTCGCCGATCAGATCGAGGCGCGCGCGCACGCGCCGAGCCACGTCGAGCTCGCCGCCGCCGCGCAGCCCGGCGACCCAGGCCCGATCCTCGGACTCACCCGGGCTGGGCACGTCGTAGCGGCGGAGCCACGCGGTGGCGAATCCGCGGTAGGTCGCGTGGCGCGGCGTCAGCGCGTACGACAGCCGGGCGTCCCACGACGTGCCGACCACGAACACGTTCCAGATCGAGTCGCCGTCGAAGGTCGGCACCGAGCGCGCGATCTCGGGCTCGAGCGCGTGCGCGCCACGCACCAGGCGCACGCCGGCCTGCGACTCGTCGAGCACGCCGTGCAGGAGCGACCAGCGGGCCTGGGCCCACGGCTCGAGGGTGACGCCGCCGGCGCGGGTGGTCACTCGCACCACGGCGCTGGCCAGCTCCTCGTCGACGCCCCAGGCCGGCGCCTGCCCGCTCTCGTTCGGATAGAGCCCGGCGTCGGGAAAGTCGAGGCGATCGGCGGGGCCGATCAACCCCGGCGTGCGCGACTGGCTGCGGCGATAGCCGAGGCGGGCGAAGCCCCAGCGGGCGCCGTCGGTCTCGACCGCGACCGCCGCGGTCGGCACCAGCGCGTCGCGCTCCGGGCACAGCGCGAGGTCGCTACCCAGCCGGGTCTCGCCGGGCACGCGGCTGCGATCGATGATCTGCCAGCTCCCGGTGCCCGGCGTCGGCCCCTCGACGTACTCGTGGCAGTCGGCGCCCGAGGTGCCGTCGAGATCGAAGTCGCCGCTGCCGAGCGGCGACTTGTCGCGGACGCGCAGGCCGGCGGTGGCCTCGAACAGCACCGGCCACGGGGTGTGGACCCGCGCGGTCACGCCGTCGACGCTCCACCAGTCGAGCGCGTCGATCTCGAGCTGGCGGCCGACGCGTAGATCGACGCGGCCGGCGAGGCCATCGACGGCGAGGTAGCCGTACGTGAGATCGAGGCCGATGCTCTGCGCCGCCAGCTCGGGGATGGCGTCGAGCGCGTCGAGCCCGCGATCGTCGACGGTGACGGTGCCGGCGGTCCACGGTCCGAAGTCGTGATCGAGGCGCAGGTGACCGGTGAACCACACCACCGGTCCGTCGTCGGGCAGACCGGGATGGGCGCGCCGGCGCTTGCGGCGCAGGTCGCCGACGTCCCACATCGACAGGGTCAGGGTCTGCGTGAAGCGGCGGCGGGCCAGCCACAGATCGGCACCGACCAGGCGCATGGAGGGCAGCTGGTAGACCTGGCCCACGGTGCGGGTGATGACCTCGTACTCGTAGGCATGGGCGCGCGTGGGCGCGGCCACGGCCAGCGCACCAGACCAGAGCGCGACCGAGGTGACGAGGGCGACCGGCGAACGCCTCACCGGGTCACCGCGATGGTCAGGACGTCGACCTCGCCGCTGCCGAGCGCACCGACGCCGACCCGGCCGGCGGGCAGCCCGTCGACGTCGCAGGTGAGCAGGACCTGGCCGTTCATCGCCACCCGCGCCTCGCCACCCCGCAGATCGAGCGTGATCGAGGTGGGTCCCGCGGCCGGCACCGCCTGGCCACGGCACAGCGTGGTCGCGGCGCCGGCGACCCGACGCTCGAGGCTGGCCTCGACCCCGGGGATGAGCACGATCTGGTGGAAGTCGGCCGGGCCGACCTGCCCCAGCACCACCGCGATGCCCTCCGACGGCACGCGAGCGCCGAGATCGACGCGGAGGGTTCCCCCCTGCGGACCACCGACGACGGCGTGGCTGGGATCGGCCCCGGCGCCGCGCAGGCGCCACACCGGCGCGACCGTCACCAGCGAGGGATCGAGCGGCGACAGCGGCGGATCGCTCTCGTCGTCACCGGGCACCACGGTGAGGGAGCCGGTGAAGCGACCCACGAGCCTAGGTCGGAAGCGCCACGCCGCAGCCTGGGCGGTGCCGGCGACGCGACCGCCGACCACGAACAGACTGCCGTCGTCCAGACGCAGCACGGCGTGACCGCCGCCGAACACGGGCAGCGCAGCGGCGTCGACCACCGACCACGACGACGCCGCCGGCAGGAAGCGCAGCGCCGGCCCGCCGCCCAGCGCGAGCACCAGGCCGTCTTCCTGGGTCGCCAAGACGGCACCGGCCCGCGGGGCCAGCGTTGGCAGCGCGCGGATCACGTCGACGCCGGGTACCAGCGCCGCGGTCTCGCCGCGCGGCGCCGTCCCATCGGCGCCGAAGGCGGTGATGATCGTGCCGGCGTCGTTACGGGCGGCGGCGCCGCCGGCGCCGGGCAGGATCGTGACAGCGCCCGATTCGAGATCGATGCGCTCGGCGGAGGTTTGGGGCGCGCCGGCGCCGTCGACGCCTCCGACCAGCACGACCGTGCGGCGGCCGTCGGGCTCGCGTTCGAGGAAGACCTGGCTGTCGACGCGCTCGGCGACCAGGAGCGGGCCGTCCTCGATCACCCCCGGCGTCGCGCCGCCGACATGGAGGATGCGGCTGTCGGCGCGGGCGCTGCCGGCCTCGCAGGTGCCGTCGTCGCGCAGCGATCCGCAGCCGCCCAGCAGGAGGACGCGGTGATCGTCGATGGCGACGGCGGCGGCGTGGGCGCGCACCTGGCTGACCAGCACGGCCGGCCGGAAGCCGTCCTCGGGATCGTAGATGGCGAAGCCGGGGCTCGGCCCGCCGACCAGCGCCACGGTGCCGTCGGCGAGCGGCACCAGGGCCGCCCCGGCCAGACCGCGCACGCCACCGAAGCCGGCCGGCAGCGCCACGTTGCGGAAGGTGTCGGTGGCGGGATCGAACCACTCGGCGGTGGCCAGGGGCGTCGGAGCGTAGCCGCCGGCCACCAGCACGCCGCCGCCGACCGGCGCGACCAGCGGGCGATCGCGCGAGGTCGCCATCGTGCCGGCCGGGCAGGCGTCGTCGGGCGGCCCCATCGCGACCCCGAGCGTGTCGCCGTCGGCCAGGGCGGCGAAGTCGAAGGGCACGGTCTTGCCCTGAGCCAGCACCTGACCTCCTTCTCCGATGACCTCGACGGCGAGCTGGCGCGTCGACGCCGGCAGATCGGCCAGCGCCACCGGCGCGTCGAGCGCGATCGGCCGCCGCTCGGCGCGGAAGTCCCCGAGCGGGGTCACCAGCAGCGAACGCGCGTCGGTGGGTCGGCCGCACGGCCCGTCGCCGACCGGCGCCAGGCGCACGCCAGGCGCATCGCCGCCGCACGCCGCCAGCGCGGCGAGCGCAAGGCCCGCTCGGGCCGGGGGAGAGACGACCACCGGCGCATGATACACTCGCAGCGGATGACCGAGCTGCCGACGACGTTCGGCAAGTACTACCTGACCGAGAAGCTGGCGACGGGAGGGATGGCGGAGATCTTCCTCGGCAAGATCATCGGACCGGGCGGGTTCGAGAAGCAGCTCGTCATCAAGCAGATCCACCCGGCCCTGACCGGGCAGCGTCATTTCGTCGACCTCTTCGTCGCCGAGGCCAAGACCCTGGTCGGGCTGGCCCACGGCAACATCGTCCCGCTCTACGAGCTGGGCGTGATCGACGACACGTACTTCATCGCCATGGAGTACATCGACGGGCCCACCCTGTGGCGCCTGAGCGAGGCCATGGCCCGCCGGGGGCAGGCCCTCGATCCCGGGCTCGCGCTCTACATCGGCGCCGAGCTGGCCAAAGGCCTCGACTACGCCCACCGCAAGGGCGGCGGCGTGATCCACCGCGATCTGTCGCCGCGCAACGTGATGCTGTCGCGCGACGGCGAGGTCAAGCTGGTCGACTTCGGCATCGCGGTCGCCTTCGGCGGCGGCGAGGGGCCGTCCGACGACAGCATGCCGACCGGGTCGTTCCCGTACATGTCGCCCGAGCAGGTGGCGCGCCAGCCGCTGACCGGCCAGAGCGATCTGTTCTCGCTCGGCGTGCTCCTGTGGGAGCTGCTGGTCGGCGAGCGGCTGTTCGCGCGCGCGACGCCCGACGAGACCCTGGCCGCGGTCAGCCAGGGTCCGATCCCGGCCCCCAGCAGCCGGCGTCTGGTGTCGGCGGCGGTCGACGCGCTGGTCCTGCGTTGTCTCGAGCGCGATCCCGACAAACGCTGGCGCGACGCCGACGAGCTGCTGTCGGCGATCAACCGGGCGCTCTACGCGCTCGATCCGTCGCCCGGCGCGCGCGACGTGGCGGCCGTGGTCGCCAGGTACTGCCCACCGCTCGGCCGCGAGGACGTGGAGACCAGCGCCCCGAGCGGTCATGATGGTTCGGGCCCGGGCGACGAAGACGCACCGACCACGGACGTGGGCGGACCGTCGACGCAGGTGATGGAGGGCGGACGCAAGCCCAAGGGCAAGCGGACGCCGACGGTGCGCGAGGCGTCGTTCGCGACCCACGTCGACTTCGAGAAGGTGATCGGGAGGCTGACGCCGCTGGTGCCGCTGCGGGCGATCCTCGAGGAGGACTTCCCGACGCCGGGGCCGGGGCCGGGGCCGGCGCCAGCGCCGGAGCAGACGCCGGAGCGGCGGGTCGAGCGGGCCGACACGGACGGACCGACGACGACGGTCAGGGAGAAGCCGTCGTCGCCGTCCACGTCCACGTCCACGTCCACCTCGACGACCACCCCGACGCCCACGCCCACGACCGCGACCACGCCGTCATCGACCCGCTGGGTGGTGCTGGCGCTCGGCGTGCTCGCGATCGCGGCGATCGCGATCTGGTGGATCACCAGGGACAAGGCCGTGGTCACAGGCGGGCCGATCGCCGACGCCGCCAGCAGCCCGCCGCCCGCCGACGGCCGCGAGCCGCCCGCCGACGGCCGCGAGCCGGATGCCGCCAGCAGTCTGCCGCCCGCCGACGGCCGCGAGCCGGATGCGGCCCCCCGCCCTCCGCCCACCGACGCCGGCTCCCGCCCTCCGCCCACCGACGCCGGCTCCCGCCCTCCGCCCACCGACGCCGCCTCTGTCTCCCCGCGCGCATCCGGCCGCTTGAAGGTCGGCGCAGTCCCGTGGGGCGAGGTCTACCTCGACGGCACGAAGCTCCCCGGCCAGGCCCCTCACACCTGGGAGGTCCCGGCCGGGCCCCACCAGGTCGAGGTCGTGTTCCCCGCCACCGAGGACGAGCCCGAGATCCGGCGCCGCTTCACGGTCGATGTACCCCAGGGCGGCGAAGAGACGGTGTCGGCCGACTTCAGTCGGTGAAGTCGCCGGGATCGACGGTCACCACCGGGTTCGGATCGTCGCGGGTGAGCGCGATCGTCGCCGCCGTCACCAGCGCGGCCGCGACCACGCCGCCACCACCGATCACCCACGGATTGCGGCACCAGCGGCACCGCTCGCCGCCGTCGATCCTGCGCTCGCCGCGAGCCACGCGCGCATCGGCGGGCAGAAGCACTCCGTAGCGCACGCTCGCGCCGCGCAGCCGCTCGATCAGCTCGCGCGCCGCGGCGCCGAGACCGCCGTCGACGTGCCCGATCTCGACGATCGCCGTGCACGCCGGCCGGGCCAGCACGCAGCGCTGGCCGAGCAGCGCGGGGCCACCGCCGCGGTACACGCTGGCCACCACGAACAGCTCATCGAGCTCCGCGTAGGTCAGCACCTCGGCGATGGCGGCGCCGGCACGGGTCTCGCTGGCGCCAGCGGCCAGCGCGTCGTCGCGCTCGACCAGTCCGACGCTGGCGACCAGCTCGAGATCGACATCGATGGTGCGGGTGTCGGGCCCGACCGAGACCGCCACGCCGCGCGCCGCGCGCCCGGGGGAGCGCGCCACGATCACGTGCTGGCCGAGGCTCAGGGCAACGGTCACCGGAGCTCGCCCCACGTCGGTTCCGTCGACGGTCAGGGACGCGCGCGCCGTCGCCGTGATCGCGATGTCGGTGACCGGCGGTGAGGCAGCGATGGCGGCCTCGGACGCGGCCACGCCATCGGGCGAGAACTCGGCGGTGGTCACCGGGCGCGCCGGATCGAGCGCGTGGGCCAGACGCAGCGCCTCGGCGGCCTCGTCGCGACGGCCGAGGTGGGCCAGCACCAGGCCGAGTCGTAGCGACGCCTCGGCGTAGGCCTCGACGCCTCCGGGCAACGGCAACAGCGCTTCGGCGTGAGAACGTGCCGACGCCAGTCGCGACGCGGCGAACTCGGCATCGACCGCGACCTGGTAGGCGCGCCAGCCCTCAGCCTCGAGACGCGCGACCTGGGCGAACCCGACGAGGTCCTCGAGGGGCACGGCCCCGGCGGCACGCGCGCGCCGCGCGGTCGCGATCGCGTCGACGTCGGCGTCGGCGGCAAGCGCCACCGAGCGCGCGACGTCGGACGCCGGTGCGGCCGATCGTGAGGCCGACACAACGACCACACCAGCGCCGTCGGCGTGGGCGGTGGACGCACTCGCACCGACCGCACCGCCGATCGCAGCACCGATCAGGAGCCGCACGATCAGCGGCGCGACCACCGTCGCGAGCACCTTGCTCGCTGCGCGCGTGGGCTGAACCACGTCCTCGACGGTACCAGATCCAGACTGCGACGCAGACCGCACCGGCTCACCCGGTCCGTGTCTATACTGGCGGGGTGAGCTTTCCCTGGCTGAACTCCAACCTGACCGGCTCTTCCACCGGCGCCGGCAACCGCCTCACCCAGGCGACGCGTGATCTGCGCGATCGTGCGGCCCTGCTGGCGCGGCTCGGCTTCACCGCCGCCGCCGCCACGACCCGCCTGCAAGCGCGAGTGGCGTGGGACTACGAACCCAGCTCGCGCCACGGCGGACCGCACACGCGCCCGGCTGGCCTCTCCGATGCCGCCATCGCGCAGCTCGTGACCGAGACCTACGCCCGACACGCGCCGCGATAACGCACGATCCGACCACCATGTCGTTGCCCCTCCTCGAGACTCTGCCGTTCGAGCTCGACCAGTTCATGCTGCTCGAGCGGCTGGCCACTGGAGGCATGGCCGACGTGTACCTCGCCGTCGATCGCGAGGCAGCGACGCCGCGCTGGGTGGCGATCAAGCGCATTCGCGCCGACCTCGCCGCGCACCGCGAGTTCCTCGACTTCTTCGTGATCGAGGGCCGGCTCTCGCTGGCCTGTCACCATCCCCACCTGCCGACCGCGTACCACCTCGGGCACGCGTCGGGGCGTCCCTACCTCGCCCTCGAGTACATCGCCGGACCGACGGTGCTGGCCCTCTTCCGCGCCGCCGCACGCCGGCGCCGGCCGATCGCGGTGCCGGCAGCGCTCACCATCGCCGTCGCCGCCGCGCGCGCGCTCGATCACCTGCACGGCCTTCGCGATCTGGGCGGCCGCGCCCTCGACGTCGTGCACCGCGACGTCACGCCCCAGAACTTGCTGGTCGGCCCCGACGGGGTAGTGAAGCTCATCGACTTCGGCGTGGCCCGCACCAACTTCCAGGCCCACCGCACCGAGGCCGGCGTCATCAAAGGCAAGTACGCCTACATCGCGCCCGAGCAGCTCGATCGCAAGCGCCAGATCGATCAGCGGGCCGATCTGTTCTCGCTCGGCGTGGTCATGCACGAACTGCTGACCGGGCATCCGCTCTTCCACGGCGCCAGCGATCTCGACACCACCGAGCGCGTGAAGGCCGCGCCCATCCCTCACCCCAGCGTGGTGAGGGCCGAGGTTCCCGCCGAGATCGCCGAGGTCGTGCTCGGCGCGCTGGCGCGTGATCCCGACAAGCGCTGGCCGTCGGCGGCGTCCCTGGTCGACGCCCTCGAGCGCGCCGCCGAAAGCGCTGGCGTGTGGCTCTGGCCGGGCCGCCTGGCCCGCGAGGTCGTCAACCTCGTCGGCACGCCGCGCACGCCCACCCTGCGCGATGGCACGGTGGTCTGGCGTGACGGCGTGGCCCCCGCCGCAATCGGCGACGACGACGGCGACGGCGACGACGCGGTCACGCCGGTGGTCGAGGTTCGCAACGAGGCGGGGGGATGGGAGGCGCCCAAGGTACCTGCCGATCCGCAGCTCTCGTACTTTCTCAGCGCCGGTGCAGTGGACAAGCCGTGGCAGGGCAGCGACTCGACCGACGTGACCCGCGGTTGATCGGCCGGGCGAGGCCGATCGCGCTGGTGTCGCTGGCCCTGGGCGCCGCCGGCTGCGGGCCCGCGCCGCCGATGCCGGAAGGCGCGGTGCCGCTCGAGGCCATCGTCACGGCCCGCTCGATGGTCGGCCCCTGGGACTGGGTCCACTACGAGGTCGAGGACGGCACGCTGCGCCGAGAGCGCGAGCGCTGGCGCTTCGAGGTCACCGCCGACCCGCGCCGCCTGGTCGGGCACTATCACCGCGACGTGCTGGTGCGCGCGCTCGACGCCGTACCCTTCACGTGCAACCAGAAGACGCGTTACCACCAGCGCGCCGAGATCCTGGTCGGCGCCGAGGTCGGGCCCGACGGCGTCGCCGTCGCCGAGCTGTCGTACCTGGCCGAGCCCGGGCCGTGCGATCCGGGCCTGCGCCAGCTTGGCTCCTACGTCGCCACCATCGACGGCGACGAGCTTCACCTCAGCTGGGGCGGCGGCGTGGCCATCCTCACCCGCACCACCGAGGTCCGCGATCCGATCGCGGCTCCGACACCTGCCCCGCCGTCGGGCCGCTGGAGCTGGCGCACCACGTCCTGGACCCGGTCCGGCCTCATCCGGCACGAGCTCGAGGACTGGGAGCTCGCGGTCTCCGACGACGGCCTCCTCGCCGGGACCTACGTCCGCGAGGTCACCGAACGATCCCCCGACGGCGCCGACCTGCCCTGCGCCGGCGCCCCCGGCTTCGGCTTCGCCGATCGCTACCTCCTCCGCGGCCGGCGCAGCGACGACCGCTGGCTCCTCGAGGAGGTCTCGGTGATCGCCGGTGAACATCCCTGCCTGAGCCAGACCCCGCGCCGCACCCTCGACGCCGGGACGCTCGTCGACGACGGCGATCACGTCGTCGTGTCGTGGCGCGGCAAGCGCCGCCAGGTGCTGGCGCGCCACGATGCGGAGTGAGTGGGCTCGTTGATGAGTGAGTAGCGCGGGGCCTCGGGCCTCGGGCCTAGGGCCTCGGCCCACCGGACGTCCCGTCGCCGGCCGAATTTGAGGATCCGCGCCCTGACGGCTGGTTGGCATGGGCGCTTGAGCCCCCCTTCCGTTTGCAGTCAACGTCTACCGCACGGGGCTGAACAAGGGCCTGGCTTGGTTTCAAAATGCGCCGAGCAACCGAGTTGCGCTTGTGAAGGCGCTCTGCGCGTCGTGGGCGACGCTCGACCGCGGCTCGTTCCCGAACATCGTCGATTGGGCCGAGACCCGCGAATGGATGACCAGGGACGAGCAGGCGCTAATGGACGAGGAGGCCGCGTTGGTGACGGAGTTCGAGGGAACTCAGAAGCGGTTCAATGCAGCACGCAACGCGATCAACGAGCGCTCACAGGCTGCAAGGCAGCGAGGCGACAGCGGTCCGCGTGCCATCCTGACGACGAACGACGAGGCGCTCGTCGATGCCGTTCAGTCCGTATTCGAGGACCTTGGATTCGAGGTCGAGAACGTCGACGAAGGACGTCAGGAGAACGAGCCGAAGCGGGAGGACCTCCAGCTGCGACAGCCCAACGACACGACGTGGATCGCGATCGTGGAAGTGAAGGGTCACAAGAAGCGCGGGGCGGCGTCCGAGGACCTGACCAAGATCGAGCGGCATGTCCGGGCGTTCTTGAAGCAGGAGGGACGCGAGCCGTCGCTCAAGATGTACGTCCGCAACACCCAGTTCGCGCTTCCGCCCGACGAGCGCGAGATCCCCTGTTCATCGCATCCAGAGCAGGTTGAGCATTTCTGCAACGAGCCCGACCTGCCTGGAGTCATCGTATCGACGGCGGATCTCTTCCTCCTTCACCGCGATCGCGAGGTGCTCGGATTGGAAGAGGCACGACGGCGGTTGATCACAACCCGCGGGGTGTTCAGGCATCGACCGTCGCCGGCCTGAACGGCGCGGCTCCGCGGTCCCCTCTGGCCGAGGCCCGCGGCCCGAGGCCCGAGGCCCAGACGGATCACACCGTGTAGAGCCGCTGCACGTACTCCTCGACCATGCGGTCGGAGGAGAAGCGCCACGACGACATCGCGATGCTGGCCCGCATCATCCGCACCCAGCGCGCGCGATCGCCGAAGAAGGTGGGCAGGACCTCCTGCTCGAGCACATGGTAGAGGCGATCGCGATCACGCAGGTCGATGCGGGCGGCGGCCGCGTCGTCAAAGGCGTCGTCGCCGGGATCGGGATCGCCGATCTTCCAGCCGGTTACGCCGTGCTCGCAGCCCTCGGGCCACCAGCCGTCGAGGATGCTGACGTTGAGCACGCCGTTCATCGCCGCCTTCATGCCCGACGTGCCCGAGGCCTCGAGTGGACGGCGCGGGTTGTTGAGCCAGATGTCGGCGCCGCGGGTCATGGCCGCGCCCACGGTCATGTCGTAGTTCTCGAGGAACACGACCTGCCCGGGCCAGCGCCGGGCCGCGCTCACCAGCTTGCCGACCAGCGCCTTGCCGCCGGTGTCGCGGGGGTGGGCCTTGCCGGCGTAGACGATCTGCGCGCCAAGCTCGCCCAGGAGACGCTCGAGCCGGCCCTCCTCGCCGAGGATGAGATCCGCGCGTTTGTAGCCGGCGGCGCGGCGGGCGAAGCCGATGATCATCTTGTCGAGCGCGAGCCGGGCCCCGGTACGGGCCGCGACCATCTCGATGAGCTCGGCCTTCATGGCAAGGTGCGCGGCCCAGAGCTCCTGGGACTGGTGGATCTCGTCCTTGCCGGGCGCCAGCGCCGCCCGCACTCGCGCGTCCTGCCAGGTCGGGACGTGCACGCCGTTGGTGATGGCGGTGATCGGCGACGCGCCGGCCACGCCGTGCCACATCGCGCGCGCGGTCTCGCCGTGGAGCTGGGCCACCGCGTTGGCGGCGCGGGCCATCCGCAGCCCGGCCACCGTCATCGAGAACGGCGCGCCACCGATGGCGGTGAGCTCGGCGTCGGTGAAGCCGAGGTCGGCGTTCATGCGGCGCATGACGTCGAGGCCGTGGACCTCGTTGCCGGCGGCGACCGGGGTGTGGGTGGTGAACACGATGTGGGGTCGCAGCCGCGCCATGCGCTCGGTGAGCGAGCCGCCGCCGAAGCGGTTCTCGCGCAGGAGCTCGAGCCCGGCGAAGACGGCGTGGCCCTCGTTGAAGTGATGGACCTGCGGCTCGATGTGAAGCGCGCGCAGCAACCTCACGCCACCAACGCCGAGCACGATCTCCTGGGCCAGCCGGTCCTCCTCGCCGCCGCCGTAGAGGCGCTGCGTGATCCAGCGATCGTCCTCGCGCGCCGGCTCGAGCAGGTACAGCTCGCCGGCGCCGTACCGGCGCACGCGGAACGCCCGACAGGGGACGTGTTTGCCGCGCACGGTGACCTCGACCTCGACCGCGAGCGGCTCGAGGCCGTCGCGCGAGGTCTTGGAATAGTGATCGACGACGTGCCCACCCTCGTCGATGCGCTGGTCGACGTAGCCCTCGTCCCACAGCAGCCCGAGGCCGACCACGGGCAGGCGCAGGTCGCCGACCGACTTCATGTGGTCGCCGGCCAGGATGCCGAGGCCGCCGGAGTAGATCGTGAACGACGGGTCGAGCCCGTACTCCATGCAGAAGTACGCGACGCGGGGCCGGACGATCGGTTTGCTGGCGAACATCGTCTTTCGACCATGCAATGCTGGCGCCGTGCGGATCAAGCCGGCGCGCGTTGTCAAACGCAACGAGTTCGCTCGATCGCCGTCGACGATCTCAACGCGTCCGGGCCGAAGCCGGGGTTACGACGCCGTAGGCCGTTGACGCTCGCTAATTGCTCGCTGGGCGCTGCAAGATCAGCAGGCCTCGATGTGAGTCGGCCACATAGATGCGGCCGCGAGCCAGGTCGAGGTCGATCCCGACCGTGCCCTCGAAGAAGCTCTTGCCGTAGCGACGATCGTAGCCGGGCCAGGTGTTGAACCAGGCGGTCTGCCGGGGCGCGGCCGGATCGGAGATGTCGAGGATGCGAACGCCGTCCTGGTAATAGGCGGCGAAGACCTCGGTGCCGGCGGCCATGAGGTTGTGGGCGCTGACCTCGGGCCGGGTCTCGAAGGCTCCGACCTCGCGCAGGAAGCCGGCGCTGCCCTCGGTGACATCGACCAGGCGCACGTGCGAGCCCCACTCCTCGTCGCCGTGGGCGGCGATGCGGCGGTTGCCGACGGTGGTGACCCAGCTCGAGTGGCTCGACGAGTCGCCGTAGTCGACGAAGGTCCCGACCGGGCGAGGCGCCGACGGGGTCGAGACGTCGGCGATGACCATGCCGGCGTTCCAGAAGTTGAGATAGGCGCGATCGCCCTCGACGAAGAGGTCGTGCAGGAAGGCGCCGTCGGGCGCGTTGGCGGGGAAGAACCCGCTCAGCCGCACCGGCGCCGCCGGATTGGCCAGATCCCAGATCTCGAGGCCGCGGCCGACCGCGCCCAGGTAGGCCTTGCCACCGTCGAGGAAGATGGTGTGGACGTTGGCCGGTTCCATCAGGTCGGCGGTGCCGAAATGCGAGACGATCGCCGGCGCCGCCGGTGTGGTCACGTCCCAGACCACGGCGCCGACCCGGTTGGAGCCCATGATGGCGTAGCGACGGCCACCACTCTCCATCAGCTTCACGTCGTTGTAGATCTCGTTGTCGTCCGGGTGCTCGCACGGACCGTGGCCGACGTCGACCGGGCGGGCCGGATCGGAGACGTCGACGATGCGCAGGCCGTCCTGGTAGCGAGCCAGGTAGGCCAGGTCGTTGGCCACGCGGACGTTGACGGTGATGCCGGTGCCCCAGCCCGGGTTGCCCAGCTCGCCGAGCAGGGTCAGGCCCTGGGCCGGCGCCTCGTCCATGGGTTCGATGCCGACGGCGACGACGCTGGCAAGGTAACAATCCTCGGGGGTGCAGAACGCGTAGGCGCCACGCAGCTCGTCGCCGACCCGGCCGCAGAGCAGCAGGCTGCGCGAGCGGTCCTCGCCCAGGTCGCGGTACAGGAACAGCTCGTCGTCGTCGATCCAGGCCCGGGTGGCGTCGCCACCGGCGAGGGCGCCGCCGTACTCCCATCCGCCGAGGTCGTCGAGGCGAGCGGCGCCGGCCCCGGAGTAGCCGTCCGAGTAGGTCGCCTGGAAGTGGAAGATGCCCTCGCGGGCCAGGCCGGCCATGGCGTCGGGGACGCAGCCGGCGGCGGCGTGGTCGAAATCCGACGGGCTATCGAAGCGCCCCGGTCCGTCGGGGAGGCCGTCGGGGCCGCCGTACTGGTTGTCGCCACAGGCGCCCGTGACGAGGACCACGGCCACGGCCAGACAGGGGGAACGGCGCATCGGAGCAGTCTACGCGGACGGCGCTGCCGACGGAGCGGGCCGGGCTCACACCCGATGGCCGCCTGTGATCCGCCCGCCGCGATGCGGCAGGCCGGCCGAAGCCTGGCGACCTGCAACGGATTTCTTGATTCGGCCGCGCGCTCGTTCATGATGAAGAGGTGGGTAAGCAGCCCGCTCGGAAGGCGAAGAAGCCAGCCGTCACGCCCGAGGAAGAGAATCTCTTCCTCCAGGCGATCGCTGGAGCCACGCCTCTCGACAGCCGCGATCGTGATCGCGTGCGCGTGCCGCAGGTGAAGACGGCCATCGTGAAGGCCGAGGTGCTGCCCCCGCGGCAGCCGCTCACCATCGAGCTCGACGGCGGTCGCGTGAGCGCGCGCGCCGGCGGCGTCAACCGCGCCCAGGTCGCCGCCCTCCGAACCGGCAAGGTGCGCGCCGAGGCCATGCTCGATCTGCACGGCGACACCGTGATCGCCGCCCTGCCCCGCCTGCAGAAGTTCCTGCTCGAGTCGGCGCGCGATCGCCGCCGCTGCGTGCTGGTCGTGCACGGCAAGGGCCTGCACTCCGACGGCGTGGCCGTCCTCCGCGACGCGGTCCAGGACGCCCTCACCGGCGCGATGTCGGGCCTGGTCCATGCCTTCACCACCGCCGCGCCCGCCGACGGCGGCGACGGCGCCACCGCCGTGATGGTGCGCCCATGAGGCGGCTGCGCTTCCTGCTGGTGCTGGCGATCGCGCTCGGTCTCACCACGCCCGCGCAGGTCGCCGACGCGCGGCCAGCGCCGGCGCGCGCCAAGAAGAAGCCGGCGGTCAAGCGCAAGGCCACGCCGCCGCGCA
>SXJR01000256.1 GCA_005779305.1 Myxococcales bacterium
GACACCACCCGGCCCCCGGGCCCGTAGCTGAACTTGTTGGTCTTGGTCCCGTTCACCCCCGCGAACACGAACGTCGACGAGTCGGTCGCCGGGTTGCCCTCGGCGTCGTAGGTCAGGTTCGTGGTGAGCACCCCGCCGGGGTGGGCCGCCTGGCACAGCTTGCCCACGCCGTTCACGCACGTGTCGTACGTGAAGTTCATCAAACCGACGCCGAACAGCGTCGCATCGGCGCCGGAGAGCGCCCGCGGGCCGACGCTGCGGGTCTTCTCGCGGCCCAGCTCGTCGTACGTGTAGCTGTTCGTGTAGAGCGCCTCGGAGCCGAGCGGCGCCGGCGCGCGCTCCCAGTCCAGTTGCCCCCCCGGCCTGTAACCGTACGTCCACGTGCGGCCGGCGCGCACGATGCGCGTGCGGCGGCTGCCCAGGTCGTGGACCAGCTCGGTGACCACGCCGTCGGGGTTCTGGATCTGGCGGACGTTGTCGTTGGCGTCGTACTGGTAGGTCGTCGCCGCGTAGGTCTGGGCGGCGGTGAATTCACGCACCTCGATCAGGCGACCGTACCGATCGTGGAAGAGGTCGGTGCGGGCCGCGGAGCCGAGCTGCGAGCCGGCCACCTCGGTGCGGGTGTGGACCAGGCCGTTGTAGGCGAGGTCGATGCCGCTGGCCACGGGCCCGCCCAGCGCGGGACGGCGCATCGACGTGGGCCGGCCGAGGCTGTCGTAGCCGTACGTGTACGTCACCGTCGCGGTGTTGTTCTGCGACGGGTCGGGCAACGTGACCGCGACGAGCGCGCCGCGGTGGTCGTAGTCGTAGGTCGTGATCGCCGGCGCGTTGCCGCCGGTCGCGACGATGATCACGTCGGGACGGCCGCGACCGTCGAGCTGGGTCTCCTCCTGCGTCCACTGCGAGCCGCCGTAGGCGACGAGCGCGTTGGTCTCGACCTCGGTCCGGGCATTCCCGATGACCTGGTCGGTGTACTTGAACATCGACACCTTGGTCTTCTGCCAGACCGGATTCCCGGCGACCTCGCGGTTGACCCAGGTGGCCACCGGCCGTCCCAGCCCGTCGATGTCGGTCCAGCTCTGTTCGGCGTTCATGCAGCCGGTGCCACACGAATAGGCGCCGGGTCCGATCTCCCGGATGACGACACCCGTGCCGGGCTCGTAGGTGCGCGCGACGAGCTGGACCTTCTCGTTGAGCGTCGTGATGTTGAAGCGCCGCTGCGGATCGTAGCCGTAGGTCTCGACGAGGCCGGTCGCCTGGTTGTTGGGCGACGTGCGGGTGAGCGTCACCCCGGTGGCCATGTCGTAGGTCCACGAGGTGACGGCGTGGTCGTAGGGCGCCGTGTCGCGCTGGAAGAAGACATCGCTCGAGGTCATCACGCGGTTCGTCGGGTCGAACACGCGGTCCTCGTACGAGAACAGCGTCTCCTGGTACGGCACGAGGCTGGCGAGCTGATGCTCCTCGCTGTGCGTCTCCTGGAGCCGATAGACCTGGGCGTCGCTCAGGAGCGTCCTGATCTCGAGAAGGCGCCGATCACCCAGGCCGTAGGCCTCGGACTGGGTCGTGTAGATCTTGTTCGCGTAGTAGAGCTGCGCCGAGGCAGCGTCGGGCAGCGGGGTGAACGTGGAGTAGGTGTGCACGTGGCCGGCGCCCGTCGCCTTGCACTGGGCCTCGGACTGACCGTTGCTGCACGTCCACTTCCGCTCGTGACTCGCGTGGTAGGTCCTGATCGCGCCGCCGAAGAGCGAGAGCTCTTCCCAGGTGGTCTCGGCGATGCTGCGCGGTCCGGACAGGTCCTCGGTCGAGAACCCTCGCGTCGCCTTCAGCCGCCCGCTCCAGTCGACCTCGTAGCCGTAGTCGTCCTCGGTCCTGGCGCCCGACGGCGCCGTGGTGATGACCTGCTCGAAGCCGCGGAAGCCCCAGCGGCTGCGTTCGTCGCGATTCCAGACCGGGCGCTTGTACTGGTAGCTGGTGGTCGAGACGTCCGCGTCCCAGAGATCGCGGATGCTCATCGAGCGGACCACCCACTGCGTCTGCGGCAGCGCCTTGCGCTGCGCGGCGTCCTGGGTGACAACGTCGACGTTGGTGGTCGCAGCGTAGGAGATGTCCACCGAGCCGCCGCGGCCGTTCTCGATGTGACTCAAGAGGCGCAGCGGCTGATCGGACGAGTCGCGATTCACCGGGATGTCGAGGTTGCCGTCCACCTCCACGGCGTCGGCGAAGTTCCAGTGCTCGGGGAGTCCGTCGCCGTCCATGTCGACCAGCTCACGCTTCGTCGCCCAGAAGCGGACGCCGAGGTCGATCGCCTCGGTGCGCTGGACCAGCGCGTCCTGCAGGAGCGGAAGCTGGGCCAGATCGATCGGATACAGGAAGAAGCCGCCGTCGTTGAACAGCACCTCGGAGGGAACCGGGTTCTTTCCGTAGAGCTCCAGAGGAGAGCGAACCAGGTCGACGCGGCCGTCGTCGTCGACGTCGCGGGTCTGGATGTGGCCGTGGCGCCAGCCCTCGGTCGGCCAGAAGGTCTCGGGCCCGGTCCACATGCCGCGATCGGCGTGCAGGAACGATCGCGAGAGGATGTCGATCCCGTGGCCCATCGGCTCGCCGACCGGCGTGACCGGGCCGTAGTTCGAGAAGTCGAGGCCGCTGCCCCAGAAGCCCTGCGCCTCGAGGGTCGTCCCGACCGGGAGCGACCACACGTAGTCGGTGGCGCTGTCACCGTTGAGATCCAGGAGCGCCGAGTACGCCGCCACCGTCGAGTCCGCATCGCCTGCCGTGGGTGGGTTGCAGATCGCGCCGACCTCCGAGGGGCACGATCCGTTGATCTGCGCGCTCTGTGGGACGTACCAGATGTACGGGTGGCCCTCGTGGCCGGCGAAACCGCCGGTGCCGTCACCCCGAAAGACGAACCACCAGATCATGAACTCCGACGGGTACTCCTCGGTGTAGCGTCCGCGCACCACCAGATCCATGCGCCCGTCGCCATCCATGTCCTGGAGCGCGTGCGCCTTGGACGAGTAGCCGCCGCCGCCGCCGCCCATCGCCGAGTCGCCGCTGTCGGACTCGAGCGGGACCGGCTGGAGCTTGACCTCGCCCTGGGGCTCGAACGCGCCGCCCACGTTCTCGTAGACGATCCACGGGAAGCGACCACACGACTCGTGCTCCTTCTTCGTCCCGCAGTTGCCGCTGGGCGGAGTCCCGTCGGGCCAGTCGGGTCCCATCGGGTTCTGATCCGGATCCTGCGATCCGTACTGGTCCATCCCGCGCATCAGGCGGTCGCACGTCACCCGGCCGGCCTGGGCGAGGCACGCCGACACGGCGGGCTCGTAGAGACGGCATGGCTCGAGCTCGTCGCAGACCAGCGCGTCGACCATGCACTCGGAGCTCAGCGCCGGGCACGCGCCTTCGTCGGGCGCGCACGACGGCCAGCCGGTGATGTCCAGGCCGGCGAAGACGCCGGGCCCGATGTCGATGTTCGGGTCGTAGTGGTAGTCGTGGTGGATCGCCGCCACCAGATCGACGAGCCCGTCGCCAGTCAGGTCGAGCCAGCGATAGGCGAGGTAGGTTCCTCCGTTGTCGTCACAAGGTCCGGAGGGGTCGGGGACGTTCTCGCGATAGGTGAACTGGTAGTTGAGCGCGCAGGTCTCGGTCGACGCCTTGGTGCCCGTCTGCCACGGCAGCCGCGGCATGGTCTGGACGATCGGCAGATCGAACCAGATCCGGTTGGTGATGGGGTTGCGGCCCTTGTTCTTCTCCCACTGGAAGACGCACTCGTTGGGGTCCTCGACCCGCGAGATGCGATCGACGAGCCCGTCGCCGTCGAAGTCGAGCATCATGCTGTCGATGGCGGGCCAGTCCGTCGGGCTGCGGCGACCGGCGCTGATGCTCACGACGTCCGACGCGGTGCTGGGGAGCCACAGCTCGCTCATCTTCTCCTTGGTCAGCTCGTCGAACGTCCGCTCGAGGCGGTTGTACTGGAAGGTCACCGGCGGCAGGTCGACGCGCGGCGCCGTGGTCCCCCACGCGCTGTGCTGGATCGTCGTGAGGATGCGGAGCGGCGCGTGCTGGGCCGAGCACGACATCGCGGCCGCGTCGTAGCCGAGAATGTACTCGCGGGTGTGCTCGACGACACCGGTCGCGGGATCGAAGGCGACCGCCCGGATCTTGGTCAGGCGCTTCTCGCCGTCGATCCAGTCGAGGCGCCGGTCCTCGGCGGAGCCGATCGGCAGCCGGCCGCATTGCTCGATCGGCGCGTACAGGAGCTCGACCCGAGCGAAGGCCGCCAAACCAGCGGCCGGATTCGAGGTGTAGCGAACCTGGGCCAGCTGGGTGCCCGTCCACTGGTACTCGATGGTGTTGCCGAACGAGTCCACGCTCTGCGTGAGCGGGACCACGTTCGACGACCACCCGCCGAGCGACGTGTGGCCGAAGTAGTGCGTCATGCCGTCCGGGCTGCGCGCTCGCCACTGGTACGGCTGCCCTTCGTTCATGCGGTCGTAGCGGATCCAGCCGCTGTCGTTCTGCGCCCGGTAGGTCTGGTAGACCGTGGCGTCGTGCGGCTCGCTCACCGGCACCAGCGGCCGCGAGCCGGAGAGCGTGCTGACGTAGCGCTCTCGTGACCACGGATCTGGCGAGAGGCCGGCCCAGTACTTCTGGGCCAGCACCGACTCCGACGTGTCCAGCCGGATCTCGGGGATCGACAGCGACCATCCCGAGGCCACGCCGCCGTACGTCGGTGCCTGCGACGAGTACGCCAGCGCGAGCTGCGGCGCCATGCCGAGCCGGCCCGGGGGCACGGCGATCGGGTACGAGTACTGGAGCGCGCCGGTCTGCGTCGAGACCGAGGCGTCGCCGTCGGCGAGGTCCTTGGCCTTGGGCGGATCCGACCCGAGCATGGGGGCCGGCACGTTGGTGATGTCTCCGGGTGCAGCCCAGAGCGGCTTGACCAGGAGGAGGGCGAGCAGGCCGGCGAGGGCGCGGGCGGAGGTGGTGCGAGAGAGATTGCGGCGCATGGTCGTCTCCGTCGGTCAGGGCTGGAAGCAGGTGACGAGGGACTCCGAGTCGCGCGCTGCGAGACCGCAGCGGAGGTCGGCGTCGGAGGTGCGCTCGAGGCACGAGGCGAGGAAGTCCTCGCCGAGCGCGGCGCGGATCGACGCGCGGTGCTGGTCGACGTCGGCCGTCACCGACGCCAGGCGCAGCTCGACCATGTGGTCGCGCAGCTCGGCGCACTGGGTGCGCGTCACGCGCTCGGGATCGCTGTCGCACGAGGCGACGGTCGTGACCACGAGCAACGAGGATAGGAGCAGCGAGAAGCAGCGGTGAACGGTGCGCATGAGGCCTCCTCCGGGTCGGTCAAGGTCGTGGAGCAAGGCGGAGGCCAATCGATCGTTTTTGCCGTCTCCTCGCGAAACGCCGACTTAGAGTGATTCACTCTTTCTCGTCGAGCCACGGTGGCTCGACGGGTAGCGCCACCGTGGCTCAGTGAGCCAGACCGTCTCGAGAGAGATCGGAGAGCGCGTGCTGCTTGAGCTTGCGGACCAGCGTGCGGCGCGGCATCCCGAGCAACAGCGCGGCGCGGGTCTGGTTGCCGCCGGTCTCGATCAGGGCTTCCACGATGTACCGGCGCTCGACGGCGTTGACCTCGTCGCTGAGCCGGCGTCGGCCGGCGGTGATGTACGAGCGCGGGGGCGCCTCGGCGGGCGACGGACCGGCGGTGCTGGCCGAGGCCGAGCGCATGGGCGTGGGCAGATGGTCGACGGTCATTACGTCGTCGCTACACACCTGCGCCGCGCAGGCCATCGTGTGCTTGAGCTCGCGGACGTTGCCCGGCCACGGCCGGCGCAGCAGCTCCTGCATCGCGCAGCCGGCGACGGCCACGAGCGGACGGCCGAGCGCACGCCGTTCGTGGTCGAGCAGATCGCCGGCGAGGAGGCGGATGTCGGCGGGCCTCTCACGCCGCGGCGGACGGTGGACGCGCCGGCCGAGGAGTCGATGGAACAGGTCGCGGCGGAACCCGCCGCGGCCGACGGCGCGCTCGAGATCGCAGTTGGTGGCCGCGATGATGCGGACGTCGTGGGCGCGGTGCGAGCGGCCGCCGAGCCGCTGGATGGGCTGGCCGTCGAGGACGCGCAGCAGCGTGCTCTGGGCGCGCAGCGAGAGCTCGGCGAGCTCGTCGAGGACGAGCGTGCCGCCATCGGCCTGCTCGAAGCAGCCGGGGCGGGCGAGGTGAGCCCCCGTGAACGCGCCTGGCTCGTGGCCGAACAGCTCGGCCTCGACGAGCGCGTCGGGCAGGCCGCCGCAGTTGATGGCGATGAGTCGGCCGCGGCGCCCGGAGTGGCGATGCACGGCCCGCGCCGCCAGCTCCTTGCCGACGCCGGTCTCGCCGGTGATCAGGTACGGGACCCGAGACGCGGCGGTGCTCGCGATCGTCGCGAATACCTCGATCATCGCCGGGTCGGCGAAGCGGCCCCGGCAGCCATCGCCAGCATCGAGCTCGAAGGGACGGTCTACGTCGTATGGCATGACCCTCCTTTCGGCAGGTCATGCGCGCGGTTGCGTGCGATCGTGAAAAACGTACGCGCGCTCGAGAACGCGTCTCGTTTCAGGGCCTTGGCCCTGAGGTGCCGCCGGGCTGAGCGCTCAGGTCGCCAGCGTGACCACGAAGGTCGCGCCCTTGTCCTGGTCTTTCCAGCTCAGATCGCCGCCCATGGCGCTGGCCAGCGACTGGGAGAGGGCCAGGCCCAGGCCGAGGCCGGGCGGGCCGTCGTCGCCGATGCCGCGGGCGAAGGGCTGAAAGCGGCGGCGGCGTAGCGACGGCGGCAGGCCGGGGCCGTGATCGGCGACGGTGATCTCGACCGAGCCCGGGGCCGCGCGCACGGTGACGGTGATGGTCCGGTCCTCGTGCTCGCGGGTGTACTTCTCGGCGTTGTCGAGCAGGTTGCCCAGGATGCGGGCCAGGGCGTCGCGATCGAAGCGGGCCATGGCCTGCTCGGGTGCGTCGAGCTCGACGGCCGCGCCGGCGCGGATCAGCGCAGGCTCGGCGCGCTCGACGGCGGCGCGCACGGCCTCGACCACGTCGCCGGTGTCGGGGCGCACGGCGAGGCTGCGGCGCTCGAGCTGGGAGAAGCCGAGCACGTTGGCGACGACGCGGCCCAGGCGCGACGCCTCCTCGGCGACGCGGCGGGCGTAGTCGCGGTGCTTGGCGGGATCGCCGAGGCCGTCGACCAGCATGTCGCCGTAGAGCTGGATGCCGGCCAGCGGCGTGCGCAGCTCGTGGGCGGCGGCGGCGGCAAAGCGCTCGCGCTGGCGGGCGAGCTTCTCGGCGCGGGCGGTGAGCAGGACCACGAGCATGGCGCAGGCGAACGCGAGCAGCGAGATGGGGATGAAACGGCCGAGGAAGCCGCTGCGCAGGCCGTCGGCGGCGCGGCGGGCGGCGGTGAGGGCGGCGGTGTCGTCGACGGTGACCCACCAGCCGACGTCGGCCAGCGCGACGGCGGCGGCGGCGCCCGGCGGCGCCTCGCGCGCGGTCACCAGGGTGACGCCGGCCTCGGGATCGCGCTCGGTGAGCCACTCGCCGACGCGGTCGGGTGAGACCACGAGGCCCTGGGTGAGCTGGCCATCGGGCGTGCTCACGCCGCGCACCGCGATGAGCGCCGGCTTGCCGTCGAGCACGACGGCGCGCCAGGCCAGCGGCGCGATCGTGATGGTGACCGGCGCCGGCACGATCGGCGCCGACGATCCGGACCCGGTCGGGCGACGCGGCGCGGGGCGCGGCGTGGCCGCCTGCTGTTGCACGGGCGCCATCGCCTGCGCCGGCACCGGGCCCTCGCCATTGGGGATCTGGCCCTGAGCCTGGATGGGATCTGGTTCGGATGCCTGCTGCGGGACCGGCTTCACCTGTTGCTGCTGCGGGTTCGAGCTGGCCTGCTGCGGCGTGGTGTTGCCCAGGCGCGAGTTGACGAAGATCTCGTTGGACTGGCGGTTCTGGGCGTAGACCTCGGGATCGAGCTGCACCACTTGCTCGGTGGGCTCGGGCGCCTGCTTGACCGGGCGGCGCTTCTTGCCGGCGTAGGCGACCTTGTCGCCGGCGAACGGATCCTTGGCCTCGGCGACCTTCTTCTTCGACTGGTAGTCGCCGGCTTCGTCGTCGCTTTCGTCGTCGGTGGCGAGGTCCTTGGGCGACGGCTTGTCGACCGCCTTGTCGATCTCCTTCGCCGACGTCTCGTCCCTGGGCACCCGGGCCACCGACGGCGCCGACGGCTTGCGGCCGACCGACTCGACCGGATCGGCCATGGCCAGCGAACCCGGCTGCGCCATCGCGACCTGCACCGGATCGGGCGGCGCCACCAGCGCGGTCTTCACCGGCCCGAGCGCGCCCAGCATGGCCAGGTCGGCCGCGGCGCTCGGCGAGTTGTTGTCGGGGACGCTGGGGTTGAAGGTCGGCGAGGTGAGAGCGCCGCTGCCGTCGATCTGGAAATGGGTCGCCACCAGGCGCTCGCTCGGCCCCGCCGCCAGCGGCGACGGCACCACGCTCCAGCCCAGGCTGGCGCCGCGCGGATCGTGGAACAGGTTCTGGTAGTGGAAGTACGGTCGCTGCGACTCGCCGGCGCGCAGGTGCTCGAGCTCGACGACCAGATCGTCGGCGATGACCGCGGCGGTGCCGGCGGCCTCGGCGCGGGCGGCGTCCATGAGGGCGCGCTGCTCGCGCTCCATCGCGCGCCAGCCGCTGCCGAACCAGCCGATGAGCACGGCGGACAGCGCACCGATGACCAGGATCGCCGCGGTGATGGTGCGCGTCGACGTCACGGCGCGTCTTCACCCCAGGCGTAGCCGGCGCCCTTGATCGACACGATGATCTTGGGGTGAGCGGGATCGCGCTCCACCTTCTTGCGCAGCACCACCACCGCCATGTCGACGGCGCGGGTCTGCAGATCGCCGCGTTGGCCGAAGACCTGCTCGAGGATCTCGCTGCGCGACACGGCCCGGCCGCGCTGGCGGTGCAGCCAGCGCAGGAGCCCGACCTCGCGTGGCGTGAGCGCGACAGTGGCGCCCTCGCGCTTGACCACCAGGCGCGCGAAGTCGAGCACGGCGCCGTCGACGTCGATCTGCTCGGTGACCTCGGCCGGCGCACGCCGGCCCAGCGCGCGCACCCGGGCCAGCAGCTCGCGGGCCGAGAACGGCTTGGGGCCGTAGTCGTCGGCGCCCTCGCCCAGGCCGCGAACCTTGTCGTCCTCGCTACCGCGGGCGGTGAGCATCAGGATCGGCATCCCGGGCCGCGCGCCGCGCAGGCGCCGGCACACGTCCATGCCGTTCATACGCGGCAGCATGAGATCGAGCACCACCAGGTCCCAGCTCTCGGCGATGCCGGTGGCGGCCGCGGTGGCGCCGTCGCCGACCGCGGTCACGTCGTGACCGTCACCCTGCAGCAGATCGATGAGCCCCTCGCGGAGGCCAGCCTCGTCTTCGACGACCAGGATTCTCACGCTTCGAGTGTGTCACGGCGCCCGGGCCGGCGTGTAAGGGGCCGGTAAGCAGCCTGATTGGTACGGGTCCGCGCGGCGCGGGACCGTACGATCGATCGATCGGCCTCGCCGAGGACGGCTCGTCCCATCTCGTCCGATCCGGGAGGCCTCCCTTCGGTCGGCTGGGGAGGCTTACCAGGGTGTAGACGCGTAATCTTTCAGGAACAGTCCCCACAGGTGGCGCCCGGTGTTGTGGCCGGCGAAGACCGGATCGAGCACGCGGGCGGCGCCGTCGACGATGTCGAGGGGCGGGTGGAAGCCGTGGACCTCGACCTTGCGGGCGGCGATGGTCGCCGGGTCCTCGTCGGTGACCCAGCCAGTGTCGACCGCGTTCATGTGGATGCCGTCGCGCACGTAGTCCGCGGCCGAGGTGCGGGTCAACATGTTGAGCGCGGCCTTGGCCATGTTGGTGTGCGGGTGCTTCTCGGTCTTGAAGCGCCGGTAGAACTGCCCCTCCATCGCCGACACGTTCACGATGTGCGCGTCGCGGGAGGGCACCGCGGCCAGCAGCGGCTTGAGGCGGGCGTTGAGCACGAACGGCGCCACCGCGTTGACCAGGTGCACCTCGAGCAGCTCGGCGGTGGGCACGTCGGCCAGCGTCATGCGCCAGGAATTGAAGTCGCGCAGGTCGACCTGCTGCAGGTCTTGATCGAGCTGGCCAGCCGGATAGAGGTGGCTGCCCCGCTCGAGATCCTCGGCCAGGAGCGGAACCTGGGAGAGGATGGCGGACTTGAACAGGCCGGGAGCGCCCGAGGCGGGCACGACCGCGTGCGCGCCATCAGCCAGCAACCGGTGCGCCTCGTCCGCTTCATGGCGGACGCCCCACCAGCGCGAGAGCACCTGCTGCTCGCGGCGGCCGAGGCTGTCCCACGGTGCGGTCTCGGCGCCCATCATGTGATCGTAGAAGCCACTGGGCCGGCGGACGGTCTGGCAGGCGTTGTTGATCAGCACGTCGAGCCGCGCGAACGAGCCGCACAAGGACGCGCACAGCGCCTCCACCGACGGCGTGTGGCGCAGGTCGCAGCCGTAGACGTGGGCCCGCGCGCACAGCGCCTCGGCGTCGGGCTCGGCCGCCAGCCGGCGCGCCGCGTCGACGGGAAAACGGGTGACGATGATGGTCTCGGCGCCGGCGCGCAGCAGCTTGAGCGCGATCTGGGCGCCGATCTTCACCCGGCCGCCGGTGACCATCGCCACCCGCCCGCGCAGGTCGGCGGTCTGCTCGCGCTTCTCCCAGTTGAGGGCGGCGCACGGCGCGCACATGGCGTCGTAGAACGGGTGCAGCTCGTGGAAGTCGGCCTTGCACACGTAGCAGTTGCGGGCCTCGCGCACGCGCAGCGGCGCCGGCAGATCGTCACGGCGCGCCTCCGCGGCCGCCCACTCGGTGTCGTCGGCGACCGCGGGCAGGGCGTCGACCTCCTCGGGCCCGGGCAGGCGCGGCACCGCGCCCAGGCTGGGGAAGATCGGCAAGCGACGCAGCGCGCGGATGCCGGTCCCATCGAGGACCGCGCGATCGGCCGCCTTCATCTCGACCCGCTCGCGCCGCTCGAGGCCCTTGCGCATGGCCTTACGGGTGTAGCGATCGGGCCGCGACAGCTGTCCGGCCGCAACCATCAAGCGGCGCCTCACCTCATGGCCGAGCTCCGCCACCCGGCGCGGCTCGGCGAGCAGCTCCTCGAGCAGATCGGCGGCCGCGGCGGCGCGCGCGTCGGGGTCGTCGTCGGGTGGCGAGGCCATCGGCCGCGCTGTTTACCATCTTTCAATGGACCGGTTGAACGCGTCGAAGGAAGTTGCACTCATTCGAGCTGGCCCGACAGACCCCGGGCCCGTCGTGGGACCCCGCACACCAGAGTCATTGTTGAACGCTCGCTGATCGCTCGCTAGAGCGGCGGATAGATCAGCTCGATGGGCTGACCGGCCTGGATCCCGATCATCAGCACCATCCAGATGCCATCGGCGCCGTCGGGCTGGAGCCGGTAGGCGACGCCCTGGCTGGCCCGGTTGCCTCCGATCAGCACCATCGGATCGCGCCCGGGCGGGACTCCGGCGATGCGGAACGTGGCGTAGAGCGGCAACGTCGTTCCGCTCGGTTGTTCGAATTCGAAGCGGATGCCTGCGGGCGAGCTCGCTCGCAGCGCCCAGTAACCGCCGGCCTCGACGAAGCCATCGTCGTCCTCGTCGTCCAGCACGTCGCTCACCAGGGTCCCGGTGGGCGGGGACGGGAACACCACGTCGACGGGACGGGTGAACGCGTTCGACTTGGCCTCGACCAGCTGACACTCGCCGTTCGAGCGCGCGTTGGGCGTGATGAGGAAGTGCCCGCGCATCGGCCCCTCCTGCAGCACGACGGGGGTGCCCATCCCGACCTGCCAGTCGTACTGCAGCGCCACCTGGCGGTACGAGGGCGTGGGGTTGGAGTAGATGCGCATGTTGCGCGTGGGCTGGCCGATGTTTCCGGGCACCACGCGGGTGAAACCGACCTCCACGTCGGGCCCGTACGCGCACGACCAGCGCCAGTTGGTTTGATCACCGCCGATCTGGTTGCCGCCGGGCGCGGTCGTCGGCAGGAGGTCGCTGAGCAGGGTGGTGCCGTCGCGGACCGCGACGTGGCTGAACGTCGTCCCGCCGATCGCCGGCGCCGCCGCCAGCGCGACGTGGGAGGTGACGCCGGGAAAGTCGGCGCCGCCCGCATACATCGGCTGCTCGGTGAGCAAGAGGCGATCGGTGCGATGGATCCGGCCGTCCATGGTGATGGTGTAGAGCGAGGTTCCGGACAGCGACGGATCGAGCTCGGTGCCCCCGGCGCGATATGTGACCAGCGCCTGGTACACGGCCGGCCCCGAGACCTGCTCGACCAGGCTCGAGTCGTCGGGCAGGACGGCGAGGAAGTCATCCCATACGTGCACGCCCGAGTTGCGCTCCCGGATCGGGCCGTCGTGGAGGAGCTCGGTGCTGAGGGCGCCGGTGGCGGTCCGCACCAGCACGCTGGTGAGCTGGTGCCCGGCCCGGGCTTCGAAGTCGTAGCGGCCGTAGCGGGTGGTGATGCGGGCGCCAAGCTCGCCGGGACCGCCGCTTCCCAGCGGCTGGGCGGTGAGATCCACCAGCGCCAGCACCTCGGTCACGCCGGCGCCGCTGCAGTCGCGATCGACGGTGGCGCCGGCGCTGCCGACCTCGACCGCGCCGGGATGGATCGCCGGATCGCCGTCGGCGCAGTCCTGGTAGGCGTCGGTGGGACAGTTACCTCGCCAGCCGTCGCCGTCGACGTCGACGCACATGGGCGCGTCGGGCGTCGCATCCACCGGCATGCCGTCCGCCGGCGGCGTCGACAGGCACGCGGCCGTGGTCGCACCCACACCCGCTGCCAGCACCGCCACGAGGTTCCTCACGGCGCGAGTATAGTGCGGACCCATGCGGTTCATCATGCTCGGAGCAACGCTCGCGGCGATCGCGTGCGGCAGCTCACCGCCAGCCCCTGCAACCACCAGGCCCGGTGCCTCGCCTGCAACTGGCACATATCAGGCCACGGTGCGCTGGACGTCGCATGGGGTGCCCCATGTGCGGGCCACCGACGCCAGCGGGCTCGGCTTCGGTCAGGGCTACGCCATGGCGCAGGCCCACGTCTGCGTGATGGCCGATCAGTACGTGCGGGTGCGCGGCGAGCGCGCCCGCTGGTTCGGCGCCGGCGCCGGCGACGCTCACGTGGACAGCGACTTCGCCAACCTCCACCTGGCGTGGCGGGCGCGGGCCGAGGCCATGCTGCCCGAGATCTCCGCCGAGGCGCGCGCTGTGCTCGAAGGCTTTGCCGCGGGCTACGATCACTATCTGGCCCGCACGCCGCCGGGCCGGCGGCCAGCGCCCTGCCGCGACGCCGCGTGGGTACAGCCGGTGACCGCTGCCGATGTCCTCGCCGTGGTGCTGTCGACGTCGGCGCTGGCGTCGTCGCGGTTCATCGAGCGCGAGCTCGCGCGGGCCGCCCCGGGCGGCAAGACCGGCGCCTTGCCCGACCGTCGCGGCGTCGCCGCGGGGTCGAACGCGTGGGCCATCGGCGCCGAGCGCACCACCAGCGGCGGCGGCCTCCTGATCGCCAACCCGCACTTCCCGTGGGAAGGCGACCTGGTGTTCTTCGAGAACCACCTCACGATCCCGAGCGGCCCCGCTGCCGTCGACGTCTACGGCGTCACCCTGGTCGGCTTGCCCGGCGTCGCCATCGGCTTCACCCGCCACCACGCCTGGACCCACACGTTCTCAGCCTCGACCCACATGGCGTTCTACCGGGTCGAGCTCGACGCGTCGAGCTCGCTGCGCTACCGGCACGGCGAGGATCTGATGACGATCGTGCCGGCGACCTACACCATCCAGGTCGCCGGCGACAACGGCACCATCGAGCCGCGCAAGCGCACGCTCTACCGCAGTGCGCTCGGCCCGATGGTGGTGTCCGAACAGACGCCGTGGGATAGCCCCGGCGGCCACGCCTTCACCGTGCGCGACGTCGGGCTGGCCGGGCCGACTCAGCTCGACCAGCCCCTGGCCATGGCCCGGGCCGCCTCGCGCGCCGACTTCGAGCGCGCGCTCTCGCTTTCGGGCACGCCGTTCGTCAACACCGTCTACACCGACGCCGGCGGCGACGCCCTCTACGTCGACGGCTCGCGGGTGCCGGCGCTGTCGGCGCAGGGCCTGGGGGCCTGGATGCTGGCGCGCACGCTGGTGCCGGCGGTCGGAGAGGCCTGGAAGAAGGGCATCGTGGTCCTCGACGGTTCGAATCCGTTGTTCGATCTCGAGTCGATCGATCCACGCGCACCGGGCGCGCTGCCCATCGCCGGCGCGCCCCGCGTCCTCCGCCGCGATTTCGTGATCAACGCAAACGACAGCTATCGCTTCACCAACCTCGATGCGCCCGAAGCCGCGATCGAGCACTCGCCGCTCTACGGCGACGACGCGACCCGGCCGTCACCGCGCACGCTGGCGAACCTGGCCATGTTCGCCAAGGGCGATCGCGCCGCCGGCCCCGACGGCACCTTCACGCTCGACGAGGCCGCCACGGCCATGCTGTCGGGGCGATCGTTCACGGCCGCCCGGCTCCGTGACGACATCCTGGCCGCGTGCCTGAAGCTCAAGCGCAAGCCGCGCGGCTGCCACGTGGTAGGCGCGTGGGACGGCGCCTACGCCGCCCACAGCCGAGGCGCGACGTTGTGGCGCGAGCTCATGTCCGAGCTCTCGGTCGATGGCACGGTGCCCTGGACGGTGCCCTTCGACCGCCAGGCGCCGGGTGCCACGCCCGACGGGCTACCCCACGAACCGGCAGCGGTGATGCGCGCCCTCGAAGAGGCCGAGCAGCGGCTGCGCGACGCCGGACTCGCGGTCGACGGTCCGCTCGGGGACGCGCAGGGCGCGCCCTTCGGCAGCATGCTGCTGCCGGTCGGTGGCGGCGACGAGCTCGACGGCGTCGCCAACGTCGTGGCCTACCGCCAGTTCAACTTCACGCTCCTGCCGGCGACACCTCCGCGCGAGACCTCGCCGTCGGGGCTGGGCAGCGGCGGGTACATCGTCAATTTCGGCTCGAGCTTCGTGCTCGCCGCCGAGCTGACCGCCGCTGGTCCCCGCGCCCGAGCGCTGCTCACCTACGGCAACTCCAGCGACGTCGCCTCGCCGTACTACCGCGATCAGCTGCGGCTCTTCGCCCGTGGCGAGCTGCGCGAGGTCCGCTTCGAGGAGGCCGACATCGCCGCCGACCCTGCCCTTGTCACCGAAGTGCTAAGGTCCGCGCCGCCATGACCCTGGTCTCTCGTCTCAAGGGCGCCGCGATCGGCGCGTTTCTCGGCAGCGACGGCGTGCGCCACGCCGCCGCGGAGCTGCGGCGCAAGGTCACCGGCGGCGCCCGCGCCGTCGACTTCTACTTCGATCTCGCCGATCCGTGGAGCTACCTGTCGGCCCAGGCGGCGCAGCGGCTCGCCGCCGCGTATCCGATCGAGCTGCGCTTCCACCTGGTCTCGCCGCCGGCCGCCGACGTCGATCCGGCGCCGCTCCTGCGCGGCAAACACGCCCTGCGCGACGCCCAGGAGCTGGCCCAGTTCTGGGACGTCGAGTTCCCTGGCAAGAAGGAGCTCGAGCCGGGCGCGCTGCGGCGCGCCGGCCAGATCCTCATCAAGCCGCGACCCGACGGCGAGCAGCTCGGGGTCGCGCTCGAGGTCGGGCGCGCGTTGTGGTCGCGCGACGAGAAGACCCTGACCTCGCTGCTCGGCAAACACGGCAACGAGGCCTCGGGCTCGCTGCCGCCGTACCTGGCCAGCGCCTACGATGCGCTGCGCCGGGCCGGCCACTACCAGGGCGCCATGTTCTCGTACGGCGGCGACTGGTACTGGGGCCTCGATCGCCTGAGCTACCTCGAGGCGCGCCTGCGTGAGGACACCGGCGTATCGGCGTCGCCCGTGGTCGCGGCCCGACCCGAGAGCGAGCGTCCGCCCGAGAAGCTCGCCGGCGTGGCAGCCAGGCCGGTGCTCGAGTACTGGTTCTCGTTCCGCTCGCCATACTCGTACCTGTCGATCGCCCGCACCGCCGAGCTGGTGCGCCAGTACGATCTCGAGCTCCGCATCCGGCCGGTCCTGCCCATGGTCGCGCGCGGGCTCGCCGTGCCGCGCGAGAAGCGCTTCTACATCGTACGCGACGCCCACCGCGAGGCCGATCGGCTCGGCATTCCGTTCGGCAACGTGTGCGATCCGCTGGGCAAGGGCGTCGAGCACGCGCTGGCCATCAGCAAGCTCGCCATCGAGCGCGGCCCCGCCGAGGGCCTGGCCTTCCTCGAATCGGCGGCGCGCGGCGCGTGGGCCGAGGCCAAGGACCTGGCCGACTACGTCGACCTCAAGGAGATCGTCGAGAGCGCCGGCCTGACCTGGGACGACGCCAAGGCCGCGATCGCCGACGAGGGCTGGCGGGTGTGGGCCCAGGACAACGCCGCCGACCTCGACGGCGCCGGCCTGTGGGGCGTGCCGTGCTGGCGCATCGGCGACCACGTCACGTGGGGCCAGGATCGCTTGCCGATGCTTGCCGATCGCCTGCGCCGACACGTCGCCGCCGGTTCAGCCCAGTCGGGGTAAGCTAGGCGCGTGGGAGCGCACACCGACCGGCCGCCGGCCGATCAGGGCCTGTCGTCCCTGGGCCTGATCATGTCGCTCACCGGCTCGGTGATGGCGCCGCTGATGGGGGCGATGCTGCTCGGGCAGATCAAGGTGTCGATGGATCGCGCCGAGGCGATGGCGCGCTACGGCGGGAACAACGATAGCCAGACCCTGTGGCTGTTCCTCATCCTCATTGCCGCCGTGGTGCGATCGCTGGTGCATCGCATGGCCGGCCTGCGCCTGTGCCGCGACGGCGCCTCGGAGCCGTCGCCGCTCTCGGGCATCAACGCCTACATGATCGCCGCCGGCGTGCACACGGCGCTGTGGATCGCGTTCCTGAAGGTGAAGTCCGAGGCGCCGAGCAGCGCCTTGGTCGGCGTCGCGGTCCTGCTCATGGCCTGGCCGCTGGCGATCTTCCTGGTGACCCGGCAGCGCCGGTTCCAGAAGCTCTCCTCGCCGCTGCCGGTCGCCGAGGACAACGGCTTCGAGGGCCTGGCCGTGCTGATGTCGATCCTCGGCTTCGCCGGCCTGCTGGGCTCGCTGGTGGTGGTGGTGATCGGCTTCTCGCTGCGCGACGAGAGCTCGGGCCTGGCCAACGTGCTGCTGGTGAGCGGGACCGCGCTATCGGTGCGCTCGATCATCCACGTCAGCGTCGGCGTCCGCGCGGCGCGTGGCGCCGCGGTCAAGGCGATCGAGGACTTCCTGCGCTACGGCAACGTCGGCATGGCCATCGGCGCAGCGGTGGGCGCGCTGCTCACGCTCTACATGTTCTGGAGCGCCAAGGTCGACTTCATCGCCCTGGCCATGGGCCTCGGCATCACGCTGGCGCTCCTGGCCTGGCCGGCGCTGGTGCGCCGGTTCGTGACCTGGCGTCACCTGTCGGATCTCGCCGGTGGCGAGACCCGGCGCCGCAGCCCCGACGCCGGCATCACCGCGCTGGGATGGCTGCTCCTCGCCGGCGCGGCGGCGACGCTCGGCTCCTACGTCGCGGCGCACCTGTGGGAAGGCACGGTCGGCCGCCGTACCTCGTCGATGATGCTGCAGATGGCGGGCATCCCGTTCAGCCAGGACAACGAGTGGTGGGCGCTGCCGCTGGGCCTGGCCGAGCTGTGGGCCGCGCTCGAGCTCCTGGCGGTGAGCCCGCGCCGCAAGCTGGTGGCGTCGCTGTGGGGCGCGGCGGCGCTGGTGGTCACGACCATCGCGACGGCCCCCGACCTGCGCGACCTGCTCGACGCCCGGCTGGAGGCACGCGTCACCGGCTTCGCCGTCTTCCTGCTCGCGATCACGCCGGCGGCGGCCACGCTGCTCCTGGTCAACCGCCCACGGCCGCCCGCGGTAGCGCGGGCGATGAAAGCGTTCGAGTAGCGCCGGCCGCCATGTTCAGGGCGAGAAGTGGTACGAGACCTCGACCAGGCCTCGGCTGACGAAGGGATCACCGACCAGCGGCGCCTCGATCAGGACCTCGATCGCATAGCGACCGAACGTACGCTGGGCCAGGAACGCGGCGACCAGCCGATCGGAGCCGTCCAGCACCACCGGCACGGCGTGGGTGAGCTGGACGCCGGCGTCGAGGCGGCCCGGCACCAGCGCGCCGGTGGCGCGAGCGACGGTCACGACCTCGCGCGGGTTCATGGGATCGACCAGCGGCCAGCCGGCGGCCTGGCGCTGGTGCAGGAGGTGCTCGCTGTCCTTGCCAACCGCGGCGGCCAGCGTCGTCGCCAGGGACAGCCGCGCCCGCCCACGCTCGAGCCGGGCCCAGGCGCCGCCAGCGACCATGATGTGGCCCATTCCGCGACCCGCGTCGGCGTCTCCGGTAGGCGCGGTCATCGACGTGGCCAGGCCGACGCGCAGCGAACCGCGGGGCGCCAGGTCGACCGCCGCCGCCGCGCTGGCGTCGCCGAGGCCCACGCCGGATCCCGCGACCCGATACATGGACAACCCGACGTGCCCGCTCAAGCGGCCGCGACCGGCCTGCAACCTGGCGCCGAGGCCCTCGTAGTCGCGGGCATCACCCATCACGTCGGTGGCGCCGGCGACCGCCGCCGTCGCCACCCGCAGCCACCACGGGCTGCGGTGGGCGGCATGTTCGTCGCCGGGACCGGCGTGCGGTCGATCGACAGCGGGGATGTGGCAGTGCTGCGCCGCCACCGACGACGGCACCACCGCGACACCGGCCGCGACCAGCGCGGTGATCAGGGCATGCCGCACGCGATCCATTCTCCGAGCATCTGCCGCTCGGCGTCGCTGGGCCGGTCGCCGCCGGGCGGCATCGAGCGATTGCTCGCCGCCGGTCCGATGGCCGTGGTCTCGTCGATGTGCTCCGACACCGCTCTGATCCCGAACACGCTGTCGAAGTCGTGGAACGACGGCGCGCCCATGCGGGCGGCGCCGGTGAGCTGGCTCGAGTGACAGCGTGTGCAGTAGGCCTCCATGAACGGGCGGCCGAAGTTGTCGTAGGTGAGCGTGCTCGGCGTCGGGCACACCGACTCCGTGGGCGGACCGAACAGCGGCGGCTCGCCGCAGGCGACGGTCGCAGCGACCAGCGATGCCACGATCGAGCACGAGGCCAGGTAGACGAGGGGTCTCATTGCCACCTCCACTGCATGTTGCCGTACAGCTCCACCCGGAGCTGCACGGTCATATCGGCCGGACCGCTGTTGCGGAGCAGGAGCCACCAGTCGGCCTGCGCGGACGGCGTGAACACGTAGTCCACTGTCATCTGGTTGAGCGCCTCGGTGACGGTCTGGGTGCTGCCACCGGCGTGACCGTGGATGTTCCAGTCGAGCTCGGCCACCGGCGCCTCGAGGTGGATGACCGCTCGGTCATTGGGACCGCCGGTCATGATGCCTTCGACCAGCTCGAGCGGCTGCAAGGAGACGTTTTCCATGATCACCTGGCGCGCCGGCGCATCGAGCTCGAAGGCATCGACGGTCGCATCGGTGTGATCGTGTTCGAGACCATCGCCACAGGCGGGGAGGCCCATGGCGGCGACGGTGGTGAGGAGCGTGAACAGGATCCTGGTTGTCATGATCGGCCTCATGGCTGGAAGCCCGGCGGCAGGAGCTCGCAGGGCAAGGCTCCCGACGGCGGGCGTGGAAGATCGGTGGGGCGGTCGAGGCAGGGCCCGACCGTGACCGGCGGTGCGTCGGTCGGTAGCGCGGCGTCGATCGCCGGCGGTGCGGCGTCGGCCTCGTCGGCCGCCGGCCGGTGGTTGTCGCCGCAGGCGGCGAACAGCCCGACCAGCAGCGTGAACATCAGCTTCCTCATGGCGGTCTCAGGGTCAGTACTTGACCCAGATCTCCTGGTTGGCCGAGAGGTCGGTGCCGAGGACGCTCACGCCGGCGGTGCCGCCGATGAGGGTCATGGTGTTGGCGTTGGGGCTGTAGGCCTCGGCGCCGCGCCAGACGATGTGGGCGTCGCCGAAGTAGGTCGGCAAGTCCGCGGCGACCACCGGCGTGGTCAACGTGTACTTGTTCCAGCCTGCGACGCGTGAGGGCACGACGGTCACGGCCGGCGCGGGATCGCCGGTCTCGCCGGGCAGCGCGATCCAGTTGTGGGTGGACGGGGTTCCGTCCATGGCGCGGCAGGTCTGGAAGATGCGGAAGTAGATCTTGCTGAACGGAACGTCGGCCACCCGGGCCCGGATCGACAGCTCGTAGTACGAGAAGTCCGAGTCCTGGATCTCGCTGATCGGCTTGGTCCACACCACAGCGGTGACCGCGGTGGCCGTCCCTTCGATCGAGACCCGGCCGAAGTCGCTCGGCAATGCCCGCACCGACGAGATCCCGGTCGGGATCTCGATGCGCACGCTGAGCGTGTCGGAGGTGCCGCAGCCGTGGCCGATGGCGAAGGTGATCTTCTGGCTCTTGGCGGCCTGGGCCGGGCCGGTCAAGACGCTGACGTGGGCGCTGGCCACGCCAGCGTTGACGAGGACGAGCGCGGCGGCGAAAGCCGCGCGAGAGAGAAACGATCGCATGATGAAGTGCCTTCGGACGGACGCAGGGCGCGACCGTCGGGTCGTGAATCGAGAAGTTGGACGTTGGGCGGACTGCGGACGACCGCGTCGCTAGAACGGCGGCTTCTCGGGAGGCACGCTGCGTGCTTCGGGCATGATCACCGGCTCGGCGGCGGGAGCCGCGACCGGCTGCACGTCGACCGCGACCGGGGCGGCCGCGGGGAGGTCGGCGACGAGCACGATCGGCGCGACCACCTGGAGCTTGCCAGTGTCGCAGCGCCGCATCGAGGGCGAGCTCGGCCCCTTACCGTCATGATCGTGGCACTCGCACTCGTCCGGATCAGGACAGCAGCAGGCCAGATCGCGCTGGATCCCGGCCGCTGCCCACGTCGCCACCGGCTGCAGCAGCAGCACCAGGGCGGCGATCACGGGTACGAACAGGCGCAGGAAGGGCACGACGACCTGCCCATGGTTACCCCCGGGAGCGCGGACCGTCAATCAAGGACCGGGTCCCGCCGGCAATCCATGGACTTCCGTTGCTAACAGGTCGAAGCGTCGCTGCATCGCTCCATGTTGAAGACCGACGCGGTCAGGGATTCCCCCAGCGTACGCACCGCCCATTGTAGCGCCGCACCGTCGCCGGTGTGCAAAGATACGAGGAGCATGCGCGAGGCGCGCCGCGACGAGCCGACCGAGTCCTTCGGACCGTACGTCCTGTACGAGTGCCTGGGGCGCGGTGGCATGGCGACGGTGCATCGCGCCAAGAAGCAGGGCATCGAGGGCTTCGAGCGGCCGGTGGCGCTCAAGCGCATGTTGCCGTGGCTCTCGGCCGACGCCGACTTCGTGAAGTCGTTCGTACGCGAGGCCCGACTGGCGGCGCAGCTCCGCCACACCAACATCGCGCAGGTCTACGATCTCGGGAAGGTCGACGGCGCCTATTACATCGCGATGGAGCTGGTGCCGGGCCGCGACCTGCGCGAGATCCTGCGCCACGCCCACAACGTGAGCGGACCGCCGCCGGTCAGCGTCTGCATCAATCTTCTGTTCCAGATCTGCGACGCGCTCGATTACGCCCACACCTTCCGTGACGAGCAGGGCCGGCAGCTCGGCCTGGTCCACCGCGACATCTCGCCGGCCAACGTCATCGTCGGCGAGGATGGCACGGCCAAGATCGTCGACTTCGGCGTGGCCAAGGGCACCACCAACACGCTGGCGACCCAGAGCGGCATGCTCAAGGGCAAGTTCTCCTACATGGCGCCCGAGATGCTGCAGGGCCAGGTCGACTCGCGCAGCGACCTGTTCGCGGTCGGGATCGTGGCCTGGGAGATGATGACCGCCAAGCCGCTGTTCTCGGGCGGCGACGACATGGAGGTGCTCCAGCGCATCGCCGGCTGGGATCCGCCGCCGCCGTCGTCGATCAACCCCGCGGTGTCGCGCGACGTCGACGCCTGGATGGCGATGGCGCTGGCCAAGGACCCGCGGCGGCGCTTCCAGTCGGCGGCGCAGATGCGGGCCGGCCTCGAGCTGGTGGCGCGCACGCCGCAGCTGCGAGCCGGCGTCGCCGACGTGGCGGCGTGGGTGGCGCAGGCGTTCGATGACCAGCGTCCGCCGCGACGGCCGTCGGCGCCGGCGCCGGTTGCGTCGCCGTCGACGCAGATCGCGGCCGAGCCCGGCGTGTCCCCGCGATCGGCGACCATGGCCGTCGACGAATCGAGCATCGAGGTCGAGATCCTGCGTCACTCGACGTCGGTCGGCGTGGCACCTATCCCGATGCAGGCCCGCTCCAGCCACACTCCGGGGGCCTTCCCGAGCGCGATCCCGCAGCCGCTCACGGTGCCGCCATCGGGCGCGATCTTGGCCCCGGTCGTCGATGGCGGCTCGAGCTCGGTGCCGTCGGCGGCCGCCTCGGTCGCGCGCACCGTGCTGCTCGAGCAGAGCGGGTCAGGCCCGGCGCTGGGCGGGCTGCCGACCCAGATGATGGAGGTGCCGCAGCACCAGGTGCCCCAACAGCACCAGGTGCCGAAGCACCAGGCGCCGCTGGCCACGACCCAGGCAATGCGGCCGCTGCCGCCGATCCCCGGCGGCGGCATGGAGATCCCGCTGTCGGCCATCGCGCCCACGATCTCGCCCGATGCCGGCGTGGTCGCCCCCCATCCGGTGCACAACTGGCAGATGGCGCCGCAGCCCGTGCCGCATCAGGTCGCGCTGCACGGCGACGATCTACGGAGTCGTCCCGAGTATGCGGCGGCGACCGCGGCCTACCAGGCGGCGGCCGACTTCATCAACCCGGTGGGGCCGGCCGGGCCGTTCCCGCCGCAGGTGCGCGGCACGCCGCAGCCCCACGACGCCGCCGCCCCGCGACGCTCGCGCCCGCGCACCGCCGCGGGCCCGATCCAGTCGCGCGGCTCGGCGGCCGGGACCTTCGTGATCATCGTCCTGTGCGTCGGGGCGGCGGTCGGTGGCTTCTTCCTGGTCCAGCACCTCATGTAAAGTGCGGGCATGGCCACCGACGAGCGCCACAGCGAGGCGCTGATCGATCTCGAGGTCCGCGTCGCGTTCCAGGGCAAGACCATCGCCGAGCTCGACGCGGTGGTGCGATCGCTGTTCAGCCGCATCGACACGCTCGAGCGGCAACTGAGCGAGCTGCGCGCCGCCGGCGACGGCGAGACCCCCCTCGGCCCGGCCAACGAACCGCCTCCACACTACTGATCCCGTGATGATGAAGAAGCGCATCGCCCTCATCTCGACCGGCGGCACGATCGAGAAGACGTACGACGAGCTGTCGGGCGTGCTCGCCAACCAGGTCTCGGTGCTCGACGTCATGCTGGCCTCGCTCGAGCTGCGCGGCGTGGCGGTGTCGCGGGTCCAGCTCCTCAACAAAGACAGCCTGGAGATGTCCGACGAGGATCACACGCTGATCGCCACCACCGCCGAGAGCATGGCCCGCGCCACCGACGGTGTGGTCGTGGTGCACGGCACCGACCGGCTGCAGTACTCGGGTGAGCGCATCGTCGAGCTGTTCGGGACGCCCCGACATCCGATCGTGTTCACCGGCGCGATGCGCCCGTACGAGCTGCGTGCCACCGACGCGCTCCAGAACCTCACCGAGGCGCTGCTGGCCGTACAGCTCCTGCCGCCCGGCGTCTACGTCAGCATGCACAATCAGGTGCTGGCGTTCCCCGGCGTGGTGAAGGACCGCCAGGCAGGCACGTTCGTGAAGGCGAGTGAGGTACGCTCCGGCTGATGCCACCCGGCGGCAATCCACCGAGTGATCGCAAGAAGCCCCTGCCGCCACCGCCCTTCGGTGGGCCGAGGCCGAAGGGCCAGACGAACCCGCCGCCCATGGCGGCGCCGACGACCAACCCGCCGCCCATGGCGGCGCCGACGACCAACCCGCCGCCCCCGACGATCAACCCGCCGCCGGGCCCGAATCCGGTCCCCCAGGCCGCCAAGCTCCCCCCGGCGCCCATGCCACCGGCACCCCAGGCGCCACCGGCCGCCGCGCCGCCGCCGCAGTTCCAGCCGCCGCCAGGACCACCTGGTCCGCCTGGTCCGGCGCCCGGCCCGCCGCCGACCAC
>SXJR01000257.1 GCA_005779305.1 Myxococcales bacterium
ACCGAAACCGAAACCGAAACCGAAACCGAAACCGAAACCGAAACCGAAACCGAAACCGAAACCGAAACCGAAACCGAAACCGAAACCGAAACCGAAACCGAAACCGAAACCGAAACCGAAACCGAAACCGAAACCGAAACCGGAAAGCTGGCCTGAGTCGGCGGGCTACTCGCCGAGCCAGCCGCAGACCGAGTCGGAACGGGCGAGGCCGCTGAGGTCGGTGGCGGCGGGGCCGCAGATGTGCGCGCCCTGGCACCAGCCGCCGCCGGTGCGGCAAGCGACCTCGCAGCGGTTGGGGCCGCTACCTGCGGTCGCCACGACGCAGCGCAGGCCGCCCGAGCAGTCCTGATCGGTCGTGCACTCGCTGCGCGTCGACTGACCGAGCACGAAGGTCGGCGCGCAGAAGCCGGTCGCGCAGGTGTAGCCGGCGGGGCAGGGCACGTCGTCGGTGCATTCGGGCGCGGCGTCGCAGGTGCGGAACGGGCCGTCGGCGATGTCGACGCAGACGCCGTCGCCGCAGTCGCGGCTGTGCTCGCACGGACGCACGCACGACAGGTAGGGACCTCCGAAGCCCTGGGCGCCGAGGCAGCGCTCGCCAGCGGCCTCGTCGCAATCGCAGTCGAGCGTGCACGGGGCCAGGCCGCACGCGCGCTCCGGCTGGGGCCCGGCGGTGATCGACAGCGGCGTTGCGGTCGAGCCGGCGCCTCCGATCACCGTCCAGGTGCCGGTGGTGAGCGTGATGGTCACGACCCGGGTCTGGCTGGCGGTGAGCGTGCACGGCGGTGTGCGCGCGAAGACCCGCGGCGTGATCGTGACGGTGTTGTCGGCGTCCTCGATCTCGACCAGCGGCATCGCCCACAGGTCGCACGACAAGCCGCTGTGCTCGACGGCGACCCGGGTCGAACGGCCCTCGGTGAGCGGGTTATCGTCCTCGAAGCGGTAGATCGTCGTCGCCACCCGTGGTTCCAGCGTCCACGTGTACATGCCGGCGTCGGGGTTGGGCGTGCACTCGCTGCACGTGCCGGCGTCGATCTCGCCGCCACCACCGCCGCCGCCGCCGCACGCGGCCGCTCCAAGGACGACCACGAGCGCGGCCCGCATCAATACGGTCGACCGCCGCTGTTGCCGGCCGGCGCGTAGTTGCAGACCACGGTCGATCCGTACTGGAGGCCGGGGCAGGTGTGGAGCGCGCAGCCGACCTTGGTGGTCGTCCGCCAGACCACCTGGGTGTAGTGGCCGCACACGCCGTTGCACGTGTTGGCCTGGTAGTTGTAGCTGGCCTTCTCGGCGACCCACAGCTGCACGGCGGCGGTGCCGCTGGCCTGGCCGCTCGATCCGTAGATGTTCTCGCCGACGGACTCGGGATAGCCCTGCCCTCGGTTGGGGTTGTGATCGACCAGGCCGATGGGGGCGGCGGTGTCCACGCACCGCATCACCCACGCGCTCGCGATCGCGGCGAGCGCCGGATCCCAGGTCAGCGGCGGGACGCCGGCCAGCGCGCGCTCGGCGTTGTGGGCGTCGGTGGTGCCGACCAGGCCGGTCGGCTCGCCCACCACCGGCGGTGCGTCGACGTTGCTGCCGGTGCCGGTGCCGCCGCCGTCGCCGCCCGAACCGTCGTCATCGGCCGAACCGATCTCACCGGTGCAGGCCCCAGCCGCCATCACGAGCAGAAGAGCACCGTGGACGACCCTCATGACTCGATGGTACACCCGCCGCGAAAGGAGCCACCACCGAACTACGACGCAGCCACCGATGGGTGACGGGAAGCTGGTGAGAGACCAGCACAGCCCCCGCTACTGTGACCGAGGACGAACGCGGCAAGACAGCCACCGGCAACGGGAAGGCGCCGTCAGTAGGAAGAATCGGAAGTCAGGAGACCGGCCCATCGTGATGACCTTCGGGGTGCGAGGCGGCTCGTGTAGCCGTTCCGTTCACCCCGCGTCACGTGGGGTGACATATGGAACGCCGGTCGGTGCTCTTCGTCCCTGCGCTCGCGCTCGTCGCGACGGGCCACGCTGTGGCGCAGCCCACGTCGGCGCCGGCCGCGCCTGACGAGACCATCATCATCGACGACACCGCGCCGCGCGGCGGCGTCGCCGATCTGGCCGGGCCCGACACCGAGGCCCGCGACCGGCGGCGCGCCCTGGCGGTGTCCTCGTTCCTGACCCTGGTCCACGTCGACGAGCGCGCGGGCGAGACCCGCGGCCTGGCCGAGGCGGTGGGCGCCGCGGTCGGGGCCGACGCTCGCTCGCTGGGCGGGCTGGGCAGCTTCTCGTCGGTGGCGGTGCGCGGCGCGGCGCCGGGCCACACCCAGATCCTCGTCGATGGCGTCGCGCTGTCGCGGCTCGGCACCACGACGGTGGATCTCTCCCGCTTCGACCTCGACGGCTTCGGCGAGATCGAGCTCTACCGCGGCGGCGTGCCGATCGCGCTCGGCGGCGCCGGCGTGGGCGGCGCGCTCAACCTGGTCACTCGCATCGGCCGCGGTCCCGGTGGAGCGCGCTGGCATGCGTCGCTGGGCGGCGGCTCGTTCGGGGCCCGCAGCGCACGGCTGCGGCTCACCGATGGCGACGCCGACGTCGACGGCGGGCTCGCCTTCACCACCAGCGCCGGTTACGCGGGCGCGGCCGGCGACTTCTCGTACTTCGACGACGGCGGCACCAACCTGTCGCGCGCCGACGACCGCGTCGCGACCCGCGCCAACAACGGCTTCGACGAGGTCGACGGCGCGCTGCGCGTCGCCGGCCGCCGTCGCGCGCTGCGCTGGGAGCTGGGCGGACGCGTGCTCGGCAAACGCCAGGGTCTACCCGGCGCGGCCTGGGATCAGGCCATGCGCGCCTCGCTCGACAGCGCTGGCGCCATCGCCGACGGCGCCCTCACCTTCGACGAGCCCGGCGCCGTCGACGGTCTCGTGGTCCGCACCGGCGTCCACGGCGCCGTCGAGGCCCAGGCTTTCCACGATCCCGACGACGAGATCGGCCTGGCCGCGCAGGATCGGCGCTACCTCACCGTCGCCGGTGGCGCTCAGGCGGCGGCGACGCTGGCCCGGGGCCGTCATCGCGGTGTGGCCGCGCTCGAGCTGCGAGGTGATCTGTTCCGCGATCGCGAGGTCGGCGGCGGGATGCCGCTGCGCACCTACGGCACTCGGGCCGGCACCGCGCTGGCGATCTCCGACGACGTCGGCACGCTGGGCGGCCGGCTCGCCATCGAGCCCTCGCTGCGCGTCGAGCTCCTCCGCACCGATCCGCTGGCCGACGGCAGCGCCGGCGGCACGCCCATCGAGCTGGTGGCGCGCACCGAGGTCTTCGCCAGCCCGCGGGTCGGCGTGCGCGCGCTGGCCACGCCCGATCTTGCGATCAAGGCCACCGGCGGCCGCTACACCCGGGTGCCGACCGCGCTCGAGCTGTTCGGCGATCGCGGCTTCATCGTCGGCAGCCCTGATCTGCGCAGCGAGCGCGGCTGGGTCGGCGACGCCGGCATGGTGTGGGCGCCGGCGGCGGCCGAGGGCACTCGCGCCCGTCCGCTGGTCGATCGCGTCTACGTCGAGGCCGCCGGCTTCTGGGCCGCGCCCCGCGATCCGATCGTCTTCGTCACCACCGGCGGCTTCGTGGCGCGGCCGGTGAACCTGCCGGGAGCGCGCCTGCGCGGCGTCGAGCTGGTGGCCAGCGCTCGCGCCGCGCGCACGTTCACCCTGGCCGCCAACTACACGCTCACCGACACCCGCGCCGAGTCGACCGAACCGTCCCTCGACGGCAAGCGCCTGCCCGGCCGCCCGCTGCACGCGCTCTACACCCGCGGCGACGTCGCTCGTCGCGTCGCCGGCCACATGGTGGCGCTGTTCGCTGACGCGTCGTTCACGTCGGGCAGCTTCCTCGACGACTCCAACCTGGCCGAGGTGCCCGCGCGCTGGCTCTACGGCGCCGGCGGCAAGCTCGAGCTCGGCGCCGGCGTCACCGTCGCCGTCGAGGTCAAGAACCTGCGCGACAACCGGATCGAGCTGGTGCCGCTCGATCCGCCGCCCCGGCCCGATCTGGCCGAGGTTCCGCGCGCTGTCTCCGACGTGGCCGGGTACCCGTTGCCCGGCCGCGCCGTCTATCTGCGTCTGGACTGGTCTCACTAGCTCATCGCTAGCTCATCGTTCTCGAGGAGTCTTCATGTTGCGCCCCACGTCCACTACCACCGTCGCCGTCTTCGCTCTCGCCACCACCGCTGCGCTCGCTGCATGCAGTGGCGAGGACGAGAACCTCCTTCCCACCGTCGACGCGCCCCAGGTCGAGCTCGACGCGCCGCCCGCCATCGACGCGCCCGGCCCGCCCATGCCGACCGCGATCGCCGTCACCGGCGACTTCAGCGTCACCGGCATCTTCTCGACCATCGACGTGGCCTCGCGCACGCCCACCCGCAACGCTCTGGCCGGCGTGGTCGGCGGCGAGCCGTGGATCCGCCGCTTCGGTGACGAGCTGTTCATCGTCAACCGCGCCGGCGGCAACAACGTGACCATCGTGGGCCGTTCGCCCTTCCGCTTCATCGATCAGTTCGGCACCGGCGGCGGCTCCAACCCGCAGGACGTGGCCGTGGTCGGCGACAAGCTGTACGTGCCGGTGTTCGACGCCATGGGCGGCCTCCGCGTCATCAACCGCACCACCCGGGTGATGACCACGATCAACCTGGGCGCCCTCGACGTCGACGGTGCGCCCAACTGCATCTCGGCCTACGCCGTCGGCGATCGCGTCTTCGTGGCCTGCGACATCTTCGACCCCAGCTACGTGCCGCGCGGCCTGGGCAAGATCGCGGTCATCAACGCCACCAACGACACCGTGGTCACCACCTTCGACCTGGCCAGCAACAACCCGCTCGGCCGCTTCGTGCGGACGCCCGAGACCAGCATGTTCGGCGGCGATCTGCTCATCCCCACGGTGCCCAGCCTGACCAGCTACACCAACGGCTGTCTCGAGCGGGTCAGCGTCGGCAACACGCCGGCCAGCAACGGCTGTGCGGTCACCAACTCGACCCTCACCGGCTACGTCGCCGCGGCCGACGTCGATCCCGAGGGCGGCAAGCTGTGGATCGCGGCCTTCGCGCTCAACGGCGACTTCTCGAACAACTTCGGACGGCTGCGCAGCATCGATCTCGCGACCGGCACGCTGGGCGCCGCCATCAGCGGCTCGACCCAGCTCATCTCGTCGGTAGCGGCCTGTCCCGGCGGCCACGTGGTGACCGGCGACATCACCTTCGGCGCGTCGGGCGTCCGCATCTTCAAGGACGGCACCGAGTCGACCACGGCCGTCATCGACGTCGGACGCCCGGTCAACGCGCCCAACGGACTGCTCTGCTACTGAGCGAGGCGCTCGCGAGGCGTCGCTACTCGCGCGGCGGCACGCAGTACACCTCGGAGACGACCTCGATCGTCGCCTGCGGGCTGGTGTTGCGGTAGTCGCAGCGCCAGCCGGCCTGGGCCGCCGGATCGTGCAGCGCCACCGGGCGGGCCGCGACCAGCTCCGCCATCCACATCGGATCGGCGTAGCAGCCGCCGGTGATCACCAGATCGCGCGAGCGCTCGCAGGTGGCGACGGCGGTGGCGACCAGGCCGGGGCCGACGGTGATGCGCGACTCGCGGCGCGACAGATCGTTCTTGCCGGCGTAGGCGCCGGGAGGGCCGGCCGGGCCCTTGGGACCCTGCGGGCCCTGGGGACCTTGCAAGCCCTGCGGACCCTGCAGACCCTGGATGCCCTGCGGGCCCTCGATGCCCTGCGGGCCGGGCGCGCCGGCGGGGCCGGGAGGTCCCTCGGGGCCGGTGCCGGGCGGCCCGACGGGGCCGGGTACCCCCTGCGGTCCGACGGGCCCCATCGGGCCCTCGTGGCCGATCGGACCGGCGAGCTTGGAGTCGGGGCCCATGGCGGCGAGCTCGCGCGCGACCCTCTTGGCGTCGACGACGGTTCCGTTCTGCTCGATGGCGACGATGCGGCCCTGCGCGACCTCGAGCTCGGCCTTCAGCTTGTCGACCCGCGGATCAGGCGACGTGCCGCGGCAGGCGGCGAGCGCGGCGAGCGCGAGCCAAGGCCCGAGCGGGCGAAGGAGCATGGCGCATCGTACGACGTTTTTTTGCCCCGTCTCGGCCCGCGCAGTACGAGTGAAGAGCCATGAAGGGTGACGCCTCTCCCATGATCGAGCTGGCCGGGGTCACGTTCGCCCACCGCGGCGGTGCGTCGCTACTCGAGGGCGCCGAGCTCACCGTCGCCGCCGGCGAGGTGGTGATGATCGGCGCGCCCGCCGGCGCGGGGGCGTCGAGCCTGGCCCGCTTGCTCGCCGGCCGCGTGCTCGGCGCCGGCAGCGTGGCGATCGCCGGCCGCGACTCTGATTCATTCCAGGGTTCCGAAACATGC
>SXJR01000258.1 GCA_005779305.1 Myxococcales bacterium
GACGTGGACGTGGACGTGGACGTGGACGAGGGCGTGGACGTGGACGTGGACGAGGGCGTGGACGTGGACGATCAGAGATCGCCGCCGACCGTCAGTCCGACGGCAGTGCGCTCGATCGAAGGCTGGACGCGCAACGAGCCAGTCGCCGGCGGCGGGATGAGGAGCCACACGGCGGCGGCTGCGCCCACCAGCACCCCACTGCCGATGAAGAACCCCGTGGCCAGCCGGCCGCGCGAGTAGGCGGCGTTGGCCGTGCCCAGCGCGACCTCGGGACACATCGACAGGTCGTCGTTGCACCCGAGCGCGCGCGCGTCGTCGCGACTGGCCCGCGCATCCAGCCCGGCCCAGGCCCCGATGCCGAGGCTGACGACGCCGAGGCCGGCGAGACCGACGGCGCCCCACCGCGGCGTCGAGAGCATCGGCCGCGAGATCACGGTCGTCGGCCCCGCGTCGATCACACGATCGGCCACACGATCGGCGTCGGGCGCCCGAACCAGAGCGGGCACGTCGATGGACTTGACGTCGCCGTCCTCGATCTGGACCTCGCCGGTCCAGGTCTCGTAGCCCGCAGCCTCGGCCGAGAGACTCAAGGTGCCGGCATCGACCGCCAGGCCGCTGCCGAACGCATCGGGCGGAATCTCGACGCCATTCTTCCTGACGGTCACGCCGGGCGTCGGGGCGAGGTGGATCGTCAGCTTGGCGAGCCTCGGAGCCAGGGCGTTGATGTGATCGTCGGCGACGCGCACCGGCTCGGCACGATTGGCCCGCTGCGCCCGGACCCGGACCTCCCGGAACTCGGCCCAGGCGCTGGCGAGCTTGCCTGCGCGTTCGTAGCAGAGCGCGAGCATGCCGCGCGTATCGATGTCCTCTGGGTTCAGCGCCAGGCTGGCCTGGAACTTCGGGCAGGCGAGGTCGTACTGCTTGGCGTTGAAGAGCCGACGGCCCTCGTCGTAGAGCGAGATCGCGGAGCCTGGATCGACCCGAGGCTGAGCGAGCGCCGTCGACGACATCGCGATCAGCGCCAGGGCGACCGCGCCGGCGCTACTTCTTGAAGACGTCCTCATCCTTCACCTCGATCTTGTTGGCCTTGATCGATTCGGCCTCGATGCGCTTGGCCTCGATCTCCTCGGCCTCGATCTTCTTGGCCTTGATCCGCTCGGCCTCGATCGTGTCTACCGTCAAGGTCCCGACGTGGAGGTCGACCGGCTTGCTCCGGGGCGATCGCGCCGTCTTTCCCGACGGCGTGCCAGGTGTGCTGGGGACATCCGGCGTGCGCGCGGCGCCGGCCGGCGCTGGCGCGGCTTCCGGTGCGACCGGTGCGACCGGTGGGACCGGGGCTGGCGCGTTCTCGGTCGGCACAGCAACGGCCGGCTCCGCCACGGGCGGCGGGTCGACCGGCACGGGTGCGGGCACGGCCGAAGGTGCCGGTGCAGCCGCAGCCGGAGAGGTCGCCGCGGGGCCCGGCGTTTCGGTTTGTCCGCCGCCACTACCACCACCGGCGAGCATCGCGAGCAGCAGCGCCCCGGCGGCCGCGACCCCGACGCCCCCGACCACGAGCGCGGTCCGGCGCCGCGGTGCAACCGTCATGGCAGCGGCGCCGGCAGCACCGCTGAGCGTGGTGCCCGGCGCCGTCCTCGAGCCCGTGCCCGACATCGTCGTCGGTTGAGCCCACATCGGCGGTGTTGGGCCGGAAGCCAGGCCCACGAAGGGCTCGAGCGCGGCTGCCAGCTCCTGCGCCGTGGCGAAACGTCGTTCGCGATCCTGCGCGAGGCAACGCATCACGACCGCGTCGAACGATGGCGGCAGGTCGCCGCGGATCGTGCTCGGCGGCGGCGGCACCGTGTTCATCACCGCCATCGCGAGCTGCAGGAAGTCGCTGCCGTCGAACGGCAACCGGCCCGACGACAGCTGATAGAGGATCACGCCGATCGCCCAGATGTCGGTGCGGCCGTCGACCTGCGCCGACGACTGGCACTGCTCGGGGGACATGTACGCCGGCGTGCCCATGATCGCCGCATGGTGGGTCCGGATCGCGTCATCGCTGCTGGCCAGCTTCGAGATGCCGAAGTCGAGCACCTTCACCACCTCGGCGCCGCCGAACTTGCGCACCAGGAACAGGTTCTGGGGCTTCAGATCGCGCTGCACGATGCCCAGCGCGTGGGCCTCGCCGATCGCCTCGCAGATCTGCTGGGCGTAGCGCGCGAGCACGCCGATCGGGACGACGCCTCGGGTGTCGAGGACACCCTGCAGGTCTTCGCCCTCGAGCATCTCCATGACGATGTAGGGCGCGCCGGTCTCGAGTCGGCCCACGTCCAGCACCCGGCACACGTGCTCGCTGCGCAGCCGGCAGGCCGCGCGCGCCTCACGCAGGAAACGCTCGACGCCCTCATGGCCGGCGACCGCCGCCGGCAACATGAACTTGACCGCCACCTGGGTCCCGAGCTCCAGGTGGGTCGCGGCGACGACGATCCCCATCGCGCCCTCGCCGAGGATGCGATCGATCCGGTACTTGCTGGCGAGGACGTCGCCTACCTGCGGAGGAGCGTGAGCGTTCACAAGACCACCTTTCGCAACCGACGGCGCGATGGTGCCACAAGCTCAGAAGGACTCCCACGGCTTCCGTGCCCCGCATGGTAGGTTCCCGCGGTGCGTGCGACGTGGTCACGGTCGATCCCGCTGCGAGTGGTAGTCGTCTTGTGCGTGGCGGGAGGCGCGATGGCCGGGTGCAACAGCATCCTCGGCATCGGGCCGCCCGGGGCCGCCGGAAGTGACGCCGGAAGTGACGCCGGTGGCGTCGATGATGCCGCGACCACCGACGCCGCCGCCGTCGACGCGCCTGCCTCCGACGGAGGCACGGACGCCGCCGCGCCGATCGACGCGAGCACCGACGGCGCGGGGGTGTTGACCGTGTTCGGTGGCGTCTCCAGCATCGGCGGCGGCGTGAACTCGGCGACCACGCTCAAGCTGGTGAATGCAGGGTTCGAGATCGGCGAGACCGTCTGCGCGACGCCAGGTGGTCTGTGCGTCACCGGAGGATTGACACCATGAAGCGCGGACTACTCATCGCAGCACTGGGGTTCGCTGGCGGCCTCGCCGCCAGCGTGGTCGGATTCCGGCTCCGCACCGTCGGCGCCGATGTGCCGCCGGCGGCCGAGCGCCTCTACTACTCGGGGTTGTTGCTGGATGGATCGACGCCGGCCACAGGACCGCGAGACATCGAGGTCCGGTTTCACAGCGCCGCGACCGGAACTGGCAATCAGATCTGCACCAGCGGCCCGCAACCGGCGACGCAGCTCGTCGAGGGACATTTCCGCATCAACGTCGGTGTGCCTTGCGTGACTGCGCTGGCGACCGCCACCAGCGCATACGTCGAGGTCGTGGTCGGTGGCGTGAGCCTTCCGCCGTCGACGACGGCACGCCCAAA
>SXJR01000032.1 GCA_005779305.1 Myxococcales bacterium
CTGGGCGCGCAACGTCGACACCGGCGCAGTCGAGCTCAAGCCCGTGCTCGAGACCTTCGTCCGCGAAGGGCGTCCCACGATCGACGTCACCGTCGTCGACGCTGATGGCAATCGAGAGACTTTGAGGACCACCGACGACCACCCGTTCTGGACGCAGCACGGCTGGGTCGCGGTGGCGAACCTGACGATCGGTGACGCGGTCCTGCTGGGTGGGCGAGGGGCGGGGACGGTCGACGGCATCGTTTCGACCGGCCTGATGCAGACCGTCTACAACTTCGAGGTTCTTGATTTCGGCTCCTACCACGTTGGCAGCTTCTGGACGCTGGTCCACAATTGTCCCGCCAAAGGACTGCACCGTCCGTATCTGCGGAAGACCACTCGGCAGGGAATGGATGGCGCCGCTCCCAGAACCGCCGACGGGAAGCCGATCGACCCCAATACAGGCAAGCCTATCGAAGGGACTCCGGACAGAGGGCACAAGCCTGGCCATGAGTTCCGCCGCGAGAAAGCCAAGGCGGAGGCAGAGGGACTGACGCAGCAGGAGTTCAATGACCGAATGAATGATCCCACCCTTTACCAGCTTGAGGATAAGTCCGCCAATCGCAGCCACAAGTTCGAGAAGCCATGAAGAAGGCGACGTCTGTGCCACCAATTACCAGCGCAGTGCTGTGTCGCGATTCGGCGGCAGTTGTTGCAGCCATTGCCGCCGGCGCGCGCATTGATGAGGTCGACGGGGAAGGCCGCACTGCGCTTCACCACGCTGTCATAGAGAAGGACGAGGGGCTGGTTCGCCTGTTGTTCGCCGCCCAGGCGGACGTGAACGCTCGGGACAGTCACTCATGGACTCCGCTTCATTTCGCGGCGAGTGAGCACGCCGTTGAGATGGTCAACGCTCTCTTGGGATTGGGAGCTCTGGTCGATCTTGAGGACGATCAGGGCAATACGCCTCTGTGGCGCGCGGTGTTCCAGTCGCGTGGACGAGGCCAGGTCATACAGGCGTTGCGCTCAGGTGGTGCGAACCCTGAGCATAGGAATAAGCATGGCATCTCTCCCAGGCAGCTTGCGGAGACCATAGCGAATCATGATGTTATGCAGTGGATGAGATAGACAGCCCGCGCATCGCTGATGGGTGCGGCGGGTGCGGCGGGTGCGGCGTGTGCGACACCTTCCACGCTTGGGGTTACGACTGAGCCCGCCAGCGATGCCCTCATTCTGCGAGGTGAGACTCACATAGACGGCGTGTTCTAGATCCGCTCTTCGCGCATCCGGGTGACGCTCGTCGAGATCCGCGGAACGAGAACCTGCGCATCGCTCGACAACTCGCCGAAACGATCGAACTCATCCTCCAACGTGGTTGCACTCCCGATGATTGACCCGTCTCGCTCGTCGAACGCGGCACTCGCCCTTCAGTGGGTCATTATCCGCGCACGGCTCATGGTTCAGCAAGGCAGCGATCGTTCTTCGCTCGAACACGTCCTGGATGTCGCGGAGTACCTCGCGGGCCTCATTGGGGATTCGGAGGACCGAACGGCTGACTTCCGGCGACAGCTTGAGGGCTTGGCTGGGGCACACGAGCTGATGCAGACGGCGCTCGATCGATTCGAGAACGGGATGTCCGACTAGGCAATGCAAGCCGGCAGCCTGAAGACGTCGTGAACTGACGGTCGAGCCAGTCGCCCGGCGGGTCGACCCTGCGATCATTTCGCCGTAGCCGGGCCCGAGGACGCCGAGGAGAGAAGAGGGTTCGAGTCGGAAGCCAGCACCCTCGCCGTGGACGTCGGCCCTTCAGCTACGGCCCGGGGGCCGGGTGGTGTCCCAGGCCTACGCCGGACACGACGGCGTCGAACGGGACGGTGGCGACGTTCGAGTACGACGCGCGGGCGCTGCCGAAGACGGTGAAGTGGGTGCGGTCGGGGCAGGCGCCGAAGACGGTGGCGACCCAGAGCACCACCAGCCCGGCCACGTTGCGGGTCTGGGACGACCTCGCGCGCCGGCCCAACAAGTGGGTGGAGGCGATGCGCCTGTGAATCGCCGGCTCAGATCGGCGACGCTGCGATCTCGCGGCCGCAGATGTACACGGTGTACGCGACCGGGAACGAGGTCGAGCGGTTCGAGCCGCCGACCCAGAGCCAGTACTGGGTCTGGGGCTCGACGGAGGTGACCACGATCTCCTCACCGATCACGGCGGCGGTCGGGGTGCCCATGGGATCGGTGGGTTTGTCCGACTCGAAGACCAGGACGTCGAGATCGGCGATGCCGCCGCTCCACGCGACCCGCAGGTCGAGCTGGTTGGTCGTCGAGCCGGTGTAGAACGAGAAGGTGTCGCGATCGCGGTACTCGTCACCGACGGTGGTCACGTTGGCCGAGCTGCCGGTGACGGCGAAGCGGCTGCCGGCGGTGACCGCCTCTTGGGTGGCGTCGGGCGCGTCGCCGGTCGCGTTGGTGGCCATGGCGGCGAGCAGCGGCGGCTGCTGGCGCACCTCGATCACGTCGTTGGCGCGGTGGCCGCTGGCGCTCTCGTCGGCCTCGGGATGGATGGTGCCGCCGCCCATGGGCGGGCAGCGCAACGCCGGGGTGTCGGCGTTCATCTCGATGCGGTAGGGGAAACTCGTCACCGCGCCCGCCGAGCGGGCCTCGACGCCGAGCGTGTACTCGCCGACCGGCAGGACCAGCGTGGTGACGGCGTTGCCGGCGCGGACGCGGGCGATCGCGCGCACGCCGCCGGCGTCACGGACCAGCAGATCGAGGCGCTCGACCTCCTCGGCCAGCGGCGCGCTGAGGCGCACCACCACGGGCGAGCCGGGCGCCACCGTGACCTGGTAGAGGTCGCGGTCGACGAGGTCGCCGGCGGGATGATCGATGTCGACGTTGCCGCACACGGCGACCCGCTGGCCGCCGAAGGTCGCCCCGGTCGGCTCCGACGTCGCGTCGTTGCGCGCGTCGTCGGTCTCGGGATGGCAGTCGCCGGGCGCGCCGTCGCCGCCGCCGGCGTCGGGCGCGGTGGCGCCGTCGACCGGGGAGGTCCCCCCGTCGTCGCCGCAGCCGGCGGTCAGCGCCGGAGCCAGCGCCAGCGCGGTCAGGAACAGTGCTCTCATCCGTCGATCGCTCAAGCTACCGGCGCGACCGGCCTCTGTCCAGCAACCTGCTGGCCGCCGCGATCTGGCGCACGCTCCTGTATACTGCTGCCCACATGCAGCGGGTCCTCCCCCTCGCCGTCTGTGCCGGTCTCGTCGCGCTGGCACCGAGCCCGGCTCAGGCCGAGCCCATCGAGGTCGGTGGCCTGCTCGGACCGCGCCTGTTCGCCGACGACTCCATCCTCGGCAAGAACGAGATGTTCGACACGTCGCTCTCCAACAGCGTACTGATCGGCATCCGCGCGGCCCGGCCGATCACACCGTGGTTGGTGCCCGAGGTCGAGCTCGGCCTCTCGCCGGCAACCACCCGCGAGTACGACATCGACGTCCTGTGGTTCGAGCCGCGGGCCCACCTCCGCTTCCAGGTCCGGCCCGATCGTCGCCTGCGGCCGTTCGCCGTGCTAGGCGCTGGCATGCCCGTGGTGCTGTCCACCAAGCGCGGCATCTTTCCCAGCGGGCTCACTGCCGAGGGCTACACCGGTGGCGGCGTCGGCTGGAACCCCGGCCGCGGCGTGGCCCTGCGCTTCGATGCCCGCGCCATGCTTTTCCAGGGCCGGGGCGGCGAGAAGCCGGTCACGGTCGAGGCCGAGTTCACCGCCGGCGTCTGGTTCACGCTCGGCAAGTCAGGGGCAGAGAAGCAGCGTCGCATCGAGGCGCCGCCGCCGCCGCCCGACGCCGACGGCGACGGCTACGTCGACGCCGCCGACGGTTGCCCGGAGCGCGCCGAGGACCACGACGGCTTCGATGACAAGGACGGCTGTCCCGACATCGACAACGACGGCGATCAGATCCTCGACGTCGCCGACAAGTGTCCGACCGTTCTCGAGACCTACAACGGCTTCGAGGACGACGAGGGTTGCCCCGACACCGTGCACGCCGACGTCGACAGCATCATCGGCACCGTCGAGGGGCTGCTCTACTCGCCAGGCGACATCGCGGTCCGGGCCACCGCCAGTGACGGGCTCGAGCGCATCGTCAAGGTGCTCCGCGATCACCCGTCGGTGCGCCTCATCCTGGTCGGTCACACCGACGCCAAGGAGGCCCTCCCGGATCCCTCCGCGCCGCCGCCCGCGGATGGCGCCGTCCCCGATCCCGCCGAGCTTGCCCTCGAGCTGGGCCGGAGCCGCGCCGCCTCGCTGCGCAACGCGCTGGTCGGGCGCGGTCTCAACAAGGGCCGCTTCATCATCGAATCGCTGGGCCTCGAGCAGCCAGTCTCCGACGAGGACACCAACCGCGGCCGCCTGCGCAATCGCCGAGTCGAGGTCAAGCTGTTCGTGCCGAAGCGGTAGCCCGGGCACTGAACCTTGTCCTTGACCTCGACCTTGTCGAGGTCGAGGTCGAGGTCGAGATTCAGGGATCGTTCAGCGCGAGAGGTCGATCTGATCGGTTTCGGCGAGCAGGTAGAGGAGGCGGAGGAAGTTGGTGCGGGCGTCAGGTGAGCGGACGCGGGCGAGGAGCTCGGCGACGGTGGAGCGGCCGTCGGCCATCTCGTGCACGCGGGCCAACGCCTCGCCGACGCCGAAGGCTTCGAGCTCGTCGCTGGCGCGGGCGACGGGCCGGGCCTCGCTCACGCCGCCGGCCCAGTCGTCGACGAAGGCGACGTCGAGCACGGTGGCGCCAGCGCCGAGGATGCGGCGGGCGTCGAGGTGCAGCGGGCGCACCGTGAAGGGGTTGGCGCGGCCCTCGAACCAGCGGTACTTGCCCTTGGGCCAGGTGCACACGTCGATGAGCTTGGCGCTCACCTGGCGCGCCAGCAGGCGGTAGGCGTCGAGCGGCTTGAGCAGGCCGAGGCCGACCAGCGTGTCGGCGAGCTTGCCGGCGAAGTGGGGCATCACCGCCACCGCCCGCTGCAGCGCCTGCGGCGTGATCGCGCCCTGGGCGACGAGGTAATCGCCGAGCCGCTCGCTGGTCACGTTCGACGAGACGAACTGCGGGTCGCCGTCGTCGAGGTACGCCTCCTTGAGGATGCCGGCGCGGCCCTCGAGCACGAGCAGGCCCTTGGCGCGAGCCCGGCCCAGCCGGTACAGCAGGCGGATCGGCGACACCTGGCGCAGATCGCCGCTCTCGGCCGGCTGCGGCCGCGGGCTCTTGTCGGGCGCGGCGGCCGGATCCTCGCTGATGTACACCTCGTGCGACGGTTCGTCCTCGACGACGATGTCGGCCGGGTCCAGCTGATCACGGGTGGCGCCGGAGATGAACTCGGCGCGGGCGACGTCGCGCTCGCGCGCCGCCGCCGCGTTGCTCATCTGGGTGGCGGGTCCGCTCAGCGTGCCGAGCTCGTCGTGGGCTTCCTGCACCGTGCCGTCGTCGGGCGCGGTGGGCGCGGCGTGCACGCGGGCCACGAACGCGGCCAGGTCACGCGCGTCAGGGCGGCCGTTGCGGTGCAGCCAGCCGGTGAGCGCGTCGCGCATCTCGCCCGCGCTCGCGTAGCGGCCGTCGGGCAGGCGCTGCAGCGCGCGCTCGGCCAGGACGCGCAGCTCGAGTGGAATCTCGACCGAGTACTGGTGCAGGCGCTCGAGGTTGGCGTCGCGCACCATGAGCAGCACGTCGAGGTCGCTGGGCGCGGTGAACAGGCGGCGCGCCATCACCATCTCGACCAGCACCACGGCCAGCGAGAAGACGTCGCTGCGGCCGTCGAGCTCGGCACCCGACACCTGCTCGGGCGACATGTAGCCGTACTTGCCCTTGAGCATGCCGGCCTCGGTCTTGTGCTGGCGCTCGGCGGCGCGGGCGATGCCGAAGTCGGTGAGCTTGACGTCCCCGCGGCGCGAGATGAGGACGTTGCCGGGCGAGATGTCGCGGTGGATGAGGCCGAGTGGACGGCCGTCGGCCGCAGTGGCGTGGTGGGCGTAGTCGAGCGCGTCGGCGATGTCACGGGCGATCAGCGCGGCCAGGTGCGCGGGTAGGCGGATCTGGGCGCGCGCACACTCGCGGAGCAGCGCAAGCAGGTCGACGCCGTCGACCCACTGCATCGCGATGTACGGCGTGTCGGCATCGCTGCCGAGCTCGAAGACGTGGACGATGTTGGGGTGATCGAGCTGCGCGGTCAGCCGCGCTTCGTCCAGGAACATCTGGATGAACGACGGATCGGCGGCGAGCTGGGGCAGGATCTTCTTGATCACCACCAGCTTCTCGAAGCCGTGCTCTCCGGTGGCGCGGGCCTTGAAGAGCTCGGCCATGCCGCCGACCGCCAGCCGCTCCAGCACCTGGTATTTCCCCACGCTCTGCGGCAACGAGCGCATCGGTTCATCGAGTTTATACCCATGACGCACGCGCGAGGGGATGCGGTGGGGTGCCGCGGCGCCGCTGCCAGGATGGCGCGCCGGGCGCAGACGCCGAGGGCGAGATGGCGCTTGGGCGGCGCGGCGCGCCCGCAAGCGCCCGTTTCGTCGAGGATGACCTGCGCGCGGCGGCCCGGCACGCGATGTGGATAGGAGCACGACATGCGCATCGTCACGCGACGTCTCCGGCTGGGCTCGAGCGCGGCCATCGTCGGTGCGGCAGCGCTGGCCTCGGCGTGGTTCACGTCGCGGGCGTGGTCGCATGCCGCCGGGGTCGCTCCGCCGCTCCCGCCGCCGGTGGTGGCGTCGCCGGCGGCCGCGTCGCCGCTCGCCGTCACCCCGGCGGATCCGCGATCGACGACCGCCGAGCTGCTGGCGCGCAACATGTTCTGCTCGACGTGCGCGCCGCCGCGCGACGACGGCCCAGCAGAGCGCGGTGCTTCGCCGGTGGCGCGCGCGCTGCCGCGGGTGATCGCGACCCAGGTCGGACGCCATGGCTGGGCGACGCTCGAGGCCGGCAACGTCGCCGGTGCCTTCGTGCTCGGTGCCGCGCTGCCTGGCGGCGGCGTGCTCGAGTCGATCGAGCCCGGCGCCATCGTGGTGCGCTTCGACGCCGAGACCACCGTGCGGGTCGCGCTCGCCAGCGAGGCGAACGCCGGTAGCGGTGGCGACACCGCCGGGAAGCCGTCGAAGCGCGGTGACGGCGCGGCCACGGCCGATCCGTGGGCCGATCGCATCCGCGCGGTGGGCGACAACCGGTGGGAGGTCGATCGCAAGCTGATCCGCGAGCTGGTGGCCGCCGGCACCGGCGGCACGGCCGCCGCCCGCGGCGTGCGCCTGCAGCCGGTGAACAAGGACGGTCAGCTCGCCGGCGTTCGCGTCACCGCCGCTCGTAGCGGCTCGCTGGCGACGGCGCTCGGCCTCTCCGCCGGCGACGTGATCGAGTCGATCGACGGCCGCGCCATCGATTCGCCCCAGGTGCTCATGAGCATGTACGACAAGCTCGACGGCCTGCGCCGCGTCGACCTCGGCGTGCGCCGCAAGGGCAGCGCGGTGACGCTGACCTATGATTTGCCGTGACTACTTGAACGTGTTCTTGGCCGTTCGCCGCTCGCCGAACTCGGCGGCGTCGGCGGCGCGCAGGAATGGATTGGTCGCGCGCTCGATCCCGATCGTCGACGGCGAGGTGGCTTCTCCCCGTGCGCGCTGCGCGCTGGCCCGTGCGATGGCCTGGGCGATCGCGTCCGATCCCGGCTCGGTGTGAGCGGCAAACTTGAGGTTGGCCTCGGTGTACTCGTGGCCGAAGTAGACCTGGGTCTCGGGCGGCAGCGCGGCCAGGCGCTGCAGCGCCGCGTGCATCATCGGCGCGTCGCCCTCGAACATGCGGCCGCAGCCGGCGGCGAAGAGCGTGTCGCCGGTGAAGACCGCGGCCTCGGCCGGCAGCCACCAGCTGATCGCGCCCAGGGTGTGGCCGGGGTTGTGGATGATCGTGGCCCGCAGTCCGTCGAGCGTGACCTCGTCGCCGTCGGCGACGGCGCGGGTCAGGCCGTGGATGCGCTCGTGGTCGCGGTCGTGGGTGTGACCGATGACCTCGAGGTCGGGCAGGGCGGCCAGGAGATCCTTGTTGCCGCCGACGTGATCGGCGTGGTGGTGGGTGGCCCAGATCGCGGCCAGGGTCACGCCCTCTCGGGCGACGGCGTCGAGCACGGGCTGGGCCTCGCCGGGGTCGACGATGGCGGCGCGGTGGGTGTGCTCGTCGACGACGAGGTACGCGAAGTTGTCCTTGAGGCACGGCACGGTCACGACCCGCATGCCCGGACCTTACGCTATGGTCGCGGCCGTGGCCGGCTCCAACCTGCTCTCGTTGCGCGGCCTGGGCAAGGACTACGGTGAGCGCGTGGCGGTCGAGGCCGTCGACCTCGACGTCGCCGCCGGCACCATCTTCGGCTTGCTCGGCCCCACCGGCGCCGGCAAGACCACTACCATCTCGATGATCGCCGGTGTGGTGACGCCGAGCCGAGGCAACGCCACCGTCGGCGGCCACGCGGTCGCCGCCGGCCGGGCCGGCTTCGCCGCCCGTCGCGCGGTCGGGCTGGTGCCGCAGGAGCTGGCCCTCTACGAGGAGCTCACCGCCGATCAGAACCTGGCCTTCTTCGGCCGGCTCTACGGCCTCGATCGCGCCACCCTGGCCGACCGCACCGACTGGGCCCTGGGCGTGGTCGGGCTGGTCGAGCGCCGCCGCGACGCCGTCTCCACCTACTCGGGCGGCATGAAGCGCCGCCTCAACATCGCCGCCGGCATGCTGCACCGGCCCGCGCTGCTGGTCCTCGACGAGCCCACGGTCGGCGTCGATCCCCAGAGCCGGCGCCACATCTTCGACACCATCCGCGCTCTGCGCGACGGCGGCATGACGGTCCTCTACACCAGCCACTACATGGAGGAGGTCGCCGAGCTGTGCGATCGCGTCGCCATCATGGACGGCGGCGAGGTCGTCGCCCTGGGCTCGATCGCCGAGCTGGTGGCGCGCCACGCCGGCGCGCCGATCCTCGAGCTCGAGCTAGCCGGCGACGCCGCTGCGCTGCTGGCCGCCCGCGCGCTGGCCGCCCGGCACGGCGCCGTCGAGGGCACCGGCCCGCTGCTGCGCCTGCCCCGGCCGGCGCAACTCGGGCCCCTGCTCGTCGACGTCGAGACCGCCGGAGCCACGGTGGTGCGGGTCACGGTGGCCAGCGCCGGTCTGGAGAGCGTCTTTCTCACCCTGACCGGGCGCTCGCTGCGCGACTGACATGCTGCTCGCGACCATCAAGAAGGACCTGCAGCTCCTCCTCCGCGATCGGGGTGCGCTGATCAGTCTGTTCCTGCTCCCGGTGGTGTTCATCGCCGTGTTCGGCGCCTTCTTCAGCGGCGACAACGACGGCGACCGCCGCGCGATCGCGGTGTGGGCCGCCGACACGCCGCGGACCCGCGCCGTGGTCACCGCGCTCGAAGGGTCCCAGCTCTTCGAGGTCGAGCGCGTCGCGTCGGCCGAGGCCGCGCGCGCCGCCGTGGCGGCCGATCGGGTCAGCGCCGCGGTCATCCTGCCCGCCGACTTCGATCCCGCCGCCGGTCGGCCTGGCGAGCTCGCCATCGACGAGGCCCTGGCCCCGCAGGTCCGCCTGCCGGTGCAGGGCGCGCTCCAGGCCATCGTGCACTACGCCGTCTTCCCGCCGGCGTTGGGCGCCGATCTCCCGGTGCTGGTGGCGGCGACGCCGCCCGGCATCCAGCGCGCGCTGCGCGACGTCGATGCCTTCCAGCTCTCGGTGCCGGGCAACGCCGTCCTCTTCGGCTTCTTCCTGGCGCTCACCGTCGGCCTGGCCTTCGCCGAGGAGCGGCGCTGGGGTACGTGGCGCCGGATCCTGGCCGCGCCGGTGCCGCGTGCGACCGTCTTGCTCGCCAAGCTCGTTCCCTACGGCCTCGTCGGCCTGGCTCAGTTCGCCTTTCTCTTCGGGCTGGGCGCCGGCGTCTTCGGCATGCGTGTCGGCGGCAGCTTGCTGGCCCTGGTGGTGCTCACCGTCGCGGTGGTGACCTGCGCGGTCGCGCTCGGCCTCGCCATCGCCGCGCTGGGCGGCAGCGAGAAGCGCATGGGCAGCGTCGGCTCGGTGAGCCTGCTCATCATGGGGCTGCTCGGCGGCGCCATGGTGCCGCGCGCGATCATGCCGCCGCTGCTCAAGACCGTCGGCCTCGCCGTGCCGCACGGCTGGGCCCTCGACGGCTACTTCACGCTGCTGGTGCGCGACGGCGCGTCGCTGGCCGACGTCCTGCCCCAGATCGGCGCCATCCTCGGCTTCGCCGCCGTCTTCGCCGCCTTCGGCGTGTGGCGCTTTCGGTTCGAACGCTGAGCGAGCAGCGTCAGTCGCGCAGCGGGTCGTCGCAGTCGTCGTCGGTGATCGCCGGCAGCGCGGTGAACGTCTCGACCAGCACCGAGCCGATGGTGACCACCTGGGCCGAGGTCGGCTTGGCGCAGAACGAGTAGTCGGCCTCGGCGATGAAGCGGACCGGCACGTTGATGTTGAGATCGGCCGGGGCCGGCGGCGGGCTGGCGGCGATGGCGCCGGCCGGCACGGCCAGGTTGAGCGTGAACTCGGCCTCGTCGAGGTCGTCGGCAAAGGCGATGTCGGAGATCGAGGTCTCGGTGATCGGCGCGCCGGTGGTCGAGAGGATGTTGAGCGAGAGGTCGAGCAGGCGGTTGTCGACGTCGAGCGTGGCCGTGCCCTGCATGCGGATCACGTCGCGCGTGGTGTTGTCGGCGCGCGTGCGCTCGAGCCCCACCAGGTAGTTGCCGTCGAGGCGCGGCAGGTGCTGGTTGGCATCCTCGATCCCGATGAAGGTCTGGCAGCCGGCTCCGGCGAGGAGCGCGACGAGCGCGACGGCAGAGGCCCGCATGGCGTGTATCGTACTGCAACTCTTGCGAAAAAGAGAAGCCGCTATAGCGTTGACTTGTCTGTTATCACGGATAATGCTCCGGACCTCCGCATGAGCGATCCTGGGAACGTGCTGCGACTGATCGGCGAGCCGACCCTGTTCGATCTCGTGCTCGCCCCGATCACACTCGAGGGCGGCGCGACGCTCACGCACCACGTCGTGCGCGGCTGGCACTGGGGACCGAAGGAGGACGCGCCGGTGCTGCGCGATCGCGGCATCCCGGCCGGTGAGACCGATCAGCGCCTGGTCGTCCGCAGCGCCGGCGAGCTGGCGGCGATGGTGCGGCGGGCGCCCCGGGTCAGCGATCCGCTGTCGCCCGACATCCCGACCGTGGTCCTCGTTCATGCTCTCACCGGCGACGCCCGTGCCGGCAGCCCCGGCGGCTGGTGGGAGCCGCTCATCGGCCCCGGCCGCACGTTCGATCCGTCGCGAGTCCGGGTGCTGTGCTTCAACCTGCTCGGCGGCTGTTATGGAACCAGCGGTCCCGCCGACGGCAGCTTCCCCCGCCTCACCGACGACAACTACCCGGCCGAGCTGTCGCCGTCGCGAGGCGGCTTCGCCATCCCCGCCGTCGATCTGCCGGCCACCGTCACCACGTGGGATCAGGCGCGTTCGATCTTGCTCGCCCTCGACGCGCTCGGCGTGTCGCGGGTCGAGCTGCTCACCGGCGGCTCGCTCGGCGGCATGGTGGCGCTGGCGCTGGCCGCGCTCGATCCCGAGCGCTTCGAGCGGCTGGTGCCGATCGCCGCCTGCGCCGCGGCCTCGAGCTGGATCCTGGCCTGGAACCACGTCGGCCGGCAGGCCATCCTCGCCGACCCCGGCTTTCCCGACGACGTCGGCCGCGGCCTCGAGCTGGCCCGCCAGGTCGCCACGATCACGTACCGCGCCGAGCCCGGCCTCGATCGCGCCCAGGGTCGGCGCCAGGGCAGCGACGAGTCGGGCGACTGGTCGTCGCGTGCCCGTTACCACGTGCAGACCTACCTCGAGCACCAGGGCCAGAAGTTGCGGGCCCGCTTCGACGCTCGCAGCTACCTCACGCTGATCGGCGCCATGGACCACCATGATCTGTCGCGGCGCCCGCCTCGACCCGAGGGTGTCGAGAGCTGGCCGGCCCACGTCGATCCGGCGCCGGCAGCGTTCGGCGGTCCGGCGCTCGAGCCGGCGCAGCCGCGGCCGGCGTCGTGGGGCCTCGATCGCATCCGCGCCGCCACACTCGCCATCGGCATCGATACCGATGCGCTCTACCTGCCCGCCCACACCGACGACCTTGTGCGCGCGCTGGCCGCCCGCGGCGCGGCCGCGCGGATGGCCACGCTCTCGTCGCAGCACGGCCACGACGCCTTCCTCACCGAGTGGGATCAGCTCCACCACCACCTGACCGCGGCCCTGGCACTGGCGCCGGCACGCGCCGCGTTGATAGGCTCGACACGGTGGCAGAGACCCGGGACCCCGTCGTCAACGTGACGCGCACCGCGACGAGCGCGCTCTCGCTCATCGGTGACACGCCGCTGGTGCGGGTCACGCGCATGGACACAGGTCCGTGCGAGCTCTGGCTCAAGCTCGAGAGCCAGAACCCGGGCGGATCGATCGAGGACCGCGTCGCGCGGGCGATGATCGATGCCGCCGAAGCCAGCGGCGAGCTGAAGCCGAACGGGCACATCGTCGAGGCCGCCGCCGGCAACCTCGCGCTCGGCCTGGCGCTGGTCGCGGCGGTCCGCGGCCACAAGCTGACCCTGGTCGTCTCCGACAAGGTGAACCAGGAGACGATCCTGCAGCTCAAGGCGCTGGGGGCGCGCTGCGTGATCACCCGCGGCGACGTGGAGCCTGGCCATCCCCAGCACGCGCAGGAGCTGGCCCGGCGCATCGCCCGCGACGAGGCCGGCTGGCTGGTCGATCACCGCGAGAATCCGGCCGCCTCGCGCGCGCACGAGGCGACGACTGGCCCCGAGATCTGGGCGCAGACCGACGGCCGCCTCGACGCGGTCGTGTGCGGGCTCGACGCCGGCGACTCGCAGGCCGGCCTGTCGCGCTACTTCGCGCAGGTCGATCCCGGTGTCCAGGTGATCGGCGCCGACGCGGCCGCGATCCCCGACGGCGAGGCCTTCGCGGTGGTGCGCGAGCTCCGCCGGGCCGAGGGCGTCCTGGCCGGCACGTCGTCAGGCGCGCTGATCGCTGCGGCCCTGCGCTGGTGCCGCGCCCAGCAGGAGCCCCGGCGCGTGGTCGCGCTGATCCTCGACAGCGGCGGCCGCCATCTGTCGCCCGCCTATAACGATCAGTGGATAGACGAGCAGGGGCTGTCGGTGCGGCCGGCGACCGGCGACCTGCGCGATCTGGTCGCGCGCCGCGCCCGCGAGGGCGACGTGATCTACGTCGGCCCTGATGACACGCTGTCGGTCGCCTACGCCCGCATGCGCTCGAGCGACGTCTCGCAGCTGCCGGTGCTCGACGGCAAACGCCTGGTCGGCATCGTCGACGAGTCCGACATGCTCCTGGCCGCGCTCGGCGACGCCACCCGCGGCGCCGCGTCGTTCGCCCGCCCGGTGCGCGAGGTGATGTCGCCCGCGGTGCAGACCCTGGCGCCCACCGCCGGCGTGCACCAGCTCCTCCCGCTCTTCGATCGCGGCATGGTCGGCATCGTCGTCGACGGTGACGAGCTGCTCGGCCTGGTCACTCGCGTCGACCTGCTCAACTACCTGCGCCGCCGCGCCGGCTGATCTGCAGGCCGCAGGTTACTGAACGGGATGGGCGCGCAGCCAGCTCTCGGCGTCGGCGAGCGCGCGCCCCGATGACGGGTGACCGCTGGCCGCGAGCACCTTGTGTGCTTGCTCGACGCTGGCGCGGCCGGCGCTGCGCTCGCCGGCGTCGTAGAGCAGACGGCCGGCGACCAGCCGCGACTCGGCGGCGGTCAGCGGTGGGATGGCTGCGCCCTTCGGGTCGTCGAGGATGGCGGACAGCCGGCGAGCGGCGGCCACGGCTTGGTCTCGGTTGCCGAGCTCGCGGTGGGACTCGGCCACGCCGGTCAGGATCCCGGCGAGCGCATCGGGACCGAGGTCGCGCTCGATGATCGGCAGGGCAAGCTCGAACCAGCGCAACGCTTCGGCCACACGATCTTGGCTGGCGGCGAGTCGGCCCAGCGACTCGGCGACGCCGGCGGTGTGCACATCGTCGGCGCCGTAGCGCTCGAGCACGCGGCGATGGAGCTCGGTCAGCGTGGTCTCGGCCTCGTCGTACTGGCCGGCGGTGATGAGGGCGTTGCCGAGGGTGTGGTGCGCCCACATCGTCCGTGGGTGATCGGGCCCGAGGGCGCGTACGACGATCGCCGCGGCCTGGCGATTGGTGGCGAGCGAGCCGCGCAGATCGCCCTCGGCGTCGAGCTGGGAGGCGAGCTGCAGGAGCGCGAGCGCGTACTCCGGGCCTTCGCCGCCGAACGTGGCCTTGGCGATGGCGACCGCGCGGTCGACCAGGGCGTGAGCCGCCGGCAGGTCGCCAAGCAGCCGCAGCACGTCGGCGTATTCGGTCAATGTCGGGATCAGCTCGGGATGGGCGGGACCCAGCCGCTGCTCCTGGATCTCGAGTGCGTGGCGATAGAGGGGCATCGCCAAGGTGTGATCGCCCAGCGTGGTGAGCACGCTGGCCAGGTTCATCTCGACCAGCGCGGTCTTCGTGTGATCGGGGCCGAGCTTGGCCCGTGCGATCGCCAGCGCGCGTTCGAGGTACGGCCGGGTCTCGGCGGTGCGGCCGATCGCGCGCATCGCCAGGCCGATGGTCATGAGGGGCCCGATCAGGTCAGCGTGATCGGAGCCGCTGACCGACTCGCGGATCTCCAGCGCCTGTTGCAGCATCTGCAACGCCTCGACGCTGTGACCGCCGACGTGGAGCACCTGGCCGAGGCTGGAGTAGGTGGTGGCCAGGTTAGGATGCTGATCGCCGTAGGCCTGCTTCAGGATGGCGGCGGCTCGGCGCAGCCGGGCCTCACCGTCGGCGGCCTTGTGCTCCTCGCGGTCGACCCCGGCCAGGCGGTTGAGCACCAGCGCGACGGCAGGATCGTCCTTGCCCAGGCTGGCCTCGAGCCCGATCAAGGCCCGATCGAGCAGCTGGCGGGCTTCGGGGTATTTGCCTTCGCGCATGCGGAGCGCCCCCACCGTGCTGTCGAGGTTCGCTCGGAACAGCGGCGGCGTGCCGGCGCGAGCCAGCGCCGTCTCGGCAGCCGCCACCAGGCTGGCCGCCTCGTCGTTCTTGCCCTGATTCTGGGAGACCAGCGTGATCTGGAACAGCCAGCCATCGACCTCGGCGAGGTTGTCGTGGCTGAGCGCGGCCAGCCTCAGGGCTTCATTTCCGCTCGCCCGGGCAGCGTCGTACTCGCCGGCGTCCTTCTCGAAGTTGGCCAGGAGCTGGGTGAGCCGGGCGGTGAGCGGGGCGTAGCCGATCGTTGCCGCCTCGGTGGTGGCGGCCCGGATCCGGGGCAGGTGTGGCCGCCACTTCCCGGCGGCCTGCATCGACGTGAGCGTGCCGCGCTCCACCTCGAGCCGGGCGATGGCGTCGCGCGCCGCGGCGTCGTCGGGTAACGGAGTCAGGCCGCTCAGCGCGGCGACGTCGCTGCATGCCTCGAGGTCACCGAGCGCGCGGCTGGCGCTGATCGCGTGATCGATCACCTCGTCATCGGCGGCGGCCAGGGTGTCGATCAGAGCGGCGAGCTCTGCCCTGCGGCCATCGAGACACAGGTTGCGCAGATCGTGGAGCTGCGGCGATTGCTTGGCGGTGCGATGAGCCTGGCAGACCTCGATGCGCTGGGCCCGCAGGCCGCCGGCGTAGGTATCGAGCTGGGCGGCGACGCGATCGAACGACGAGGCGGCGAACCGCCGACTCGAGGCGGCGAACACCGACGCTAGCTCGGCCTTACGCGCCGAGGTCCACACCGGGTTGGCGTCGGCGAGGCGGGCGCACGACGGCCGACTGTCGCCGCCCCCGGCGAGGAACAACCCGACGGCGAGCCCGGCCACGCTCAGCACCGCGGCGCCGCCGGCCACCGCCACCAGGCCGCGGCGATCGCGCGCCAGCGCCGTGATCAGCGCCTCCATCGACGGATGCCTCGCCGCCGGATCGGCGGCGAGGCCGCGCTCGAGGGCGAGGCGGAGGCGGCGCGGCACCTTTCGATCGCTGCTGGGCGCGCGGATGGCGCCGGCGGCGACGGCGTCCGCGATGGTGGCGCGGTCGGTTCCGGCGAACGGGCGCTGGGAGAACCACGCCTCCCACAGCGACACGCAGAACGCGAACTGATCGGCCGCCGGTCCAGCGGGCTCGCCGGCGTGTTGCTCTGGCGCCATGTACGCCGGCGTGCCCATCACGGTGCCGGTCGCAGTGATGGGCTGGAGTGCGCTGTCGCGGGTCGCGCCGCCGTCCCCGTCCGGCATCTCGTCGATCGACGCCAGATCGCGCGCCAGCCCGAAGTCGGCGACCCGTACCCGGCCGTCGAGCCCGACGAGCACGTTGTCGGGCTTGAAGTCGCGGTGGACCAGGCCAGCGCGATGGGCGGCGGCGAGGCCGCGGGCGGCGGCGAGGTACAACGTCAGCACCTCGCGCCAGGGCCGCGCCTTCTCGGCCAGCCAGGTTCGCGCGGTGCCGCCGTCGAGGTACTCCATGGCCACGAACGGGTGGCCCTCATAGGTCCCGATCTCGTGCACCGTGACCACGTTGGGGTGGACCAGCTGGGCGATGGCCTTGGCCTCGCGAGCCAGGCGCTCTGCGGCGCGCTGGCTGTGCACCTTGAGTGCAACGTCGCGGGCCAGTCCGAGATCGCGGGCCAGGAAGACCACGCCCATGCCGCCGGCGCCGAGGCGGCGCTCGATGCGGTAGGTGCCGTCGATGACCACACCCGGTCCGATCGGCAGCGGTGACACCGCCGGCGTCATGCCCGCGACCTGGCGCAGGAACCGGCCGTCGTCGCCGCCGGTCGAGCCGGTCGCGGTGGTTCCTTCACTCTCATCGCTGCCGACGGTGGCGCCGAGCTCGTCCACCGGTCCATCGCCGCTCACTCCGCTCACTCGATGATCCCCTGGGCGCGGGCCAGCTCGCGGAGGCGGTGCTTGAGCCGCTCGAAGCGTTTGCGAAGGGTCGCGGCCTCGCGCTTGATGTCGGCGTCGGGCGCGCTGAGGACGCGCGCGATGTCGACCCACTCGAGGCCCCGGTCGACCCGCAGGCCGAGCAGGATGCGCTCGTCGGGCTCGAGGCTCTCGCGCAGCCGCGTGAAGGCGTCCTTGACCTCGGTGCGGCGGTACGCCGCGGTGGTGGTGCGGACCTGGGCGATCGCCGCCTCGACGCTGGCGTCCTCGAGCGCGCCGCGACGCTTGACGCTGCCGGGGCCGCGGCGAGCGTGAAAGAACTCGTTGCGCGCCACCACGTACGCCCAGACCCTGAACGAGCTTTCCCAGCGGAAGGCGGGCAAGGCACGCCACAGCTTCTCGCACAGGGCGCCGAAGATCTCGTCGGCCTCCGACGGGTTGCCGGTGAGGCCGACGAGGAAGCCCATCAGCTCGTCGCCGTAGCCGCGCACCGCCGCGGTCATGGCGCCTGACAGATCATGGGCTTGGATGCGACGCCGCAGCTCGGCCTCGAGGTCAGCTCGCGCGGTCGCGTCCACAAGGGGACTAGCCTACCCCAGGACGCACCGCAGAAAACAATCTGCCGGGGCGGCGGTCACACGGGTCACCGAGGGGGTCAGCATCCGTATGACTCACCCGTTCCTGCGCAAGCTCGCTGCCCTGGCCGAGGAAGATGGCCTCGAGGACATCAGCCAGCTCCTGGGAACGCCGGGCCGCCGTACGCTGACCTCGAAGCTGCCGCCGCGCGCCGTCGAGGCGGCGCCGATCGTGATCAACGTCGCCGACGCCGAGAGCGCCCGGGCCCTCGGCGACACGATCCTGGTCGCCGCGCGAGCCAAGTTTCAGCGCGCGGCGAGCGGGCCGAGCGACCAGGCTGGCGAAGCGATCGTCGATCCGATCGTCGATCCGATCGTCGATCCGGCGAAAGCCTTCGTCGCCAGCGCTTCGTCGCCGCCGGCGTCCGCACGTCACCAGGTCAAGCCCGCCACCCGGAGACCCCTCGACAAGGCGCGCCGCCAGGCGGAGCACAAGGCGGCCCTCGGAGACGCGGTCCCCATGGGCCGGCGACTTGATGGCAAGGTCAGACTCGAACGCACGGACGAAGCGCGCACGGACGATGCGCCGCGGTTCACGGCGAGCCCCGGCGACGATCGGCGCGCGTTCAGGGCCGCCGCCGTCGAGCCGACGAAACCTGGTGAACCCGTCGAGCCGACGAAGCTTCGTGAACCGGTCGAGGACCCCTTCGCCATGCACCTGTTGCCGGCGCGCAAGCCTGACGGCGCAGGGTCCAGCGCCGCGGGCTCAGCTCCCGCGACGCCAGCCAGCCCGGCTTCGTTGCCCGGCTTCGAGCGGGCCGCGGCTTTCGGTCCTGCGATGCCTCAGGCGACCGAGGAGCTTGCCGGTACCGACCGCGCGCCCGGCCTCGAAGGCCTGCCGTTCGACGACATCTTCGAGCGCACGCGTGTCGCCGGTGCCAGCGAACCACTGACGGCCACGACCGAAGCAACGGAATCCAAGGAAGTCGAGCACGCGGATGCGCCCGACCATGCGTTCCAGGCCGCCGCGGCGGAGCCAGCCTCGCCGCGGAAACCCTCGTTGACACCTCGCACCGCCCACGCGGAGGCGAAACGCCATCTCGACAGACCCGACGACGCGCGCGGCTTCCGCGCCGCAAAGCCCGACGACGCGCGCGGCTTCCGCGCCGCAAAGCCCGACGACGCTCCCGCCTTTCGCGCCGCAAAGCCCGACGACGCTCCCGCCTTTCGCGCCGCAAAGCCCGACAACGCGCGCGTTGTTCGCGCCGCGAAGCCCGACGACGCTCCCGCTTTTAGCGCCGCGAAGCCCGACGACGCGCGCGTTGTTCGCGCCGCGAAACCCGACGACGCTCCCGCCTTTCGCGCCGCCAAGGCCGAAAAGCCCGACGAGCTCGATGGAGCGCCCGACTTTCGTGCCGCCAGGCCTGACGCCGCCGCTCCTGGCGCCGCCAAGCCCGATGACGCGTCCGCGTTTCGTGCCGCCAAGACCAAGGACGCGCCCGACTCCCGTGCGGCCAGCGTCGGCGACGCACCCGCCCGCCGGTTGCGGACCAACGACGAGCCCAGGCCCGGCGTAGACGCCGATTCCCGAGGCAAGGAAGCTCGCGCCACGGACGGACGCGGCACGTACGCGAAGGCCAACCGCGCGCCGGGAGGGAATCTCGCACCGAGCGACGACACCAGCTCACCGCTGGATCCGTACTTCGATCGCGACACCCCATTCTCGGGCCCCTCGGCTGGCCCGGCACCGTCGGGCCCCGCGCCGGCTCCCGGTCGCGCACCCGCACCTGGCGGCCCTGCGCCGGCCAAGCCCGCGCCCGCCGGTCCCGCGCCGGGCGGCGGTGGTAGCGGCGCCGCCGATCTGGAAGCTCAGAAGCAGGCCGTGAAGCAGCAGGCGGAGCGCAAGCGCGCCGAGGTCACGGAGCTGCATCAGCACACCGCGGCCACGGCCAGCGCGCAGGCGCAGACCGAGCGGCAGACCAAGTTCGACGCGGCCAGGGCCGAGGCGCAGGCCGAGAAGGCGCGCCTCGACGGCGAGCGCGACGCGGCCAAGGCCGAGGCTGCCGCCGAGCGCGAATCCAAGGAGGTCACCCGGGCCGGCCTCGAAGAAGAGATCGCGACCGCCGAGACCCAGGAGGTCGCCGAGCTGACCAGCGGCAAGGACAGCGCGGTCCAGGAGCTCCAGGCCACACTCGACAACCAGAAGGCGAGACTGACCACCGAGCACGAGGCGCTCATGGCCAAGGTCGATGCCGAGCTGGCGACCTCCGAGCAGGAGTCAGCTACCAAGCTGGGCGAGAAGACCGAGGCGCTGCGCACCAACCTGGAGGCCGAGCTCCTGCAGCTCGAGACCAGCAACGAGACGCGCAAGGCCAAGAACCTCGCGACGGCCGAGAGCGAGCGCGACGCCTTCCTCGAGGAGGGACGCCGTCAGGAGAAGGACGCCCGCGAGCGCGGCGAGACCGATGCCGCCGCCGTGAAGGACGCCGCCGAGGTCGACGCCACCGCCGCCATCGAGGAGGCCAAGACCCGCGGCCTGGCGGCACAGAACGCGGCCCTCGCCGCCGCCGAGCAGCTCACCGACCCGGCAGAGAAGGAGAAGAAGAAGGGCACCGCCGTCCTCGCGTTCAACGAGGCGCTCCTGGCCGGCACCAACAAGGCCATCCAGCTCCGCACCCAGGCGGCGGTGTCCTCCGACACCATCCGCACCAAGGCGATGGAGCTCGCCGATGGCATGCGGACCAAGGCGGAGGAGAAGGCCAAGTCACTGGTGAGCGACGCCAAGCAGCTCAACACCACGCTCGACACCCAGCTCGCGCTCGAGAAACGCAACGCCGACGCCAAGCTGGTCAGCGCACTCGGGGCCCTCGAGAGCGAGCAACAGACCTTGCTGGCGCAGCTCCGCACCAACGCCGCGACCCAGCGCACCACCGCCGCGACCAAGCTGGCCGCCGACACCGCGACGATCGACGCCGACCGCGGCTCGGCCGTCCAGGACCTCGAGGCGAAGCTGGCGACCGACCTCGCCACGGCCAAGGACAAGGCCGCCAAGGCCCGCACCGACCTTGCCAGCCGCAGCGAGAGCGACCTCGCCGCGGCCGCCGACGAGGTTCGCAAGGCCACCGCCGCGATCGATCAGGCGTCGGAGGACGCCGAGACGCGCAACGGCGAGACCGTCGCCAAGGTGGAGGCCACGGTGACCGCCCGCACCACCGCCGGGATCGCCGACATGCAGCGCGTCGCCGCCGAGACTCTCATCTCGATCGACGTCGAGGCCGACGCGATGGTCCGCAGCCTCGACGAGCGCGGCAAGCTGATGCTGGCGCAGCAGGACGCCGCCGCCAAGGCGACCGAGGAAGGGCTGGCCAACCGCCAGGCCGCCATCGAGAAGGACCTCGCCGAGCAGGCTCAGATCCGCAAGGACGAGATCGGCAAGGAGGCCATCGCCGAGCAGGAGAAGCTGCGCGAGGAGAAGCTCGACGGGCTCGACAAGACCTACAACGAGCTCGACAGCGAGCTCGATCACGCCCTCGACCCCAGCCGCAATCGCGCGGCCGAGGACGCGGCGGCCGAGGCCCAGAAGGCCGAAGCCGACAAGCTGGCCGCCCAGATGGCCGACGAGCTCGACGATACGTTCGTCGACGAGGACGCCGTGCTCGACATGATGTCGGGCAAGACGCCGGCGCAGGTCGCGGCGATGAAGGCGGCCTACAAGGACAAGACCGGCAAGGACCTCGACACCGACCTCGGCGGCGCCATGGACGACGACGAGATGAAGCTGGCCAAGGCCCAGATGACCGGCGACAAGCTGACCCAGCGCCTGGCCCGGCTCGAGTACGAGTCGGACGAGTGGCTTACCGACGAGACCAAGATGGCCGCGGCCATGGACGGCCTGACCGCCGAGGAGAAGACCGAGCTGGCCAAGCGCTTCGAGCAGCGCACCGGTGACGACCTCGCCACCACCCTCGACGACGAGCTGGATGCCGAGCAGCGGGCCGAGGTCGGCGAGGTCAAGGACGGCCAGGAGTCGTACGGCAAGGGCGGCGAGATGTCGGAGGTGCAGCTGGAGGCGGCGGCGGCCCTCGGCAAGGCGAAGCTGGCCGAGATGCGCAAGGGCGACAAGAAACTCACCGACGAGCAGGACAAGGCCGCCGCCAAGGCCGCCGCCGACATCCGCGCCGGCATGACCCAGCTCATCGGCACCGACGAGGACGCCATCCTCGACGCGCTCAAGGGCAAGTCACCCGAGGAGATCGCCGCGATCAAGGCGCACTTCGCGGCCCAGGGCTGGGGCGACATGGAGAGCTCGATGGAAGAGTCGATGGGCGGCCTCCTCGATTCCGCCGACGACATGAAGCTGGCCAAGGCGCGGCTGTCGGGCGATCCGGTGGTGGCCGCAGCCGCCCAGCTCGAGGTCGCGATGGACGGCGCCGGCACCGACACCGACGCCGTGCACGAAGCGCTGGAGGGCATCACCGACCCCGAGCAGCGCCGCAAGGTCGAGCAGGAATACGAGTCGCGCACCGGCTGCAAGCTGGACGAGGACGTGAAAGGCGAGCTCAGCGGCTACGACGCCCGCCTGGCCGAGGCCATGATGATCGACGATCCGGTGAAGCGGGTCTCGGCGATCGCCGCCAACCGGCTCGACGAGGCCGCCAACGGCAACTTCATCAGCGAGGCCACCGGCGTCCGCGTGCCCAGCATCCTGATCGGCGGCATCACCGCCCACTCCGCGTTCACCGACGAGAAGAAGATGTACGCCGAGCTGGAGAAGATCAAGGACCCGGCGGTGCGCGCGCAGCTGGAGAAGGACTACGCGGAGCTCACCGGCAAGTCGCTGCGCTCGGACCTGGCCGACAGCCTCGGCGGCAGCGAGGACAACGCCCGCTACGACGCCGTCGAAGCGTACCTCGACGGCGACCTGGATGCGGCGCGCGCCGCCCGCATCCGCGCCGGCGCCGACTCGCCGTGGGGCACCGACGAGCAGGAGATCTACAAGCAGCTCGAAGGCCTGAGCCCGGACGAGCGCAAGCGTCTGCAGGCCAAGCTCGTCGATCAGACCAAGTCGGGCGACAACCCCGACGGCCTGACGCTGGACAACATCCTCGAAGACGAGCTGTCGGACGAGCAGCTCGACAAGGGCAAGGAGCTGGCCAGGGACGGCAAGGTCAGCGACGCCACCGCGATCCGCAACGCCCTCCAGGGGCTCGGCACCGACGACGAGGGGCTGCGCAAGGCGCTCGCCGGCAAGTCCAAGGACGAGATCGACGCGATGGCCAAGGACTACAACGCCCGCTACGGCAAGGACGGCGACGACTTCTTCGCCGACATCCGCGGCGAGAACCTCGGCGGCCGCGAAGCCAAGCTGCTCGAGCTCCAGCTCACCAAGGGCGAGCCGCAGACCGATGCGGAGAAGATCCAGCGTATCAAGGACCTGCACGAGATCGAGCGCGGCGACGGCAACTTGATCACCGACTGGGCCCGCGGGGACGCGGGCGAGGACATGGACCGCCAGCTCGAGGCGGCCAAGGAGCTCGAGAAGAAGCTCAAGGACGGCACCCTGAGCGAGGACGACAAGCAGGCGCTCACCGACGTCACGAACTACCACGCCAATTCGGTCGGCAACTACCGCAAGGCGCAGGAGGACGTGGTGTCGGTGATGAGCACCGCCAGCGATGCGCTCTACGGGACCAATCCCATCCTCGCGGCCATGCAGCGCATCAGCAACAAGCGCATGGTGCTGGAGGACAACTACGGCGCCGGCGAGATCATCAAGGACGTCGGTGTCGAGGTGGCCAAGATGGGAGTCCAGGCGCTCACGGCCATCGTCGGCGGTGGGGCGCTCATGGAGGGCATCGGAGGGCTTGGCAAGGAAGTCTTGATGGGCGCCTTCAAGGGCATGCTCGAGGGCGTCGTGGAAGGCGCCTTCGACGAGGCCGCGATCCGCGACCTCGGCGACTACGTGAAGGGCCTGCTCAGCAAGGGCGCCACCGGCGCCGCCAAGGGCGCCGCGGAGGCGCTGACCGAGGCCGCCATCGACGGGGCGGTCGGCAAGCTGATGGCGCAGTTCTCAGCCGACACCGAGGGCAAGGCGCGGCTCCTGGGTGCACTCGAGGAGCTGCTCAAGGGTGCGGGCGGGGTCGCCGCCGACGCTGACACGTATGAAAAGCGCTGGGAGGACACCGCGAAGAGCGCGGTGACCGGCATCATCGGGGACATGGTGGCCGGCCAGCAGAAGGGGGCCGACGCCTACAACAAGAGCCTCACCAAGGAGTTCGGCGACGCCGCCCGCAACCGGCCGTACAAGACGGAGGAAGAACGGGAGCAGGCCGTCCAGGACGCGATCGCCGAGGGCGAGCGGGTCGACGCGCTGGTCGCCGAGGAGGGCGCCCAGGCCGAAGCCAGTGCCAGGGCGCGGGCCCGCGCCGAGGGCAAGTCAGACGCGGAGGTGGACCGTGACGGCGCCAGGGCCCGCCGTGCCGCCGAGGAAGCGCACAAAGCGGCTCACCGCAGGAACGAGCGCGAGCGGAGCCAGACCAGCGGGCAATCCGAGGACGTGTCGCCGGAGCAGCCAGCCCCGCCGGCTCCCGAGCCGGCCGCGGCGCCGGCCCCGCCCGATCGTGACCCCCTCGATCCGCCTCCCACCGAGACCGACGAGATGTTCGATCGCGCCCGCAAGGCCCGCGAGCAGGCGATCGCCGATGGCGCGAGCCCCGAGGACGCCAACCGGATCGAGGTCGAAGAGATGATCAAGCCGCCGAAGACGCCTCCCGGTGAGCCGATCCCCGACGAGACCGACGTCAAGTTCAACCGCGCCCGGCGGGCCCATGACGAGGTGCTGGCCGGCGGCGGCAGCCAGGCCGACGCCGACCAGGCCTTCCACGACACGTGGCTCTACCAGTGATCGGCGTCCCGGCGACCGTCCCGGCAAGAAGATCGAGATCCGACCATACCTCGCTCGGGTGGTCTGGCATCACAACGCCATGGAGCTCTCGTCGACGGTCCCGGTGCCCGGCATCGACTTCGGGGTCGCTGCCGACGACTACGCCCGCCATCGCCAGGGTCCGCCGGACGAGCTCTTCGATCGTCTCGCGGCCTGGTACGGCATCGGCGTCGCCGGCCAGGACGTGGTCGATGTCGGCACCGGCACCGGCGTCGTCGCTCGCGAGCTGTCGGCGCGCGGCGCGCGAGCCACCGGGATCGATCCGTCGCCGGCGCTCCTGGCTCAGGCCGCGCAGCTCGCGGCCGCGAGCCGGCTCGAGGTCGTGTGGCGCCACGCCACCGCCGAGGACACCGGGCTCGAGGCCGCAACGGCCGACGTGGTCACCGCGTGCCAGGCCTGGCACTGGTTCGATCGACCGCGCGCCGCCGCCGAGGCCCACCGCATCCTGCGCCCCGGCGGCGCCATCGCCATCCTGCACTTCGACTGGCTGCCTGTGCCGGGCAGCGCCGTCGAGCTGACCCTGTCGATCGTGGCGCGCCATCGCGCCGGCGCGCCGCCGCCGATCGACGAGTGGTTCGCCCACAGCGGCGTCTATCCCTACTGGGGCGACGACCTCGCCGTTGCCGGCTTCACCGGCATCGAGCACATGGGCTTCGACGTCGCGCCGCGCTACAGCCGTGAGGCGTGGCGCGGCCGCATGCGCGCGTCGGCGCTGGTCTCGACCATGGCGCCCGCTGCGCGCGCCGCGTTCGACGACGACCTCGCCCGCGCCCTGGCCATGGGCTTCGCCGATCCGGTCGACATGCCCCACCGCGTCTTCGCGGTGATCGCCCGAACGCCGCGCTGAGCAGGTCAGATCAGTCGACGAAGGCGATGGTGAAGCGGCCCCCGGTCGGCGGGACCGTGGGACGCACGATACGCGCGATGACCGTCGACGTTGACCTCGCGGAAGGCGCGCGGCCCCGAGGCGCTGGCCGGGAGTTCGGTGAGGTCGAGCGTGGCGGTACCTGCCGCAGCCCAGGTGCCGGTCACGGCCTGCTGTCCAGCGCTCATCTCGAAGCACGGTCCGTTGATCCAGTAGGCGTCGGCGCCGGGTTGCGCCGGCATGGTGACCCCACCGTGGCACTGCCGCCGGCGGCCAGGGTGCGGGTAACGACGCCGCCGGCGTCGGGGCTGGCCGCGGCGGCGATCGCGCCGTCGAGGTTGACGAAGTGGCGGCCGGTCGCCGCGCTTCTGGAAGATTTGCTTGCCATACGAGCAAGAAAGTATCGTTTTCCTTCCGATGGGCGGGCCTCCACCATGGCCCCATGACGCGCACCTCGCCGGCCACCCTCGTCTTCCTTTGCCCCTTTCTCGTCGCCTGCGGAACCTCCGCTGCTGGTGACGACGACGACGACCCCATCCCGGCTCGCGGGCTCGACCGCTGCGCCGTCGACGGCGCCGGGCTCGAGCTCCTGTGGAACGTCTCCAACCTGCACGGCGAGATCGTCGCGATGACCATCGGCGCCGACGGCACGGCCGTCCTCGGCACCGCCGATGGCGCGGTGAAGCAGTGGAGCCTCGGGGCCAGCGGCGCGGTCGCCCCGCTCCCCGACGGCCGTCCGAGCTACGGCGACCCGTTCAACGGACTGGGCGCGCCGGCGCGCGCGTTGGCGATCGGTGCCGGTGGCCACTCGATCCTCGCGGCCGACGACGGCGCCGGGATCCGCGAGTGGTCCCTGGCCGATGCCTCGCCGCAGCGCTCGGTGCAGCTCGCGGGTTCGCCCTTCACGGCGCTGGTGCCGCGCACCGCGACCGACGTGATCGTCGCCGATGCCGCGATGGGCGGCCAGATGCGCGTCGTCGATCTCGCCACTGGCCGCTCCGGACCTGCGTTCGAGACCACGCTGTGGGGCGTGGCCGCCTTCGCGAGCGACGGCGAGTCGTTCTACGTCGTCGGCCACAACTACCTGCGAGCGGCCGTCGAGCGCCGCACCTTCGCCCGACCCGACGTCGTCGCCGATCGCTGGGACCCGCAGACGATCGAGGGCTGGATCCGCTCCGCCGCCGTTTCGAAGGACGGCGCCTGGCTGGTCACCGGCGGCGACGGCCACGTGCTGGTCTTCGACACCACCGATCTCGCCGCCGGCCCGGTCGCCACCCTCCCGCTCGACGCGGCCAGCGCACGTTCGGTCGCGTTCACCGCCTCCGGTGACCACGCCGCCGTCGCGCTCGACGGCCGCGTCGTGCTCGTGCCGCGCGATCTCGCCACCGAGGTCGCCGCCCTCGACGTCCCGACTCCGGTGGCGGTCGCTACCGACCCGTCCGGCGAGCGCCTGGTCGTCGCCTCGGCCGACGGCCGCCTGCGCGCCGCCGGCTGTCGCTGAGCCGCGCGGACGCTAGATGGAGAGCTGCAGGGTCACGCCGACGTCGATCTCGACCGGGTCGCCGTCGTCGTCGGTGACGGGGGTGAAGCTCCACCGCGTCATCAGGCCCTCGGTGCAGGTCTCGAAGGCAGCGTCGACGCCCTTGGCCGAGCCGTCGCTGACGCCGCCCCTCTCGCTGAGGTTGAAGGTGAGGGCGACCTTGCCGGCCAGCGTCGGCTCGGGGCCAAGCGACTTCTTGTAACAGCGCTGGAGACCGCCCATGTACGTGGTGCGGATCTTGGCGATGATGGCCTCGACGTTGCCCGGCTCACCGGGCGGGCGCTTCTGCGGGATGACCACGATGCGGGTCGGCGGTACCTTCTCGATCTTGTCATCGTCGATCTTGGTGACGTTGCTGGGGTCGCCAAGGTCGGGCTCGTCGATGGTGCCCGTGCGAGGACCGCGATCGCGCAGGCGATCGCCATCCTCGTTGCCGATGGAGACCTTGGCCTGAGAGTCGCGGACCTCCGTGAGCTGCTTGTCGAGATCGGTACCGGGCCGGCGCGCCGCCATGCGGGCGTCGACGGTGCCGGTGCCGGTGTCGGCGAAGAGCAGGTCGGCCATGCGGGTGGCGTCGGCGGTGAGGTCGCGCGAGTCGGCGACCACCGGGTTCGCCGGCTGCGGCCGCGGGCGGCTGGGGTGCGGCACGGTGGTCGGCCGCGGCGGCGTCGGCGCGGTGGCGGGCGTGGTCGGCTTGTCGGGCGTGGTGGTCGGTTCGGTGCGATCGAGATCGAGGATGGGATCGTCGGCGTCGATGATCGAGACCGTCTCGGGCGTGTACTGGGCCATGGCCCGCTCGGCCATCGACGAGTCGGCAGGCGGATCGTTGAGGCTGGCAGCGGTCATGATGCCGACGTGCACAAGCACCGACGCCGCGGCGAAGACCGCCATACGGCGATCGATGCGATCGGCGAGCGTGCCCTTGATCGAGCGCGGCAGCTGCATCGCCGGCGCCGGCGCGGGCAGGACCAGCTCCTGGAACAGCACGCGGACCTCGCCCAGATCGATCTTGCCGTGCGAGCCCTGCGGAAGCGTGACCAGCGTCGCGGCCCGCGTGTGCGCGCCGCGGGCGTCGAGATCGGCGCGGCCCAGCACGTGGCCGTCGACCGATACCCGGGCGCCCATGCCCGGCGCCAGCCGCAGGAGCACGCCGCGCTCGACCAGCTCGACCAGTTGCCAGCGCCGCGGCAGTCCGGCGACCGGCAGCGGCACGAGGTTGCGGATCGACTGGCCGATGGTGAAGGCGGTGCCGCTGCGGACGATGTGCTCGGCGACGATCGTATCGGAGAGGACGACGCCGATGCGGAGGGCGCGGGTGGCGTGGGCGGGGCGAGCGGAAGACATGGGTCTTCGAACGCCCGACCGGGCGTGGCGGTCTCGCCACCCGCCCGGCGCCCGGGTATGACCTGTGCCTACACGGACTTGTCGAACCGCGCCGCGGTGATGAAGTCGTTCTCCGACAGCCCGCCGACGGTGTGAGTCCACAGCTCGATCACGGCCTTGCCCCAGCTCAGGTGCACATCCGGATGGTGATCCTGCTCGTCGGCGATGGCGCCGACCCGGTTCACGAACGCCAGCGCGGTCGCGAAGCTCGAGAACCGGTACTCCTTGCGCAGCCGGTTGCCGGCGATGGCCCAGCCACCGCCGAGCTGGGTGAGGAGGGCTCGGCGCTCGTCGTCTCCCAGGGCCGGGGTTCCCTCGGGCAGCGGTCGACACGTGCGGGCGGCGAGCTCGTCGAGCGTCATCGCCCGAGACTACTGCTACAAGGGGCGCCGTGCCCGCGATCGTCCTCGCCTACGTGACCTGCGCGCTGGTCTGGGGCACGACCTGGTACGCGATCCGAGCCTCGACCGGCGCCGCCGGCTTCCCGACGCTCGAATCGGTGGCGCTCCGCTTCACGATCGCGGCCGCGGTGCTGGCGCCGATCGTGCTCGCCCTCCGCCTGGGGCCGTGGCCGCGCGGGCGGCGCACGTGGCTGTGGATGCTGGCCGCCGGCGTGCTCGACGCCGGCAGCTACACGCTGGTGTACTTCGGCGAGGAGCGCGTGCCCGGCGGCCTGGCCGCGGTGCTGTTCTCGACCCAGCCGCTGATGCTGGCGCTGCTCCTCACCGTCTTCCGCATGGAACGCGTGCGCCGCTCGGATCTGCTGGGCGCGCTGATCGCGCTCGGCGGCGTCGGCGTGATCTTCGCCGATCGCTGGCAGGTCTCGACCGCGCAGGCCATCGGCCTGTTCATGGTGCTGGGCGCGGTCGCCTGCTCGGCGTCGTACTCGCTGGTGCTCAAGCGCCACGGCGAGGGCGTGCACCCGCTGGTCACGACGCTGGTGTTCCTGGCCGTGACCGCGGTCTGCCTCGATCTCGCCGTGCTCGTCCGCGGCGTCGAGCCGCTGCCGTGGCCGCCGCCGCGCGGCGCGACGATCGCGCTGGTCTACCTGGCGATCTTCGGCTCGATCGTCGCGTTCTGGTCGTGGCTGTGGCTGCTGCAGCGCCTGTCGCTGATGGTCACCAGCACGCTGGTCTTCGTCCTGCCCGTGGTAGCGCTGATCGTCGACGCGATCTGGGAGCACGAGCTGCAGATCGGCAACCGCGCCTACGTCGGCATCGCCATCGTCTTCGGCGGCCTCGCCGTCGCCCTCGGCACGCGCCGGGGCTGAATGGTAAGTGACTACTCGGGGTTGCAACCGCTGGGCCTCGAACCTCGGGCCTCGGGCCTCGGCCCGACGCAACCGCGGCGTCCGCCCGTCGATATCTGGCGGCATGAGTCGTGACCCATACAAGCTCGAAGCATTCGTTCTCGCCGACGACCTCGTCATCGATGTGTACCGCGCGACCGACCGATTCCCGATCGAGGAACGGTTCGGGCTGCAGTCACAGATCCGCAGGAGTGCCGTGTCGGTCGCAGCAAACCTCGTCGAGGGCTTTGCTCGACGGTCCAAGCTGGACTACCTGCACTTCGTGGGCATCGCGATCGGCTACGACCGCGTGATCCGAGCGCTCCAGTCACTGGTGACTGCGCTCATGTCCGGGCCGAGGCCCGAGGCCCGAGGCCCGAGTCCAAGCCGCTGAGTCGCTCCCCGATGAGCGAATCTACACATCGTCGTCGTCGGCGCTGGCCGGGAACCCGCCGGGAGGCATGTCGTCGCGGCCTGGGTTGGCCAGGCCGAGGCGGTGCAGCATCTTGTGGATCGACATGCGATCGATGCCGGCGGCGCGGGCCGCGGCCGAGATGTTGCCGTCGTGGTGAGCGAGTAGCTTGCTGATGTAGCGGCGCTCGAACTCGCTGACCACGTTCTGCTTGGCGAGCTTGAACGGCGTGGCGATGTCGACTGGTACCGTCATGCTTGCGTCGGGCGACGACGCGGTCGTCGACGGCGTCATGTCGGCCTTGGCCGGCATCGGCGGCGGGGCCCGCCGCAGCGCCTGCTCGCTGTCGGGGGTCTCGGCCAGGAGCACGGCTCGCTCGATCACGTTGCGCAGCTCGCACACGTTGCCGGGCCAGTCGTGTTTCATCATCAGGTCGATGGTCTCGGGCGCGATGTACGCGCCTTCGCCGCCGGGCGTCGCCGCCAGGATGTTCTCGATCAGGAGCGGGATGTCTTCCTTGCGATCGCGCAGGGGCGGCACCAGCACCCGCGCCACCGCCAGCCGGTAGTACAGGTCCTCGCGGAAGCGGCCGCGGTTGACCTCGACGCCGAGGTCGCGGTTGGTCGCCGCCACCACACGGATGTCGACGTTGACCGTCTTGGTGCCGCCGACCCGCCGCACTTCCTTCTGTTCGAGCACGCGCAGGAGCTTGGGCTGCATGGCCAGGGGCAGCTCGCCGACCTCGTCGAGGAAGATGGTGCCGCCGCTGGCGCGCTCGAAGGCGCCGGCGTACGAGCTGGTCGCGCCGGTGAACGCGCCGCGCTCGTGACCGAACAGTTCGCTCTCGATGAGCGACGCCGGGATCGAGCCGCAGTCGAGCACCACGAACGGGCCGTTGATGCGCGGCGACAGCTCGTGCAGGCACTCGGCGGCCAGCTCCTTGCCCACGCCGGTCTCGCCGGTGACCAGCACCGTCGTGTCCGACGCGGCCAGCTTCTCGATGCGGGCGAACAGCTCGCGCATCTTCACCGAGCGGCCGATCATCCCGCCCAGGCGATCGCGCTCCGACAGCTCGAGCTCGACCGACTCGCCGAGTGGATCGAAGCGCAGGCGTGTGCTGCCCACCGCGATCTGCGCGCCGGGCTGGATGTAGACGTCGTTGATGCGCAGGCCCGAGACGTAGGTGCCGTTGGTCGAGTCCAGATCGCGCAGGCGATAGCCGCGATCGTCGAGACGGATCTCGCAGTGCAGCCCCGAGACCTTGGCGTCGGAGAGCTGGACGTCGTTGCCGCGCCGGGCGCCGATACGGATGACCGGCGCCTCGATGTCGCGCACCAGTCCAGCGTCGGAGCCGGCGACGATCTCGACGCGGCAGCGCCGCAGCCGCATCCCCGTGGCACGGCCACCGATGTACGTAACCCATGTGCCTGAGCGCAGGTCGTCGACCGGCATCGCCGCGCACATTATCACGGGGGCGGCGCGACACCTGGTGTACGGTCCGTCGCCATGGCCTACGCACCGATCCCCGGCCACCTGACCCGCCTGACCGAGCTCGACGCCGCCTGGGCCGTCGCCGGCTCGGGCGCGCGCCTCGCGGCGGTTCGTGCCGCAGCGCGTCGGCTCCACGATCGCCTGACCGCGGGCGGCCCCGCGGTCTCGGTGCGGACCGCCGACATCGCGACCTTCCCGTACCCCACTCGGTTCGGCCTCGACGGCGCGGCCCGAGCGCTGGCGCCGTTCGTGATGATGCGCAACCGCGTGCAGCTGGTGCAGGTCCGCGCCGGCGGCGAGCTGGTCAACATCCTGGTCAACCCCACCGATCCCGAGCGCTCGCTGGCGGCTCCGTTCTTCGCCCAGCAGCTCGAGCGCTACGGAACGTTCGTGTCGAAGCGAGTCATGTCGTCACAGCACGGCACTGCCGCGCAGGCGCTGGCCACCTGGGGCGTCGATCCCGCCGACATCCACTACGTCGCGTTCGATCATCTGCACGTGCAGGATCTGCGTGGCCTGCTCGGCACCATCGTGCCCGAGCCGGGCAAGAACGAGCCGACCCGGGCGCTCCTGCCCAACGCCCGCCTCCTGGCCCAGCGCAGCGAGCTGGCCACGCTCGAGGAGCCGCACCCGCTGCAGCGCTACTGGTACGTCGACGGCGGCATCCTCGGCATCGATCCCCAGAAGATCGTCGCCCTCGATGGTGACTTCGCCATCGGCGCCGGCCTGGCCCTGGTGCGCACGCCCGGCCACACGCTCGGCAACCACTCGATCGCCATGGTCACCGATCGCGGCGTGTGGACGGTGAGCGAGAACGGCGTCGCCGTCGACGCCTACGCGCCCGAGGCCAGCGCCATCGCCGGGCTGCGCGGCCATGCCCGCGCCCGCGGCGTCGAGGTCATCCTCAACGCCAACACCAAGGAGCACACCCTCGACCAGTACACGTCGATGGTGCTGGAGAAGACCCTGGCCGATCCGTGCCCAGATCGTCCTGAGTTCCCGCAGCACTTCTCGTCGTCGGAGCTGGTCAAGCACCCGCTGGCGCCGGGGCTGGCGCCCACGTACACCCACGGCGCCATCACCCACGGCCAGATCGTCACGCGCCGCCACGTCGCGCCTGACCCGCGCCCGGTGGTGCAGGCATGAGCCGCGACTTCGTCTTGCCAGGCACCCGCGCCCGCTGGGCTCCGGACCGGCCGGCCGACGTCGAGCACTACCACATCGCGATCGCGCTCCACCCCGCCGAACGTCGCGTCGCCGGCACCACCCGGGTGCGGGCCCGGGTGCTGGCCCGCGAGCTGCGCTGGTTCGAACTCGACGCCGTCGAGCTCGACGTGAGCGCGGTCAGCGAGGGCGGCACGGCGCGCCGCTTCGAGCACGACGGCCGCTGCCTGCGCATCGATCTGGGCGAGGCCCGCAAGCCGGGCGCCACGATCGAGGTCGCGGTGACCTACGCCGCCAGCCCGCGCCGCGGCCTCTACTTCGTCGGCCCCGACGCCGGGTACCCCGACAAGCCGTCACAGGTGTGGACCCAGGGCCAGGACGAAGACTCGCGGTACTGGTTCCCGTGCGTCGACACCCCGCACGAGAAGGCGACCAGCGAGGTCGTGGCCGACGTCCCGGCCGGCTGGTACGCGCTGTCCAACGGAGTCCTGCTCGAGGACAAGCAGGTCGGTGATCGCCGGGTCATGCACTGGCGCCACGATCAGCCTCACTCCTGCTACCTGGTCACGCTCGCTGCCGGTGATCTCGCCACCGTCGAGGACACGTGGCGCGACGTGCCCGTCGTCTACCACGTGGCCCGCGGCCGCGAGGACGCGGCCCGGCGCACGCTCGGCCGCACGCCCGAGATGATGGAGCTGTTCTCGACGCTGTTCGGCGTGCCCTACCCGTACCAGCGCTACGCCCAGGTCTGCGTGTCGGACTTCATCTTCGGCGGCATGGAGAACACCACCGCCACCACGCTCACCGAGACCGTGCTGCTCGACGAGCGCGCCGCGCTCGACGACGACGAGGACGCGCTGGTCGCGCACGAGCTGGCCCACCAGTGGTTCGGCGACCTGGTCACCTGCCGCGACTGGGGCGAGGGCTGGCTCAACGAGGGCTTCGCCACGTACGCCGAGTACCTGTGGCGCGAGCACGCCGACGGCCGCGACGAGGCCGACCTCTTGCTCGACGAGTTCGCGGAGATGTACTTCCACGAAGACGGCGCTCGCTACCGCCGCACGATCTGCACCAAGCACTACGACGAGCCGATCGACGTCTTCGATCACCACCTGTACGACAAGGCCGGGCGCGTGCTGCATATGCTGCGCCGGCTGCTCGGCGACGAGCTGTTCTGGAAGAGCCTCGCCCACTACCTGACCAAGCATCGCCACGGCGCGGTCGAGACCCGCGATCTGGCCCGCGCCATCGAGGACGCGACCGGTCGGGTCGTCGACGGGTTCTTCAGCCAGTGGATCCTCGACGGCGCCGGCCACCCCGAGCTCAAGCTGTCGATGAGCTGGGACGCAGAGGCCGGGCTGGCCGAGGTCACCGTCGAGCAGACCCAGAAGGTCGAGGGCAAGACCCCGGTGTTCCGCTTCCCGGTCACGCTCCGCTTCCGCGTCGGCGACGCCGACGTCGATCGCGAGGTCGAGATCGAGGACAAGCGGCACACCTTCCACGTGCCGCTGACCGCCGCCCCTTCGCAGATGATCTTCGATCCCGGCCGCAGCATCCTGGCCGCGGTCGAGACCGAGAAGAGCGTGGCGCTGTGGGCGGCCGAGCTGAAGGACGCGACGCTGGCGATCGATCGCGCGTACGCGGCGCGGGCGCTGGGCAAGCGCGGTGGCCCCAAGGCGATGTCGGCGCTGAGCCAGGCCCTGGTATCGGATCGGTTCTGGGCCGTGCGCGGCGCCGCCGCCCAGGCCCTGGGCGCGATCCGCAGCGACGTCGCCCGCGACCGGCTGGTGGCCGCGGTGGCCAGCGAGAGTCATCCCAAGGCGCGGCGGGCCGTGGTGCGCGCGCTCGGCGAATTCCGCAGCAGCGTGACCGTGGCCGAGGTGCTGGGCGGGATCGTCGAGGGCGGCGACGACAGCTACTTCGTCGAGGCCGAGGCCTGCCTGGCCCTCGGCAAGGCGCGCGCTCCACAGGCACCGGCGCTCCTGCGCGCCGCCGCCGGACGCGACGCGTTCCTGGACGTGATCCGCAGCCACGCCTATCGCGGGCTGGCGGAGGCCCGCGACGACAGCGCGGTCGACTTCCTGCTCGCCGCCGCAGACTGGGGCCGTCCGTCCCACGGTCGGCGCGCGGCGGTCGCGGCGCTGGCGTCGCTGTGCAAGGGCCGGCGCGATCGCGAGGCGGCGCGGGTGCGCGAACGGATCGAGGAGCTGCTCGAGGATCGCGACTTCCGCGTCCAGAGCGCCGCCCTCGAGGCACTCAACACGCTCGGCGACGCGGCGGCCATCGCCGCGATCGAGCGCATGGGCGAGCGCGAGCTCGACGGGCGCCTGCGCCGGCGTAGCCGTGAGGTGGTGCGCGACCTCGGCGATCGCAACAGCGCGGCCGAAGAGCTGCAGCGCCTGCGCGACGAGCTGGCGGAGCTGCGCACCGCGTCGGTCGGGCTGCGCGAGCGGATGGACAAGCTCGAGGCCCGGCCCACCGGCGATGACGACGACGCCAAAGCAGCGAAGAAGGCGGCCAAGGCGGCGAAGAAGGCCGCCAAGGCAGCCAAGGCCACCAGCCGCGACGGCAAGAAGCGCGGCTGAACCCGGACGAGGCCGTGATAGCGTCGCGTCCATGCTGGCCGCGTCACGTCGCGCTGGTCCGACCGCGATGGCGCTGGCGATCACGGTGGCGGCCCTGTCGGCGGGCTGCGGCTTCCATCCCCTCGGCGGTGCGGTTGCCGATGACGTCGTCGATCCCGACGCCGGCGGCGACGGCGGCGGCGATGACGACGGCAACGGCGTCTGCGTCGACCACTGCGAGGCCGACGCCCTGGTCACCTGCACCGACGGTGTGCCCAATCCGCCGGTGGCGTGCACGGCCGGTTGCCTCGACACCGGCGGTCCCCACTGCGCGGTCCTGATCCCGTCCAACGGCGCCGGCGCCGGTGATCTGATCGGCGTCACCGGCGACCTGGTGGTGGGCGCCGGTCAGCTCGTGGTCATCGACGGCGACGACGGATCGATCGACCTCTACATCGGTGGCAGTCCCCCGACCCCCATCCGCGATCCCGGCATCGGACTCGGCGACATGATTCGCTTCCGGACCCTGGCGCAAGCCACCGGCGCGCCCCAGCTCGCCATCTTCGGGGTGAAGTCGCTGTCGATCGCCGGCGGCGGGCGGCTGCGCACCACCGGCGATCGAGTGATCGTGATCCTGGCCGCCGAGACCGCGATGATCGCCGGCACCGTCGACGCCGGCGCCGGCAAGTCGGCGCCCACTGGCGCGCTCGACTGCCAGGAGTGCCCGGGCGCCGGTGGCGGCAGCGGCTCGACGCGGAACGCCGACTCGACCGGCTGCGCCCCGGGCCTCGACGGCAACTACTACACGCTGATGGACGAGACCGGCGGCGGTGGCGGCGGCCTCGGCGGCCCCGGCGCGCGTGGCGGCGACAGTAACGCCGGCGCTGCGGTCGGCGGCGACATCACGCCGATCACCGGTTGCCCGGGCGAGACGCTGGTCCCCATCGAGGGCGGATCGGGCGGCGGCACCGGCGGCACCACCGTCACCTCGGGCGGCGAGGTCGGCGGTGGCGGGGGTGGCGCGGTGCAGATCACCGCGATGACCTCGATCACCGTGACCGCGACCGGCGATCTCTACGCCGGCGGCGCCGGTGGGGCCGGATCGCTCGACAACTACGGCGGCGGCGGCGGCGGCGGGGGCGGCGCGCTCCTGCTCGAGGCGCCCAGCGTGAGCCTCGCGACCGGCGCCAAGATCACCGCCAACGGCGGCGGTGGCGGCAGTGGCCGCGAGGCCAACCGCGGCGAGAACGGCGCTCGCGCCGCCCAGCGCGCCAGCGGCGGCGCCGGC
>SXJR01000259.1 GCA_005779305.1 Myxococcales bacterium
CGGCGAGACCGGCACCGGCAAGGAGCTCATCGCCCGCGAGATCCACAACCGCTCGCCGCGCACCGGCAAGCCGTTCATCACCATCAACTGCGGCGCCATCCCCGAGAACCTGCTCGAGAGCGAGCTGTTCGGGCACGTCAAGGGCGCCTTCACCGGCGCGGTCGCGACCAAGCAGGGCAAGTTCCAGGCGGCCGACGGCGGCACCCTCGTCCTCGACGAGATCGGCGAGCTCCAGCTCGACCTGCAGGTGAAGCTGCTGCGCGCGATCCAGGAGCGCATCGTCATCCGCGTCGGCGACACCCGGCCCGAGCCGGTCGACATCCGCATCCTCGCCGCCACCAACCGCGATCTGGAGAAGGAGATCGCCGGCGCCCGCTTCCGCGAGGACCTTTACTACCGCCTCAACGTCGTCAACTTGCACCTGCCGCCCCTGCGCGCCCGCGGCGACGACATCGTCGTGGTCGCGCGCTACCTCCTGTCGCGCTTCACCCGGGAGTTCGACGCCAAGGTGAAGGGCTTCTCGCCCAACGCCACGGTGGCGATGCGCAAGCACAGCTGGCCCGGCAACATCCGCGAGCTGGAGAACCGCATCAAGAAGGCGATCGTCCTTTGCGACTCGTCGGTGATCGGCCCTGACGACCTCGGGCTCACCTCCGACGTGTTGCCGTCGATCATGACGCTCGCCGAGGCCAAGGACAAATTTCAGCGCGAGTACATCAACGAGGTCCTCGCCCTCAACAATGGCAACCGCACCAAGACCGCGCGCGATCTCGGCGTGGATCCGCGCACGATCTTCCGCCACCTCGAGAAGGAGTCCGACGACGGAACGCCGGGAGAGTCCTACGAGTGACGACCGATCAGTCAGCGGGCGCGGCTCGTAGTGCCCTGACAGAGATGTCTTGTTCGCTCCGTGTCAGCGACGCTCAGTTCCCGTCCAACATGCCGGGATTGCTCGGGGTTGGCCGGGCGGCGCGCTTCCTGCATTCCACCCTGTCCGTGGTCGCTGTTGTTGTCTCCGCCGTGCCGATCGCCCTGGGCGCCGCCGCGTGTGTGATCCCGCCCAACCTGGACGTCGACACGGGCGACGCAGCGGTCAACGCCGCGCCGGTGATCCTCGACGTGCGCGACGAGGCCGGCAACCCGTTCGAGCGCCCCGGCCCTCGCGACATCATCGTCGGCGAGGGCCGCCTCGTCTTGACCATCTCGGATCCGGACCTCGCCGACACCCTCTTCGTCCGCTACTTCCTCGACTACGGCCTGCCGGCGCCGACGCCGGCCCGCATCGGGTGCGAGGCCGCGCCCGGCGCGACGCCGACCCGCGATCGCCAGATCACCTGCTCGCTGGTCGGCGTGTGCACGACGCCGGCGGTCGGTCCCGATCACATCTTCGAGATCGAGGTCTTCGATCGCCCGCCCGTCGTCGACGATCCCACTCGATTGTTCCGTCAGATCGATCCGCCGGGACTGTCGTCGGGCTGGTGGTGGCAGGTCAACTGCGTCGAGGCCGTGCGATGACGCGCCTCCTCCTCCTGGCGCTCGGCGGCCTGGCCGCCGGGTGCATCCAGACGGTGGCGCCGCCCGGCGATCGCACCGAGTGCACCGTCGACGCCGAATGCCGCACCGGCGAGGGTGAGATCTGCGACGACGGCGTGTGCTGGGGCGATCCGCCGATGGCCGACTACGCCGCGGTGCTGGGTCCGGCCGCCGCCTACAACAGCATCGCCGCCACCACCGAGGTCTCGGCGCTGACCTTCACCCCCGACGGCTGGTTCCGCGATCTCACCCTGGCCCACGCCCTGCGCGTGAGCGGCCAGGTGCGTGCGGCGTGCCCGGCGGTGCTCGATCAGTGCACCGGCTTGCTGGTCGTGCCCGGCAAGATCCAGTGGTCGCGACCGTCCAGCGTCGATGGCCTGCCCGACATCAGCGTGACGACGCAGATGACGGCCAACAACGGCACCGGCTCGGGCAGCGGCTTCGAGGTCTTCCTGCCCCGCCCGGTCGCGCCCACCACCTACACGGTCAGCTTCTCCCCGTCGACCGTGCCGCTCGGCGTCGGCTTGCCGTCGCCGGCGAGCCTGCTGCCGCCGTTCCAGGCCACGGTCGTGGTCAGCCCCGCCGACAAGGACGGGCTGGTCCGCGACTTCATGCTCCCCACCAGCGTCCGCACCTTGAGCGGCCGCATCTCGCAGGTCGGAGCGACGACCCTCGCCGGCTGGCGCGTCCACGCCGAGGCCGGCGACGGCACCGTGCTGGGCGCGCTCGCCCTGGCCTCGAACGTCGCCACCACCGGCGCGCAGGGTGACTTCACCCTCGCCCTCGCCGAGGGCCCCAGTGTCGTCGATCTGGTGTTCGTGCCATCCAACGTGCCGGGCGTCGAGAACGAGCCGCCGCGCGTCCGCCTGCGCGACCACGTCGTGACCTCGCCCTTGACCACGATCATCCTGCCCAAGCTCGAGCGCATCGTCGCGGTGCCGGTGCAGGTCGACGGTCTCGACGGCGCGGGGCAGCTCACCGCGATCAGCGGCGCCATCGTGGTCGGCCGCCTCGATCAGCAGATCGGCGCGGTCTCGCTCCAGCACCAGGCGACCACCACCACCGCCGGCGGCCTCGGATCGATCCAGCTCCTGCTCGGCACGGCCAACCAGCCCCTCGAGTACGAGCTCGACATCCTGCCCGGACCGACGTCGGAGATGGCGTCGATCTACGGCGTCGATCTCGACATCGCCGACACCGTCCCCGCGCCTCGGGTGCGCCTCCAGCGCGGCGAGTCCGAGGTCGGCGCGGTGCTGGACGAGGCCGGGTTCGGCGTGGCGGGCGCCACCGTCACCGCCTCGGTGTCGGGCGCCGCGCTGTGCGAGCTTTCGTCGGACGATCTGCGCGTGGCTCGCGGCCTGGCGCCGGTGCAGGCCACCACCGACGACAACGGCGAGTTCACGCTGTTCCTCGATCCCGACTTCGACGGCACGACGCTCACCTACGACATCACGGTCGAGCCGGCGGCCGGCACCTGGGCCCCGCGCTGGACGTTCCAGGCCCTGGAGCTGACCGGTGAGCATCGCCAGCTCTGGCTGCCGGCCGCGGCCCATGTGCGCTCACTGGTCCACGATCCGCTGGCCACCCCCGCGCCCGACACGCTGGTGACGCTCTACGAGCTGACCGACAAGCCGCCGCCCTGCCCAGCCGTGGCGCTTGGCAAGGCCGGCCTCGCCGTCCGCCGCGCGGTCGCCACCTCGGACGCCGACGGCATCGTCCGCGTGATCCTGCCGCGGGTTCCCGTCCAGCAATAGCGGTAGCTCCAATGATCGCCCGTGGTTGGGCGCGGGAGCGAGCAAGCCTTGACCAGCTGGGTGGCAACCTCTATGGTCTCGCCACTTCAGGATCGAAGTGGACCAAGTGGATCGTTCATCCCAGGCCAATCAGGCCAGTCACTCCCATCCGCCCGGCGCACCTGCCGGGTTTGATCATGTCCGCCGCCGTGCTGCCCGCGCGCCGGCCTCGCCACAGCCTGCCCGGATCAGCATCGATCCCGCGCGCAGGACGCGACGCGCACATGGCGTCGTGGTCGAGGCCACGTCCCGGGTAACCGCAGGTCGCGCCAGCGCGGGCCGGACCTCGCAAGGTATCGAGTTTCAAACATGTCCAACGTCTCTTCTGATTTCGACGCCGGTGATACCGGCGCCGTGGCGTCCGACGACGCCGCCGTCCTCGCTTCCCTGACTGACACCACCGATTCCGGGGAACCCCTCGCCGATGGCGAGGCTGCCCCGCCCGCGCCGCCGACCTTCGCGGATCTCGGCTTGCCGCGCGAGATCCAGGCCGCGCTCGACGACATGGGCTACTTCTCGCCCACGCCGGTGCAGAGCGCCGTCTACGAGAAGGTGATGGAGAACAAGGACCTGATGGTCCAGTCCCGCACCGGCACCGGCAAGACCACCGCCTTCGGCCTGCCCATCGTCTCGTCGGTCGACTCCGGCAAGCGCGCGCCGCAGGCGATCATCCTGACCCCGACCCGCGAGCTCGCGCTCCAGGTCAGCCGCGAGCTGCAGTCGCTGTCGCGCCACAAGGGCCTGGCTGTCGAGACCATCTATGGTGGCGCGCCCATCGGCAAGCAGATCGACGCGCTCCGCAACGGCGTGCACATCGTGGTCGGCACCCCCGGCCGC
>SXJR01000260.1 GCA_005779305.1 Myxococcales bacterium
GATGGAGCAGCCGGGAGCGCCGAGGCAGACCTAGGCCAGCTCGGGCGGCGTGGTGGTGCGGGCGCGGGCGAGCAGGAGCGAGACATCGCTGGCGTCGGGCGGGACGGTCTCCTTGCCGGTGTCGACCAGCCACAACACGCGATCGCGAGCGTCGGCGCCCGCGGCGCTGCGGACCTCGGCGAACTCGCGCCACAGCTCCTCGCCGACGATGAACGTCGCCGCCTTCGAGACCTTGAGGCTGTGCTCGAGGACCTTGCCGCGCTGCTTGGTGTTGATGACCGCGGCGATGGCGCCGAGCTTGACGATGCCGGCAACGGCGAACAGCATCTCGGGCCGGTTCTCGACCAGGATCGCGACCGCGTCGCCCTTCTTGATGCCGCGAGCGGACAGCACGTCGGCCCAGCGGTTGGCCTCCTGATCGAGCTGCTTGTGGGTGTAGCGGCGATCCTCGAAGAAGAGGGCGGTGGCGTCGGGGCGCTCCTTGGCGTTCTTCTCCAGGTAGCTGCCGATCGAGAGCAGCTCTTCCTTCTTGCTCTTGGCGGTCAGCGGCAGGCCGCGCGCGATCGACGGCAGCTTGCGGGCCACCAGGCGCAGCGCGGCCAGGGCCTCGGCGCGGCCGCCGAGGAGCGTCTCCAGATCCCTGGCGACGAGAGGAAGCGAACGGACCAGGTCGAGCGGGCGCATTGGCGGCGGAGCATAGATCAGGACCGGCGACGGCGGCGCAGAACCAGGAGCGATGCGGCGGCCACGAAGATGGCGTCCCAGCGGACCCGGCCGCGACCGGAGTTGCAGTCGCTGCAGCAGCCGAGCTCTGAATCGCACTCGACGCGGACCGGCACGCGCACGATGTCCTCGACGGTCTCGACCGGTATCTCCTCGGGATCATCGAGGATGCGGGTCGCGCGCGGGTCGGTGGCGATGGTCCGATCTGGCGCGATGACGATGTCGTTGCGGGTCAGGAACGACGGCTCGTTCCAGCTGGTGCGCGCTGCGAAGGGCACGGAGGCGCTGGGCAGCTGGTAACGACCGTCGGCGGAGATGTAGACGGTCATGGCGGTGGCGGTGCCGGGTGGCGGGCGCACCAGGGCGAGCGGGACCTGGAATTCGGCGCCGGCCCAGGTCAGCGCGAGCGGGCGCAGGACGCCGTCGCTGGCGCCTGCGACCGAGACCCGGACGGCGGTGATGATGTCGCCGCGCGCGATGTAGGGCTCGATCGCGTCGAGATCCTCGACGGTGTAGGCGTAGCCGAGGTTGTCGAGCCAGGCGGCGAGGCCAGCGCGATCGGCGACGTACAGGCGCACGATCTCGTACTCACCGATGGGGATGACCTCGACGCCGCCGTCGCCGAAGTTGCCACCGGGTGGGGCGGGCGGAGTCCACACCGGGGCCGGTTCGTAGGCGCCGCAGCCCTGGGGCTCGCCGGTGCCGCCAGCGCAGCCCATCGGCTGGCACGCGGTGCCCAGCTCGGGATCCTCGACCTCGACGCGCACGTGCTCCAATCGGGCCGCGGTGACGGCGTCGAGCTCGTCGAAGATGTCGGGGGATTCGACGGAGTAGAGCGGCGGTGCCGGCGTGGCGAGGAGCAGCGCGAAGCGCGTGCCGTTGGCCCCGGTGGTGAAACGGGGCTGGACCACCATGGTCACAGCGTCGCCACGGATGACGCTGCAGTCGCCGGGGCCGGCGTCGGGGGCGGGGCCGGCGTCGGGATCGGACCCGGAGTCCGGCGCGGATCCGGAATCCAGGTCGGATCCGGAATCGGGATCGGATCCGGAATCCAGGACCAGGCCACCGTCCACGGCGCAGTCGCCGACCATCGCGTTGAAGCGCTTCACGTAGAGGACGGCCTGGTCGGCATCGAGCACCGGCCGGGCCGACGCTTGCTCGACGACGATCCGGCCCTGGGCCAGGACCGCGGAGGGACCGATGGCGAGCGCGATGATGACGGCTGCGGCGCGGCGCATGGCGCCGCAGAACTACACGTGGCGCGCCAGCTCGGCCGATGCGATGTCGCCGAGATAGCCCGGAAGAGTTCGCCGATTTCGGGCGGACCGTGATCGGGATGTCAGATCGGGCCGGGCCACGGCACCGGCGCGGTCTCAGCGGCGCAGGAAGATGGGGTTGGTCACGCCGAAGGCGGCGCGGCCCGGGTGCACCGGCGCCAGGCTGTCGCTGCCATAGGCTGCCACCACGACCCAGCTACCGCCGGCGGCCACGTCGACCGGCACCACATCCTGCCAGCGCACCACCGGGTTCAGCGGATCGGCGTCGCCTGGCGTGATCGGGATGGTCGCCACGGTCTCGCCGTCGACGACGACCTCGAGCGTGTCGACGTCGACCCAGGTCGCGGCCTGGACCTGGATGGCGACGTCGGCGCGCGCACCGGTGGTCGCGGTGTCGCCCGGCTGCACGGCGCCGACCGCGACGTCGACGTAGATGCCGCCAGACACCGTCGCGTGACCGGCGACGAGCTGATCGCGGATCATGTCGCCGTTGATCTGGCGGGGATCGTCAGTGCCCATCCGGATGCAGGTGCGCGGGTAGCCGACCGGCGAGCCCTTGAGGCTGTGGCTGTCCGACGAACCGACGGCGAAGACCTGGCGGCCGGTCCCGAGCAGCGCGAACCAGCTGGCCACGTTTCCGTTGCGGTTCGACAGCCACCCCGAGTCATTGAAGATCTCGACCAGCTTGAACTCCTCGTCCCAGTGCTGCGGCTCGGCGACCACGCCGGTCACCGGATCGAGCCCGACGTAGTCGAAGTAGTTGGTGCTGCCGTTGGGGTGATTGATGATCACGGTCGGGCGTTCGGGGCGCGCGCGCATCGCGTTGAAGACGTCGACCGGGTTGAGGGTCACGACCTCGTCGTCGGGTGACTCGGCGCTGGGGAAGGTCTGCCACTTCGGCGCGCCGTTGTTGACCGCGGACGGATCGGGATCGAGCGGGAACACGCCCATGTGGCCCCAGATCTCGAAGCTGGTCATCTCGATCGAGCCGATGCCCATCACCCACGCCTCCCAGCCGCGATCCTCGATCAGTGGCTGGAAGTCGTCGACCCACTCGTGCTCGCTGCGCACCATGATCTCGAGGCCGTCGGCCATCCCGCTCTGCACCTTGTAGGTAGCGATGTCCTCGGCGTCGTTGCTGCGGATGGTATGGATGTGGAAGTCGCCGCACATCTTCCCGCCGGTGTCGACGGAGTGATCGAGGACCGGCGCGAGCGGGAATTCCATGCCCTCGTCGGCGTCGATGTCGCGTTCGAACAGCTCGTACTCGGGGCCGCGCGAGACCACGACGTGGTAGGCGCCGGGCCTGAGCGGTATGCGCAGGGCGCTGCCGTCGTGGAACGCGACGACGTGTCGGCCGCCGGGCGCCTCGGCCTCGCCGTAGGCGTCGGGGATGTCGAGGAGGGACGGACCAGTTGCATCGGGAAGGACCTGGACGCGGGCCGGGATGGTTGCTCCCACGTCGTCGACGACACGATCGATGACCAGCGTGGCCAGGAGCGGCACATTGATCGTGGCGGTGGTGGCGCCGGCGTCGACGCTGGCGGAGGCGAGCTGGACGCCGGCGGTGATGGCGGTGAGCGTCACCGTCGCGGTGGCCGGCACGTGGAGCGTGAAGGCGCCGTTGACGCCGACCGGCGCGCGGGTCAGGTAGTTGCCGGCGCTGTCGACGGCGTGGACCCGGGCGGCGGCTCCGGCCGGAACACCGTTGACCGTGCCGGTGATGGTGCGCAGCGTCTCGCCGTCGAGCCGGGCGCCGGCCGCAACGAGGCCGTCGTAGCCTGGGCCGCCGATGAGGATGCGGGCGTGGGCATGGGTGGTGAGCGCGCAGCGCGGAATGTCGTACTGCTCACCGAGCGCTCCGATGAAGCCCGAGCGGGACAGGCTGCCGCCCAGCGGCCCGCTCGCCGCCTGGTAGGCGAAGCTGGCCGCATCGTCGTCGATCAGCATGGCGCGGGCGGCGCCGCTGATGTCGTCGCCGTAGCCACGCATCGGCACGGCCGCACGCATGCGCTTGGTGTACATGAGGCCGTGGACGACGGTGCCGGACACCGCGTCGATGGGGCGGCCCGACGAGATGTGGATGGTGATGTCGACGACCTCGGCAGCGGGTGCCAGCGTGTAGTCGATCGCGGCGCTCATGTCGCGGAAGTCGTCGCCGAGCAGACCGGTGAGCAGCGGATCGAGGAACGGGAGGGGGGCAAGGCGGCCGCGGGCGCGGACCACGGCGGGCTGGCCGTCGGCGCCGTCGTTGACCACGGTCACGGCCTCGGTCACGACGGTGGCGCGGCCGATCAGCACGAAGAACTCGCCGAAGTCGGCCGGGGCGATCAGCGCGGCGTCGCGCACGAGCGCGACGCCGACCGGGCGGCCGCCCCAGGGATCGTAGAGGTGCGAGGCGCCGACGTCCTCGATCACCATCGCGACGCGATCGTTGGCGAGCACGAAGTCGCCGACGTCCCAGGTCGCGAGCCCCAGCGTGGTGGCCGGCAGCTGGGCGCTCGCCGTGATGCGGCCGGCGCGCGCTTCCGTGGCGCTCGAGCCGAGCGGCTGAGGGTGGCCGTCGGCGTCGCCATCGGGCGGCAAGCCCGGCGCGCAGGTGGCACCGTCGTCGCCGCCGCATGCGGCCAGCGCAGTCAATCCAAGCGTGATCGTGGCGATACCGAAGCGAAGCGATCCGCGCATGATTCCCTCGGGCGTCATGCTACCCGAGGTGGCCGCCGCGTTTCACGCTCTCTTCACGCGTGTGACACGATCGACACGGTCGATGGCGCGTGGCGCGGAGCGGGGAGCGGGTCGCGCTATTGTGCGAACGTGATTCGGCCCTCCCTGGTGATCGCCGGTCTCGCCGTCCTGGTCGCGCCGGCGCAGGCCGATCCGGTCGAGGACGCCCAGCGCGTCCTCGACGTGGCCGCCGAGCGCTTCGAGGAGGCGCGCAGGCTGCGCGACATCATCGAGCTGGCCCAGGCTCTGGCCTACTCCGATCCCGGGCAGATCAAGTGGGAGTTCGCGACCGCGTACGGCCAGGTCCTCGCCGATCCCGTGATCGGCCCGCTGGTGGCGAACATCGCGGCTCAGTACCGGGGTGGCTACGGACGCGTCGATCTCGACGCCGGCGCCGGCACCGACGTGGCGGTGCCGGCCTCGGTCAACGCGGCGGTGGCGGTGGCCTACGAGCTGCCGCTGTGTCGCGTGGTGGGCGCGCGGGCCGCGGGGCTCGGCGGCTGGGAGGACGGCGACGGATTCGGTTCGTACGTGCTGACCGGATCGGCGTGCCTGCCGCTGCCGGCCAACACGATCCAGTTCGCGTACACGCGCCGCGGCAACGTGCGGACGTCGCTGCTGGCGGTGCCGGTGGTGCTGGAGGACCGGCGCTCTGGTGACATCTACGACTTCGATCTGCGCTTCTACCGCTACCGCGGCGAGCATCACCAGGTCGACGTGATGCCGTTCCAGATCCAGATCGACGTGTCGCGAGACGAGGCCGGCGGCTTCGGCGCCATCGGTTCGTTCGTCGACGGTGCCCCGGCGAGGTGGCGGCGGCGCGGCAAGGGCCTGGCCGGCGACGATCAGGTGTTCGGCTTCATGCAGTTCCGCCTGCGCTACCAGGACGACGATGCCGCGGTCGGCGGGCGCGACGCCGGCACCTTCACGCTCATGCCGTTCACCATGGACGGCATCCACGTGACCCCCGACGTCACGGTGGGCGGTGGCGGCGGCTGGATGACCGCGAACGGCACCGAGGGCGCCGGCGACATGCCGACCGTCCTGGTCGAGGAGACCGGCGCCGTCGCGTATCTCCAGTTCGACTGGATCGCAGGCCCGGTGCGTGGTCAGGTGCGTGCGGCGCGCGACTACTACCCCACCTACGACGCCCAGTTCGTGGTCGACGACCGCCTGACCAGCCGGGTCGACTACGCGCGCACGCACCTGGCTACAACCCTGACGATATTCGCGGCGCGCGACCAGGTGCGGCGCCAGGGCGGGTCGCCGCCGGCCGAGCTGGTCACGGGCGGCGCCGTCGATGCCGCGTGGTCATTCGGGCGTGGCCTGCACGCGGTGGCTCGCGTCGAGGGGGCGCACGCGCTGGTCGCGGGGCTGTCGACCGATCCGGTGGTGACCCAGTTCGAGGTGCGGGCCTCGGCAGGGTTCGCGTACCACTGGGACACGCGCTGGCCGCCGCGACCGGTGGCCAGTCCGGCGCTCAGTCCGGTGACGCGCCCCTGAGCATCTTGCGGGCGAGGTCACGCACCGCCGGCGCGTAGGCGGTCTGCTGGGGCACGAGCTTGAGTTCGTGTTTGGGCAGCATGCGCAGGATGCGCGGGATCATGTCGGCGCCGAGACGGCTGTTGGCAAGGAGCGCGCGGCGGATCTCACCCGAGCGCAGCCAGGCATTGTTGTTGACGATGAGCTCCATGAGCGGCGCGGGCAGGGTGCCCATGCGAGCGATCTTGGCGACCTCGGGGAAGGTGATGCGCGAGTTGCGCAGCAGCGCCTCCCAGACCTGCTTGCCGTACATGCGCTCGAGCATCACGCGCTCTCGCTGGTCGCCCTCGCGCGCCATCTTGGTTTGCAGGTGGGCGGGCAGGTTGCGCAGCTTCTCGATGAGCTGATTCACGACCAGTTTCCCTTGCCCTTGCCCTTGCCCTGGCCCTTGCCCTTCTGCCTCTGCCTCCGTCTCCGTCTCCGTCTCCGCTTCCTGTTCCGGCACCGGCTCGGTCTCCGGCTCGGTCTCCGGCTCCGTGCTCAACACCCACGCCTCGAGCCGCTCCTTGAGCTCGACGCACCAGCCTTCGAGCTCGAACCCGGTGCCGGTGGCGCCGCCGCGGAACACGATCTTGGCATTCAGCTCGAGCTCGCCGCCGGCGCGCACCAGCACGACCACGACGAACTCGTCGACGGGGACGTCGCCCAGCGTGTAGGCGCCGCCGCGGCAGAGGTAGTGTTTCCACTGCCGCTCCGCGTCTTCCCGCGTCGGCAACACGATCCGCACCTGCGGTCGCGACATCCCGCCCATGATAACGCGGTACGTTCCTCTCGTGGCCCTGCCGTTCACCTCACCGCTCGAGCCGATGCTGTGCAAGCTGTCCCACACCATCCCCGAAGGTGACTGGCTGTACGAGCCCAAGTGGGACGGGTTCCGTTGCCTGGTGTTCAAGGACGGCGACCAGCTCATGCTGCAAAGCCGCGACACCAAGCCGCTCGAGCGCTACTTCCCCGAGCTGCACGCGCCCATGAAGACGCAGCTGCCCGCGCGCTGCGTCCTCGACGGCGAGATCGTGATCGCCACCGCCGGTCAGCTCGACTTCGACGCGCTGCTCCAGCGCATCCACCCGGCGACCTCGCGCATCAACGAACTGGCGGCGCGCACGCCGGCGTCGTTCGTGGCCTGGGACCTGCTCGCGCTCGGCGACGAGGATCTGCGAGCGCGCCTGCAACTCGAGCGTCGGGCGGCGCTCGAGCAGGCGCTGGCCGCAGTCACGCCGCCGCTGCACGTGACGCCCATGACCCGCGATCCAGTGGTCGCCGCCGACTGGTTCACGCGTTTCGAAGGCGCCGGATTCGACGGCGTCATCGCCAAGCCGCCGGGCGCGGCCTACGCCGCCGGCAAGCGCGCCCTGATCAAGGTGAAACACGAACGCACCGCCGACTGCGTGGTCGCCGGCTTCCGCTGGTACAAGGGCGGCAAGGGCACGCTCATCGGCTCGTTCCTGCTCGGGGTCTACGACGACGCCGGGCAGCTCCACCACATCGGGGTCTGCTCTGCGTTCACCCAGGCGCGCCGCGCCGAGCTGGCCCTCGAGCTGGCGCCCCTGCGCGAGAACGCGCGCGACGATCACCCGTGGCGCGAGTGGGCCGACTTCCAGGACGAGGCCGTCCGCCAGCCCGGCGGGACCAGCCGCTGGAACCGCGGCAAGGATCTGTCGTGGGAGCCGCTGCGCCTCGAGCGGGTCTGCGAGGTCTCCTACGACCACCTCCAGGGCACGCGCTTTCGCCACGCCTCTCACTTCCGGCGCTGGCGGCCCGATCGCCAGCCCGCCGACTGCCGCTACGACCAGCTCGAGGTCACGCCGGCCGCCGAGCTGGCGGCGATCTTCCGCTAGGGCCGGTGCTACCCTCCCGGCATGAGCGTGCTCCTCGCAGCCTCGCTCCCCATCCTGGCCGTCGCGGCCTGGGTGCTGTGGCGCGTGCTGCGCGGCCGGCCGGTGAGACGGTTCGCGCTCAACGCGGTGGTCGGCGTCTTTCTGCTCGGGTACTTCGCGGTCACGGCCGGGCTCGGCATCTTCTGGGTGGCCAACCAGGAGCTGCCGGTCTTCGATCTGCACTACCTGTTCGGCTACCTGACCGCGGTGCTGGTCGTGGTCCACGTTTGGATCAACGCGCCGCTCCTGGTCCGGTTCGTCAGGCGCGCGGCGCCGTCGCTGAGCGCGGAGGGCCAGCGCTTCCGGCCGTCGGTGGCGTGGGCGGCGCGGCTGGTCGGGCTGGCGGCGTTCGGTGGGCTCTGCTTCTGGATCGGCTGGTCGCGCGGGGTGAGCGTGGTGACCGTCGTCCCCGGCGCGCCGGTTCGGCCGCCAGGGCTGGCGTCGCCGGTCGAACCTGCCGGCGCGTCGGTCGGGATGCCGGAGGTGCTGGTGCGCGAGGAGGGCAAGGCTGTGCCGCTGTCGCGCTGGTACCACCAGCGCAGCGCGCACTCGCGGCGCCGTCTGGTCGCGAAGGGGCCGCGCATCGACTGGGACGATCAGCCCGATCCGTTCGAGTCGTATCCGTCGGCGTCGACGGTGGCGCTGCCGCGGGTGCGCGACGCGGTCGCGGTGCCGGCGGGCCGCGCGCTCGCCGACGCGGGCGGTGACGTGGCGGCGCTGGCCGACGCCGAGGTCACGCTGGAACAGCTCGCGACGCTGCTCCATCTCACCCAGGGCATCACCGAGATCAGCGGGCCGCCGGGCCGGCCGTTCCACAAGCGGGCGGCGGCGTCGTCGGGAGCGCTGTATCCGGTAGTGACCCACGTCGTCGTCGGGCGCGTCGCCGGGCTGACGCCGGGCCTGCATCACTACGCGCCGCGCGAGCACGCGCTACACCTCGTCCGCGGCGGCGACGTGCGCGACGAGCTGGCCGCGACGAGCGCGCGCGGCGACGACATCGCTGCGGCACCGTTCACCCTCATCGTGTCGGCGATCTACCACCGCTCGTCGTGGAAGTACGGCGAGCGCGGCTACCGCTACTGCCTGCTCGACGCCGGTCACGCGCTCGCCAACGCCCAGGCCGCGGGCGCCGGGCTCGGCCTGGCCAGCGTGGCTGTCGGGCGCTTCGACGACGCGCGGGTCGCGGCGCTGCTCGGGGTGGAGCCGGCGGCGCAGGGGCCCATGGTGCTCGTGCCGTTCGGTGCCAGGGCGGTGGCCGGCGCGGCCGGCGCGGTCACCGATCCGCGCTTCACGCCGGTCGATCGCGTTCCGGCGCGCGCCGACGTTCCCGACTCGGTGCGCCTCGTCGCCGCGCGCACCGGTCTCACGCTCACCGGCGAGCGCGGGCCGCGCGTGCCCCCGGCGCCGACGTTGGCGCCGC
>SXJR01000261.1 GCA_005779305.1 Myxococcales bacterium
ACTCGGACGCGGACTCGGACTCGGACTCGGATCCGGCGCTGACGCCCGACGAGCTACCGCCGGTGCCGTTGACGCCGCCGCCTCCGCCCCCAGGCATCACCGCCGACGAGCTGCGCCGTATGCCCAAGCTGTCGGCCCAGGCGCGCGCGGCCATGCGCGAGGCCTGCGCCAACGGATTGCCATCGTGCGACCGGTTCCTGCTCCTGGGCACGCTCGAGCGCCAGGCGGTGGTGAAGGCGCTCAAGGTCAAGGGGCTCACGCTCGATCCGGCGCCGGCCGGCAAGACCGTCGGCGCCCTGCACGTGTGGACCGCGCCGGTGTTCGGCGACGACGAGCGTCTGTTCCGCTGGGCCAACATCTTCCACATCTCGAGCAAGCAGTACGTGATCGAGCGCGAGATCCTGCTGCGGCCCGGCGACGCCTTCGACCAGGAGGTGGTCGACGAGACCCAGCGCAAGCTACGCGATCCGCTGTTCACCACCCTGGCGGTGGTGGTGCCGGTCCTGCCCGGGCCCGGCGCGCCGCCCGGTACCGTCGACGTGCTGGCGGTGTCGCGCGACATCTTCAGCCTGCGCATGAACTCGAACTACGAGCTCCAGGACGGGCGCTTCACCTTCCTGACGTTGTCGCTATCGGAGAACAACTTCCTCGGTCGGCGCAAGCTGTTCGCGATCGTGTTCGTGATGGACCAGGCCACGTTCAACCTGGGTCCGCTGTTCATCGACAAGAACCTGCTGGGCAGGCGCCACGAGCTGCGCATGCGCGGCGGGCCCATCTTCAAACGCTCGGACTACTCGATGGAGGGCAGCGAGAGCGCCTGGTCGTTGACCCGGCCGCTGTGGTCCCTCGACAGCAAGTGGTCGTGGACGGTGCAGGCCGATCACCGCTACGCCGTCGATCGCTCGTTCGTGGGCGGCGACCTGCGCGAGTACGACGCGCCGTCGACGCCCGAGGACGACATGCTGCCCTACGAGTACCAGCAGCGGCGGTGGTCGGTAGGCGGGGCCCTGGTCCGCGCCTTCGGCGACGACTTCGAGCACCGGGTCAAGGGGGCCTACGATCTGACCAGCCAGCGCCCCGAGGTGCTGTCGACCTTCGCCGGCTCGGACGCGGCCCGCGCCGACTTCGAGGCCGACATCCTGCCGCGCAACGAGCGCACCGGCGTGCTCTACGGCGCCTACGAGGTCTACACCGCGCGTTACCGCGAGTACCAGGACGTCGACAGCTTCGATCTCGCCGAGGACCTGCGCCTGGGCCCGCGCGCCGAGGTCACGCTCGGGGCCGGTCTCACGGTGCTGGGCTCCGATCAAAACTTCGGGCGCGCGACGATCGAAGGCGGCTGGACCGTGCCCTGGAGCGGCGGCGGCCTGGCCACCGCTGGCGCGTCCTTTTCGGTCAGGCTCGAGGACGGGGCCTTGGTCGATCGGGTGGCGGCGGTGTCGACGCGGGTGGTGTCACCCAACCTGGGCATCGGTCGTCTGGTCGGAGAGCTGCGCATGGCCGGCATCTTCCGCGACGAGTCCAACCGCTTCTTGGTGCTGGGCGGCGACAACGGCCTGCGCGGCTATCCGGTCGGCTTCCTCGCCGGCGACCGGCGGGTGGTGTTCCAGACCGAGTTCCGCAGCCGCTCGGTGAAGCTGTTCCTGGGCAGCCGCTGGGGCGCGCTCGCCTTCTACGACGCCGGCGGCGCCGACGACACCAACGGCGAGGTGTCGCTCTTCCAGGACATCGGCATCGGCATCCGCGCGCTCGGGCCCCAGCTCTCGCCCGAGGTCTTCCGCTTCGATCTCGCCTTCCCGCTCTCGTCGTACGTCGTGCGCGGCGTCGAGCACGGCATCTGGCCGCCGCGCTTCATCGCCGGCTACCGCCAGGCGTTCTGAGGGCACGGTGTCGACTTTGTCAGCTCTGGGTGGGGCGTCCCCCCAACGTTGACCCTCTCAGTGGAGTCGGCGGGCGGTGACCCGGTTGACCGGGCCGGCCTGGGCGCCGGTCGCGGCCGAGCCGCCGGCGCCGGCGAGCGCGGCGGTGGGTACGGCGCGGCCGACGGTGATCTGGAGGGCGTGGCCGAGCTCCTCCTCGAACATGTCGGCCTTGCGCAGGAGGGTCGCGTCGTCGATGGTGGGGCCGTCGCGGGTGACGAGATCGAGGACGATCGACTGGCCGGCGCGTGACACCACCAGGTTTTCGATCCGCTGGCGGTGACCGGAGTCGAGCCCGTCGGCGAGGCGGAGGAGCGCGGTCAGCTTGCGCACCTGGCTCCGCCGGTCCTTGGGCAGATCGGCTTCGGCGATGAACTTGCGCACGTCGGACACCGCCTTGCGGTGACAGCGGACCATGAGCGCGACCATTTCGCGGGCCTCGCCGTCGAGGCCGGGGATGCGGCCCCAGCGGATCATGTACTCGCTGTGCTTGTGGTGACCGCGGGTGTGCACGACCTCGCCGACGTCGTGGAGCAGCGCCGCGACCTCGAGGAGCACGCCGAGGTCGTCGGGGAGCTGATGGACGTCGCGGAGCTGGGCGAACAGCGAGCGGACCAGGCGGCGGACCTGCTCGCCGTGCGTGGTGTCGTGATCGACCCGGTTGGCGAAGGTGCGGGCGGCGGTCAGCAGCGCCTTGTCCTGCGCGCCCTCGGAGCGGGCCTTCTCCTCGGCGGCGGCCTCGGCCAGCTCGAGCAGCACGGCCTCGCGGATCCCGACGCCGGGGGCGATGAAGCGATGGATGCCGAGTTGACGGCCGACGGTGGCGACCAGGAGGGCGGCGACGCCAAGCACCTCGGCGCGGTCGCGGCGCACGCCGAATTTCTGCATCCGGCCCTCGATGTCGGCGCCGATGATGTCGGGCAGCGCGCGCTCGAGCGCGGCCAGCTCGAAGCACGGATGAGGGCCGACGGTCTCGCCGTCGCCGAGCATGCGGGCCAGCGCCTCGGCGTTGCCGCCGCAGCAGGCTGCCACCCCGAGGTCGCCGCGCGGCGGCAGCACTGACTGGGCGACCGTGGCGGTGTAGCGCCGCACCATCCCGGCCTCGGCGTCGCCGATGGCGCCGTGCAGGCCGAAGGTCTCGACCAGGCGGACCGTGCCGATGGGCAGCGAGAAGCCGCGCCACACGGTCGCGGCGCCGGTCCCGTCGCGCAGGTTGACCTCGAGGCTGCCGCCGCCGAGGTCGAGCACGCAGCGCGGGGGCACGGTCTCTCCGAAGGCCTGCACCACCGCCTTGCGGACCAGGCGCGCCTCCTCGTCGCCGTCGATGACGTCGAGCTGGATGCCAGCCTCGTGGTGGAGGCGATGGCAGAGGAGTTCGCTGTTCTCGGCCGAGCGCACCGCCGAGGTGGCGACCGCGCGGTAGGTGGTGACGCCGTGGCGGTCGAAGACCTCGCGGAAGTGCACGAAGGCGGCGATGGCCTGCTCGATGGTCTCGGTGTCGAGGTCGCCGCGGGTGAAGACGTCGTGGCCGAGCCGCACCGGCACGCGTTCGGCCTCGATGCGCAGCACCCCCGTTGGAGACAGCTCGGCCACGACCATGCGGATCGCGTTGGATCCAGCATCGATGGCTCCGAGGACGGTACGGGTCACGTCGGTCTCCTCGATCTTCATATCACGCACCGACGAGAACCGGCCCAGGCGATCTGGGTGCCGATCCCGGGACGCGCTCGTGACGGGACGGTGACGCGTGGGAGCATCGATCCATGCGGGGCGCTCCACGCTGGTCGCCGCGGCCGTGGTGATCGCGCCCGCGGCGGCCCGGGCCGACGAGGCCAGCTGGCTCGTCGGGCCCTTCCTCGGCCCCCGGCTCGGTCCGCCGGCCGGACAGAGCCGGCTCATCGTCGGCGTCGAGGGTGGCGTCGAGGGTGGCGTCGAGGGTGGCGTCGAGGGTGGCGTCGAGGGTGGCGTCGAGGGTGGCGTCGAGGGTGGCGTCGAGGGTGGCGTCG
>SXJR01000033.1 GCA_005779305.1 Myxococcales bacterium
CGTCGCCGCGCCGCGCGCGCAGGCGGGTGCCGATCGCGCGATAGATGCGGGCGGCGGCGCGGACGCCGAAGCCGGCTCGCCAGGGCAGCGCGGCGTAGCCGGTGCGGGCGCTCTGGTAGTAGCGATCGGCGGTGGCCAGCAGGTCGAGCACGGTGGCGCGCACGCCGGCGTGGGCGTTCACCGGCAGCGGCCGGCCCAGCTCGGCGACCAGGCCGCCGGCGCCGTGACCGGCGAGGACCTCGTCGGGCAGGTAGAGCCGCCCCCGCTCCCAGTCCTCGGCCACGTCGCGGCACACGTTTGTGATCTGCATGGCGATGCCGAGGTGCGCGGCCGGGATCAGCGCCTCGTCGTCACGCACGCCCAGCACGTGGCACATGGTCAGCCCGACCACGCCGGCCACGCGATAGGCGTACGCGAACAGGTCCTCGAAGGTGGCGTAGCGGTGATCGCCGGCGTCCATGGCCATGCCATCGAGCAAGGCCCGCGGGTACGACGGCGGGATGCTGCATCGCCGCACCACCGCGGCCAGCGCGCGCGACTCGACCCGGGTGGCGGTGCCGGTGTAGACCCTCTCCAGCTCGGCGCGCTCGGCGCTGACCGCGGCCGCCGCCTCGCTGACCGGCACGAGGTCGACGGCATCGTCGGCGGCTCGGCACCAGGCGTAGACGATGGCGGCGTGATCGCGGGCCTGCGGCGAGAGCAAGCGCGACGCCAGCGCGAACGAGCGCGAGTGCTGCGCGATCGAGGCGCGGCAGACCGCGATCGAGCGCTCGTCGACACGCTCGTCGGAGGCGAGCACCAGGGCGGTGGTCATGCGGCGCTCTCGGTGGCGGGCAGGGCGGCGATCGCGGCGGGCGCCGCCGCCAGCCGCGGCGCGAGATCGCGGAGCACCACGCTCGCCGTGGCCTTGGCGCCGTTGATCACGCCCGGCACACCGGCGCCAGGATGAGTCCCGGCCCCGACGATGTACAGCCCGGGGATGCGGTCACACTTGTTGTGGGGCCGGAAGTACGCGCTCTGGGTCAGGTTGGGCGCCAGCGAGAAGGCGGCGCCCACGTGGCTGCGCAGATCGTCGCGGAAGGTGTGGGGCGTGATCCAGCGCCGGGTGACGACGTGGCGGCGGACATCGGGGAGCAGGGTCTCGAGCGTGGCCAGCACGCGGTCGGCGTACGCGGGCGCGATCTTCTCCCAGTCGAGGTCGGCGTGACCGAGGTGAGGCACCGGGGAGAGCACGTAGAACGAGCCGTGGCCGGGGGGCGCCAGCGACGGATCGGTGACGTGCGGCGCGTGCAGGTACAGGCTCATGTCGTCGGGGAGCCGGTCGCCGTGGAAGATGTCGTCGAGAAGGCCGCGATAGCGCGGGCCGAACACGACGGTGTGGTGGGCGATCTGGTCGGCGTAGCTGCGATCGGTGCCGAAGTAGAGGACGAACAGCGACATCGACCAGTCCGAACGCTCGAGCTTCTTCACCATCGGCCGGGCGCGGGCGTCCTCGCCGTAGAGCCCGGCGTAGGTGTGGTGGACGTCGGCGTTGGAGACCACGAGATCGTACGCCTCGGTGCGGCCTGCGGCGGTGACGTGGTGCTGGACCCGGGCCCCGTCCTCGACGCGGATGCGGTCGACCGGCGATGACAGGCGCAGCTCACCGCCCAGGCTGCGGTGGAGCTCGACCAGGCCGCGCACGAGGGCGCCGGTGCCGCCGCGGGCGAACCACACCCCCACTGCCGCTCGAGGTAGTGGAGGAGGGTGTAGATCGACGAGGTCTCGATGGGGTTGCCGCCGCCCAGCAGCGAGTGGAACGAGAGCGCCTCGCGCAGGTGCTCGTCCTTCACGTACTTCGCGACCGTCCGGTACACCGGACGGTCGGCGCGCAGGCGGGCGAGCTGGGGGGCGACCTTGACCATGTCCCAGAAGCGCAAGAACGGCGTGGCCGCCAGGCCGTCGTAGCCGGCCTGGTAGACGCGGCGCGAGTACTCGACGAAGCGCTGGTAGCCGCGCGCGTCGTCCTCGGAGCGGGCCCGGATCTGACGCAGCATGGCGTCACCGTCGCCGTCGTAGTCGAAGGTGTCTCCGTCGGCCAGCCAGTGCAGGCGGTAGAACGGCCGCACCGGCAGGAGCTCGACGTGGTCGCTCATGCGCTGGCCGGCCTCGCTCCAGAGATCCTCGAGACACTGCGGCGCGGTGATGACCGTGGGACCGGCGTCGAAGGTGTAATCGCCGTCGCGGTAGACGTACGCGCGCCCGCCGGGCAGATCGCGGGCCTCGTAGATGGTGGTGGCGACGCCGGCGGTCTGCAGCCGGATCGCAGCGGCGAGGCCTCCGAAGCCAGAGCCGATGATGGCCGCGCGCGGGCGACCGAGGAGTCGGGGTGATTCAGCCATAACTCTCCTCGAGGCGCGCGGCCTCGTCGGCCAGGGCGGCCAGGGCGGGCGAGCCGCCCAGCGCGTCGCGGGCGCGGCCCAGCGCGCCGGCGAGGCAGGCGTGAGCCCGGGTCCGCCCGATGAGCTCGACCTCGGCGAGCATGGCGTCGGCCACACCTTCGAGCTCGGCGTCGTCGGTGCGCTCGGCGGCGTGGCGGGCCCGCTGCTGGAGCCGCGCGAACGCGAGCTGATCGCGGGTCTCCGCCAGCCAGGCCCACGGCCAGGTGGCGCGGCTGGCCCGCAGATCCTCGAGGCCCTTGGCTCGACGCGCCCAGGTCAGGCCGCCGAGATCGTCCAGCATCTGCAAGGCGGTGCCGAGTTGCTCGCCGAGGTCGCCGAGGATCTCCACCCGCTCCGGCGCCGCGCCGCACGCCAGCGCCGCCAGCCGTGGCCCCAGCCCGATCAGCGCCGCGGTCTTGCCGCGCGTGATCGCCGCCACCACCGCCGGCGTGCGGTGGCGATCGAGCTCGTGGGCGCGGACGGTCAGGTCGAGGGCCTGGCCCTGGTGACAGGCGCGCAGGGTGGCGAGCGCGGTGCGATACATCGCCGCGTGCACCGCCGGGGGCACGGCCAGCCCGTCGAGCTCGCCCAGCGCCCAGAAATAGAGCCAGTTGCCAGCGTTGATGGCGACCGGCACGCCGTGGAGCTGGTGGAGCGCCGGGCGTCCGCGTCGCTCGGTGGCGTCGTCCTGCACGTCGTCGACGATGAGCGAGCCGGCGTGCAGGCCCTCGACCACGCGGGCGATCGCCTCGGGCAACCGGCCGTCGCCGCCCGCGAGCGTCCAGGCGACCTCGGCCAGCCGGGCGCGCAGCTCCTTGCCGGGGCGCGCAGCGAAATCGCAAAGCGGTCCGCGCAACGCGCGCTCCCAGATCGCCGGCGGGACGCCGCCGTCGAGCCGCGGTGACCGCAGGGCCTCGTCGAGCGCATCGCGCAGCAGCGGCGCGGTGATGGAGGAGAGGACGGGTTCGACGGGTGGGCTCACGAGGTCGCCTCCGTGAGCGGGCTCGCGGGCGGCGCCGCGGCGGCGATCATCGCGCGCAACGACAGCCCGCGCGGTGGCCGGCCGAGGAACATGCGGGTCCGATCGGCGGTGGTCGACGCCAGGCCGTAGAAGCGGCGGATGGTGTCGTCGGGCAGGCGATAGAAGTGCTCGAGCACGCCGATGCGGCGTTCGGGCGGGAACCACTTGAACATCATCCACACCAGGCGCATGGCGAAGCGCAGCTGGCGCTCGTGCTCGGGGACCAGCGCGGCCACGGCGGCGGCCGGGTCGGTGTCGTCGGCGATGGCGCGACCGATGGCCGCGGCCAGGCGTGCCGCCGGCGGGAAGGAGTAGCCGGTCACCGGGTGGAACCATCCGCCCTGGTAGCCAGCGCTGATCAGGCCCTGGGCGGGTGGCGTGACCGCGGTCTGCCAGTAGAGCGGCAACACGCCGCGCTCCTCGCGCAGCTCGGCGGCGACCTTCCAGCCCCGCGCCGCGACGTAGGCGCGGGCCTGTGCGAGCAGGCGGGGGCCGTCGAGCGCCGGGCTCTCGCTGAAGCAGGTGTCCTCGACCAGCAAGCGGCGCGGACCCAGCGGCAGCACGTAGACGAAGCGGGATCCGTCGACCTGCTCGACGGTCGCGTCCATGAGCAGCGGCGTGGTGAGCCCGTGGGGCGCGGTCAGCTCGAGCTCGATCCCGACGAACTTCTGCCAGCCGCCCACGCCGCGGGCGCGATCGGGGCCGCGGGCGTCGACCACGGTGTGGGCGCGCACCGACTGCACGCCGCCACCGCGGCGGAAGGCGAGGCGGCCCGGGCCCAGGGCCACCACCTCGGTGTCGGTGTAGAGCTCGGCGCCGGGCGCGGCGGCGAGGCGAGCTCGCACCACCTCGTCGAGACGCTCGGCGGTGACACACGCGTACGGCGAGGCCAAGGCGCGCCGGTAACCGGTGAACGCGACGTCGTAGTTGGGCCAGCGATGGGCGACCAGCGGATCGACCCAGGCCGCCTGGGCCGCGTCGAGATCGCCCTGATGGAAACACCAGGTGTGGTTGCCGCCGAGGCGAGGGCCGCGCTCGAACAGCGCGATGCGGGCGGTCGGGCGCGCCGCGAGGACGGCGAGCGCGATGAGCCCGTTCTGCAGGCCGCCGCCTACCAGCGCGAGATCGAGAGGGGGAGGGTGAGTCACGGGCGTTACGGGCGTATTCTCTGGACCAAATAGACCAAATCGTCCACACTCTGGCAAGTGAAATCTGAGTTGCTGACGACTGCCGAGGCCGCGGCGCTCGCCGGCGTCGGCGTCAGCTCGGTCAAGCGCTGGGCCGACGACGGCAGGCTGGCGTGCGTCCGCACCGTGGGCCGGCATCGGCGCTTTCGCCGCGCCGAGGTCGAGCGACTGCTCGGAGAGGCCAGCGGGGGGGCGGGCACCGCGGCTCCGGCCGATCCGGTGGCGGCGTGGGTCGAGCTCTTGACCGCGTCGCGCGGCGCCGACCCGGTGGGACGGTTGCTCGACGAGCGTCGCGCGCGCGCCAGCTGGTACGCGGTCGCCGAGCTGGTCGGCAGCGTGCTGGTGGCGCTCGGCGAGCGGTGGGCCGAGGGTCGGCTGACCGTCATCGCCGAGCACGTCGCATCGGAGCGGCTGGCTCGCGCGCTGGCGCAGGTGGCGCAGAGCCTCCCGTCGTCAAGCGCCGGAGCGCCGGCGTGTCTCCTGCTCTCGGCCGACGGTGACGACCACACGCTGGGCCTGTCGCTGGTCGAACTCTGTCTGCGCGAGGCCGGGTGGGACGTGTTGTGGGCGGGACGTGCGACCCCCACCGCCGAGGTGGTGGCGCTCATCGGCAGCGGCGCGGTCGACATGGTGGCGCTGTCGGCGTCGCTCGCCGCCGATCGCCGGAAGATCAAGCGGCAGGTGACCGCGGTGGCCGAGGTCTGCCGGGCTCAGGGGATCGATCTGGTGCTCGGTGGTCGTGGGCCGTGGCCGGCCAAGGTGCCGGCGGCGCACCGCTTCACCGACCTGGCGGGGTTTCACCGCTTCGTGTCGCGACGGGTGGACACGTAGACGTTGTCGAGCTCGTCCTGGATCACGCGCAGGTCGCCACGGGTGGCGGTGCGGAGCTCGGCGCCCAGCACGGTGCTGCGGTAGCGCCAACCGGCAGGCAGGCGCAGGCGCGTGGCCAGCTCGGGCAGCGCGGCCTCGTCGAGCGGTGCCTTCTGGGTGCTGAACGAGAGCATGGTGTAGACGGTGTCGTCGCTCCCGATCAGCTCGTACACACGGCGGCCGGCAGCGAACACCCAGGCCGATCCGGCGGGCACGGTGATCAGGCGGTAGGGCCGCGAGACCTCGCCGACGTCGAACACCGAGAACTCGAGGCTGCTGGCGTGACGCACGGTGATCCCGCCGATCACCCGCGGCGTCGCATCGAGCAGCGTCGGTGGGCCGTCGAGGTCGTCAGCGGTCCAGTAGCGCGGGCCCTTGAGGATCACGCGCGTGGCGCCGAGCTCGTCGGCCAGCCGTCCGGCGTCGAGTGCGTCCCAGCGCACGGGCGCGCAGTCGTCGAGCCAGGCCGAGCTGTAGATGTCGCTGGCGATCGAGAAGCCGCTTCGCTCGGCGACGATGATCTCGCAGAAGCGGCCGCCGCGCATGCTCGCGTCCGGAGGTGTGGCCGGGGCCGGGACCGCGCGGGTTGGGGCTGGTGGTGGCACCGGCGGCGTGGGCGTGCACGAGCTGGCTGGCAGCGCCAGAACCACGAGGCAGGGCCGCATCATGCGACCCATGAACCTGTCCCCCATCAGATGACGATGCCGTTGCGGGTGATCCAGCGCTGGGCGGTGAACGCGGGGATGGGGAGGGCGGTGATGGTGGCGTGGCCGTCGGACCAGAAGGAGCGGAAGGCGCGCTTCTCGCCGGTCCTGTAGAAGTGCTCGAGGTAGGCGTAGTCGCAGGCGGAGAAGTCGGAGAGCCATTGATCCAGATCGACGACGCCGGCGTCGTGGAAGAGCTGCATCGAGTAGCGGCACGCGTTGGTCTCGTAGGCGCAGACCTTGGCGAGCGCCGCTTCGTCCCACGGCCCCGGGTACACGCCGATGGCGCGCGAGTCAGGGTCGACGTTCCACTGCACGGTGTGGCCGAAGAGGTGGACGACGATGAACAGCGCGTCCTCCGCGTCGAGATCGTAGTCGACCATGATCTCGGCGCCGTCGAGGTCGCCGGTGAATGGGTCGGGGACGTCCCGGACGCGGACCGGGATGCCCCACTTGTCCTCGATGAGTCGTTCGACCCGGGCGAAGACCGCGTGGAACCGCTCGGCGGTCGGCCGGGTCACGACGGCTTGGTGACGACGCGCTGGACCTTGGCCTGGGCCAGGTCGTGCATCATCTGCATGACCGTGTAGGCGGCGACCTCGGCCAGCAGCTTGGTGACCTTTGCGTGTTGATCATCGGAGAGCTCGCCCTCGACCGCGCGCATGGCAGCGATGAGGTTGCCCTCCTGCTTGGCCAGCTCGGCCTCGTCGACCACGCCGTCGGCGAGCGCGCCGGCGAAGTGGTCGAGCTGCGAGACGTGCTCGTCGAGATCGGGGTGGTTGTCGTCGTCGATCCAGCTCGCGCGCGCCATGGTGGTCCCTTTCGTGAGTGCCGAGTTCGCTAACGCTCTTCGATGATCTGCTTGATCGCGGTGGCCCGTTCCTGGGCCTTCTCGCGGCCGCCGAGCTGCTCGAGCCGGGCCTTCTTGGCCGGCGGCAGGAATTCGGCGTCGGTACACTCGATGATCGCGGCCAGCTCCTGCAGCTCGCGCTCGAGGCTCTGGGTCGAGGGCATGAAGCTGGCCATCGCCGAGGTCAGCGCTTCCTTGGTGATGCTGGCGGCCTTGGCCAGGAGCGACAACCGCCACGCCCGCCCCACGATGCCTTCGATGTCGGCGCCCGACAGGTTGCCCTCGTGCGGGATCGTCGCCGGGATGTCCTCCTCGGCCAGCGAGGTCCCCGACTTGCGGGCCAGGATGCGGAACATCGTGCGCAGCTCGGCCTGGCTGGTCGGATAGAACAGCGGGATGTGGACCTCGGCCCGGCCCTGGCGCTTGATGTCGATGGGAAGGAGGTCCGGTCGCGCCGTGAGCAGCATCCAGATGATCTTGCCGCGGTAGCGGGTGTCGCCCATCTGGTTGGCGATCATGCCGAAGATGCGGGCGCCCACGCCGGAGTCGCCGCCGCTGTCGCGATCGCCGAGGACGGTGTCGGCCTCGTCGACGACGACCACCACCGGCCCCATCGAGCGCAGGACGTTGAGCACGCGCTCGAGGTTGCCCTCGCTCTCGCCGACGTACTTGCTGCGGAAGTTCTTGAGCACCACCGCCGGCACGCCGATCGAACCAGCCACGCAGGTGGCCAGGAACGACTTGCCGGTGCCGACCGGCCCGCAGAACAGGTAGCCCATGGGCACGGTGTCGAGCAGGCCCTGCTTGATCAGCGCGGCGTCGTCGAGCAGCCGCTGCTTGGCGGCCTCGTGGCCGACCACCGTGTCGAGACCCCACTTGGGCTCGATGAACTCGAGCATGCCGGTGGCCTGGCGCTCGATCAGCCGCTTCTTGAGATCGCGGAAGTAGATCGAGTCGAGGCGGCGGCCGCCTTCGCGCGAGCTGCGGATCAGCACCTCGAGATCGGTGAGCGAGATCCCGGCGGTGAGCTTGCCCAGCTCGGCGGTCGAGTAGTCGGAGAAGCTGGCGACGTCGAGGCCCTTGGTGGAATGGGCCAGGAAGGCCTCGCGGTCAGGCGCGGCCGGCAGCGGCACCTCGAGCGTGGCCACGTGCGGGTTCGACGCCAGCCGGTCGCTGATGTCGGTGAGCCGCGAGTCGATCAGCACGAAGGCCAGGTTGAGGCGCTTGATGTACGGCGACGACGCCCAGTTGAGCAGCGTGACCAGGTGGGTCTGGTCGTTGAGCGAGAGCCGGTCGCCGCGCGAGGCGACGTAGCTGGCGTGGTCGATGATGATCGCCGCTGACAGCCGGTCGCCGGCGTCGGACATGACGTTCTTCTGGATGAAGAGGTCGATCGCCGCCAGGGCGGTCGTCGGATCGCGCTTGATCTGGCGCACGTCGCCGATCACGCGGTTGATCTTCTCGACCATGGTCTGCAACCGCTTGGCGTTCGAGCCAGCCAGGCAGCGCAGGCCGCGGGCCAGGTCGTAGTGCAGCACCAGGTCCCAGCGACCGAACAGCTGCTCGGCCAGGAACTCGGCCAGGCCGCCCCAGCGCGAGCCGTCGGCGGTCATGCGCACCAGATCAAAGACGTTGCCGTGGAGCACGAAGCTCGAGGTGGTGCCCGAGAAGTAGAGCTCGGCCAGCTTGGCCGCCCAGGGCGGGAAGTGCGCGGGCAGCGCGCTCACCCGCGACACGCCGTCGGTGCCGGCCAGGATCTTGGTGTCCTCGCCCGCCGGGTTGGCGGCCGCGGCCGGGCTCGACGGTGGGGCCGCGGGCGGTGGGATGTCGGTCATTGCTGCACCTGCGAGACGTCGCTCGAGAGGATCGACGGCGCTTCGTTGCTGTCGTTGCCGAGACCGGTGATGGCCTGCAGCTCGCGGATGGTCTCCTCGGTCTGGCTCATGCCGTCGGCCACGGCGTCGACCTGGGCCGACAGCTCGTTGGGATCCTGGTGGCTGATCGCCATCTCGGTCAGGGCCTGGATCTTGTTCTCGATGCGATCGAGCTCGACGCCGACGAACTCGGCGTTGGACTTGGCCTTCTCGTAGTTCTCGAGGCGGAGGGTCGCGGTGGCGACGCTGTCGGTGACCGAGCGCAGGATGCGCTCGTCCTTCTTCTCTTCCGCGGCGCGCTGCTTGGCGATCAGCTCGTCGAGCTGGGTCTTGATCGCCTGCCCGTCGGCGGCGCGCAGGAACCGGGCCAGCGCCTGCTGGGACAGGAGCAGGCGCAGGAACACCCAGAGCAGGCGATCGAGCGCGGGCGTGCGCAGCTCGGCGGCGGCGCCGCTCTCGTCGCGGGTGTCACCGCGCACCGCGTTGGCGATGCGCTGCATCTCGACGCAGCGGGCCCGCACCCGCAGGAAACGGTTGCGGCGATCGGCCTCGAGGCTGCCCAGGATGTCGGCCAGCTTCTTCTGCTTGTCCTGCGACGGCGGCGCGCTGCCGGTGGAGAGGCCGCGCTCCTCGGCGCGGGACCTGGCGTCGATCGCAGCCTGGAAGCGCGGCAAGGTGGTGAGCCCGGCCAGGTACGCGATCTCTCCGGCCACGACCAGCGGCAGGACGATGTCGGGGCTGGGCGAGAGGATCGCCGCGGCCGCCGCGCCGCCGAACAGGAGCAGGTTCCAGCGGTAGGTGAACGCTTCCTTGATGTAGCGGAACCAGCCGGCCTTCTTCTTGCTCATCAGTCACCGCCTCGCTGCGACGACTCGAGCCTGTCGATGATGTCCTTGATGCCGTACACGGTTTCGAGGAACTGCGGATCGCGCTGCAGCTCCTTGGCCGGACGGTCGGGCGGAGGGATCTTGACCTCCTTGAGGATCGTGCCCGGGGACGACGAAAAGATGAGGACGTGATCGCCGAGGTAGACGGCCTCTTCCACCGAGTGGGTGATGAAGAACACCGTCGGCGACTGCTCGCGCCACAGCTCGATCAGCAGATCCTGCATGCGGGCGCGGGTGGGCGGATCGAGCGCGCCGAAGGGCTCATCCAGGAGGATGATGCGCGGCTCGAGGATCAGCGTCCGGGCGATGGCGACGCGCTGCCGCATGCCGCCCGACAGCTCGCTCGGGTACTTGTCGGCGTCCTTCTTGATCGACAGGCCGACCTTGCCGATCCACAGCCGGGCGCGATCGAGACGCTCGGCGCGACTCACGCCCTGACACTCGAGGCCGAAGGCCACGTTCTCGAGCACGGTGCGATTGTCGAAGGACGTGTAGTCCTGGAAGACCATGCCGCGTTTGGAGCCGGGGCCCTTGATGACCCTGCCGTCGATCAGGACGGTGCCCGAGGTCTGCGGGAACTGCGGCGTCAGTCCCGCGATCAGGCGGATCACCGTCGACTTGCCGCAGCCCGACGGTCCCAGGATCGGCACCATCTCACCGCGGCCGGGGTGATCGTCGATGCGGAAGGTCACGTCCTTGATGGCCGTGAACTTGCCGTAGGTCTTGGTGACCTTGTCGAACTGCACCACCGGCACCGGCGCAGCCGGCGCCAGCGGCTTCAGCATCGGCGTTCCCCCGCTCACCTTCGCCGCTGTCGCGGCCGCGGCTGCCGCGGCGGGTGCGGCTGCCGCTGCGGGTGCGGCTGCCGCTGCGGCTGCGGGCGCCGCTGCCGCCGCAGGCACCGGCTCCCCGGCCAGCTCCGCCTCCAGCGCCTTCAACGCCGCCTCGGCCGCGACCGGGTCCACCGGCTCGGGAGTCTTCGCCGGTGCAGGTGCCGGTGCGGGAACAGCCGGAGGCTGCGCCACGGGCTCCGCCGTCGGCGGCTTCTTTCCGTCGTCGGCGCTCACAGGTCCTTCCGGTAGAAGAAGAAGAAGCGCTGCATGAAGCGCAGCGTCCAGTCGACCAGGTACGCCAGGATGCCGATGATGATCAGGAGCAGATAGTTCTGCTCGATCAATCCGTTGCGCTCTCCGATGTTGATCAGGAAACCGAGCCCGGCCTTCGGGTTCAGCGACTCGGCCAGCATGATGTAGCCGAGCGCGAGCCCGAACATGAAGCGCAGGCCGGTGATGATGTCGGGCAAGGCCAGCGGGAAGAGCACCTTGTAGATGATCTGCCAGCGCGACGCGCCGAGGGTCTGCGCGGTCTCGACGTAGCGCTCGGGCACCAGCGAGATCGCCTTGACCGTGTCGGAGAACACGAACGGCACCGCCGCGATGAAGATGAACATCTCCTTCTGCTTTTCGCCGATGCCAAACCACAGGATGGTGATCGGCACCAGCGCCGCCAGCGGCAGCGACCGACCGAACAGCACCAGCGGATTGAGGAACGCTGCCACCGCGCGGAACGACGCCGCGAACACGCCGAAGGCGACGCCCACCAGCGCGGCCAGGCCGAAGCCCCTCGCCACGCGCACCATGGTGGCGATGATGCCGTCGACCAGGCCGCGCTCCTCGAGCATGTCGTAGCTGCCGAACACGTCGCCGGGGCTGGGTAGCTTCGACGGCGAGATCGGCCGCGACGTGGGATCGTCACCGGCCGTGAACAGGTACCAGATGATCAGCACCAGCAGGATGCAGGCCAGGCCGAGCAGCTTGCCCAGTACCGCGGGAGGCTCGGCGCGCAGGGTCGTCAGCCAGCGCGGCGGCCGCGGGATGTTCGCGGTCGCCGCCTCACCTCCGATCGGCGGTCCACCCCGCCCGCCGCGAGCGCCGATCGCGGCGCCCTCGACGGTGCTGCGTCCCTTCTCGGCCACGTGCTACTGGCCGCCCTCGGCCGGCACCACCTTGACCTCGACCCGCCGGTTCTTGGCGTGGTTGTTAGGGTCGGCGGGATCCGCCGGACGATCCCAGCCCAGGCCGTTGACCGTGAACTGGTTGGCGGGCAGCTGGAACTTGTTGATGAGCGCCTGTTTCACCGCGTTGGCGCGGTCGAACGAGAGCTGCTTGACCAGGGCCGAGTCGGCCTGTCCGCGCATCGAACCGTCGGTGTGGCCCTCGATCAGGATGCGGGCCGCGCCGTACTGCTTGGACACCTTGGCGACCTCCTCGATCACGAAGTCGACGTTGGCGTCGTAGAGCACGGGCGCCGACTGACCGGCCTTTTCGACCTTCTTGTAGAGGTCGCTCGAGTTGGGGAAGAACTGCACGACGATGGTCTTGGTGAGGATCGTCGACTCGACGTTGATGCCCGACGCCGCCACGGGCGCGAACGCGACCTCGTACTCGTTCTTCGACTTGCTGTACTTCTCGTCGCTGCCCAGCTTCTTGATGACCGAGGCGTCCATGATCTGGTCGAAATCGGTCTTGTCGCTGACCACGCCGACCGCCTTGTAGAGGAGGAAGGCGGTGTTGTAGGTGCGCTCGAAGTTGGTCGGGTTGTTGGCGTTGAGGAAGAAGTCGCGGTTCTCGGCGTAGTTGGTCCAGTGCGCGTCGGCGAGCATGCCCAGGGTCTCGTCGGGCGGCAGGCTGTAGCCGTCGGACATCCACTTGGCGACCTGCTGCTTGGCCGGGTCGGCCTTGAGGGCCTCGGTCGAGTCGAGGATGCCGCGGACGATGCCTTCGACGATCTCGGGGTTGTCGCGGGCGAAGTCGGCGCGGGCGAACCACACATCGGCGATCAGGTGGTTGGCCTCGAGGGTGGTGACCAGCAGCCGGTTGCCGGGGAGCTTCTCGGCGATGCGGTAGATGTCGGGCGCCCACGACACGCAGGCCGAGATGTCCTTCTGGGTCGCGTAGGCGCGGGCCGCCTGGAACGCGTCCTTTGTGAAGATCATGTCGACCTCGTCGGGCTGCACGCCGCCGTTGAGCAGCGCGTTGAGCAGGAAGTAGTGCGACGGCGAGTTCTGGGCCAGGACGATCTTCTTGCCGCGCAGGTCGGAGACGCTCTTGATGGTATCGCGCACCACGATGCCGTCACCGCCGTTGGACCAGTCGACCTGGTGGAAGACGCGGGGCATGGTGCGGGGGTCGCGCTTGAGGCCGTCGACCAGGAGCGGCAACATGTCGACGGTGGCCCAGCCGATGTGGACCTCGCCGGCGGCGAAGGCGTTGCGCATGTCGATGGGGTTGTCGGCGAGGATCAGCTCGATCTTGAAGTCGCCGCCCTTGCCGTCCTTCCACACCTTCTTGGCCTTCATGCCCTCGTTGGCGTAGATGATGGGCGCCCAGCCGGCCCAGACGTTGATCGCGAACCTGACCACGCGGTCCTTGCCGATCGACTTGTAGTCGGCGGCGCCGGTGACCGGCGGCAGCTTGGACGACGGATCGACGACGTAGTCGCGGGCCGTGGTCGCCGCGTTGATGTCGTCCATCTCGAGCTTGGTCGGGGCCCCGGCCTGGTCCTTGATGTCCTTGATGTCGATCTTCTGCGACCCCGATCCAGCCCCGGTCTTGGGGTCCTTCTTCTTGGTGCAGCGCATGACGGCGAAGCCGATCAGCGCGGCGATGACCACCAGGACGGCGATGAAGAATGCGGGCTTGGGCTTACCTGCGGCTTGTGTCATGAGCTTCTCTCCTCGGTCACTCGAACTCGGGACTCAGGCCTTCTCGGTCTCGACAGCGGGCTCCACGACGGACGGCCCCAGGTCCTTCTGCGCATCGACGACCGGCGTGACCTCGGGCGCGCGCATCCCGAGCTCGACCTCGAGATCCTTGAGCGCGTCCTCGGCCATCGCACTCTCCATGCGCTCCTCGGCCTTGATGTCGGCGATGCCCTGGTTCGACAGGTCGGCGGCCACGCGGGCCTTGCCGCGGTTGCCGTCGATCTTGCGCTGGATGACGTCCTCGAGCTGACCGAAGTCGGTCGTGACGTTGAGATCGAAGCTCGCCGACAGCTTGGCGACCTCGGCCTCGGCCTCGCTCATCTTGAGCTCGGCGTCGTACTGCTGGATCTTGTTCTTGACCTCACCCAGCTTCTTGTTGGCGTGCTGGATCTTCTTGAGGTTGTTGTTGTAGGCCGTCTCGTGCATCTCGAGCTGGGCCTTGTTCTGGTTGAGCTGTTCCTTGGCCTTCTGTAGCTCGAGGGCGAAGCGCGCCGCGGTCTCGCGTTCGCCGGCCTTGAGGTAGGCCTTGGCCTGGGCCTGGAGCTTGGAGACGTGGGTCTCCCCCTCCTTGACCTGGCGGCCGACGCGCTCGACGAGGCCGCGGTACTGCTCGAGGCCGACGCGGCCTTCCTTGAGCTGCTCGACTGCCGAGTCGTATTCGTACTGCATCTGGGCGATCGGGTCCGCCTCCCAGAAGAAGTTGGCGAGCTTGTTGAGCTGCGCACGTACCGCGCCGAACATCTTCTTGAAGATCATCAGGTCCTCCCGAGGTGGCGCGCACGATGGGCGCCAAGCCTGCGCCGACATTACGGCTTCGGCCGGGGACGCTCAAGCCAGCCGGGTGGCAATCCGACCAGCGAGACTCAGCAAGCCGGCAACCGGCAACCGGCAACCGCCGACCGGGAATCATCAATGCGGATGTCGAGATTGCCGGGCGAGATTCCTCGCTTCTCGGCCACAGTGAACGGCATCGCCGATCGTGGTCAGTGGCGGACGACCGTGCCGTAGGCGTCGCCCCCGACCCGATAGTACTTGCCGTGGCCGATGAAGCTCCAGGCACCGAACAGGTTGATGGCGATGCCCAGCGCGATGAGCGCGCGCGCACCCCAGCCGAGCGGGCGGCCGCCGACGGCGAGGAGGAGGATCAGGAAGGGCGTGTAGTCGAGGCTGAACCGGTAGCCGAACTGCACCCAGCCCGAGTTCTGGTAGAAGAAGGTCGGGATGGCGACGAGGGCGACGGTGAGCCACAGGGCGCGATGGATGGGCGGGCGGGTGCGCGGCCACAGGAGGAGCAAGAAGGCCGGCGTGGTCACCCAGATGGCGAGGCCGTGGCCGCTGATCTGGAACGGCGCGCCCTTCTCGGGGATCTCGGGGAGCAGCGTGAAGGCGACGGCGAGGTTGCGGGCCAGGTAGTGGTAGCTGAACAGGCCGTAGGTCTCCATCTGGGCCTGTTGCTTGACGTAGAGGTACGAGTGGCCGAACTCGGTGGGTTCGTCGAAGCGGACCTGGTTGTAGGCGGCGGCGGCGATGCCGATGACGACGACCGGGGCGGCGAACAGGAACACCGGCTTCACGATCTGGTGGAAGAACGCCCGTCGCTCGGCGGCGTCGCTGCGCACGCGGGCCAGGCCACCGGCCATCCGTGTGGCCTCGAGGAGGAACAGCGGGAACATGAAGGCCATGGGCGCGCGGGTGACCGCGGCTAGGCCCAGGCACACGCCGGCGATGATCGGGCGCCTGGCCTCGACCGACGCCCAGGCGTAGCCGAGCGCGAGCAGGACGCCGACCACGTGGGCGGTGAACCACACCCGGCCCTGCACCGACGCGAAGTAGAGGACGGTGCCAAAGGCGAGCGCGAGGGTGAGCCAGAGGTCGTCGCCCTCGCTGCGGGTCGACTGGCCGGCGGCGGCGAGGCGGCGCAGGGTCGCGAAGGCGAGCGGCAGGATGAGCGCGGCGCACATGAGCGTGGGCACCACGTCGTTGCCGCGGCGGCCGCCGGCCAGGGCCGCGGGCATCATGATGAGCGTGGGCACCGCCGGGAACGAGACGAAGTAGGTCTGGCCCTGGCTGCTGACGATGTCGGAGACCGGCACCACCCTACCGTCGGTGGTGCGGAAGACCGGCCGGGTCTGGAAGCGGCGGCCGCGCACGGTGCGGCCGTCCCGGAGCACCACGGTCTCGACCTTGGCCCAGTCGTCGCCCTTGCCGGGCTGAGGGGCGATGGCGACCTGGCCGTGCAGCCACGCGTCGGCCTGGTAGACAAAGTGCGGGTCGGTCGACTGGCGCCACAGCCGGTCGCCGATGATCGCGCCGTAGCCGATCAGGCCGACGACGAACAGCGCGAGGTGGATGCGGTACGCATGGATCAAGCGCACGGACGCTCGACCATACACCGGGCGGCGACGGGCGGTGTATCGTGGCGGCGCGTTGAAGAAGCTGGTCCTCGGGCTCGCGCCGCTGCTGGTGCTCGCGGCGTTCTCCGTGTGGAGCACGTGCCGCGTGGTCGGTGCCGGCGCCGGGGTGCCCGACGACGACGCGTGGCAGGCCGCGAGCAAGGCGGTGCGCGCCGAACATCGAGCCGGCGACCTGATCGTATTCGCGCCGCGCTGGATCGATCCGGTCGGGCGCTTGCACCTGGGTGACCTCATCCCGATCGAGATGGCGGCGCGCCTCGACGGCGACCGCTACGGCGTCATCTGGGAGCTGGGCATCCGCGGCGCGCGGGCGCCCGAGACTCGCGGGCTCTCGCCGGCCTCGCAGCGGCGGTTCGGCGGCGTGGTGGTGCGGCGCTTCGAGCGGGCGCCGGCGGTCGTGCTGAGCGACCTGGTGGCGATCGCGGCGGCGGCGCCGGGTTCGTTGCAGCTCGGCGGCGCGGTGGCGCGGCCGCCGCAGGTGGTGCTGGCCGAGGTCGGCTTCGAGCCGCACCGATGCGTGCAGGTGACGCCGGCGGCCGGGCAGGAGATGACGGTGACGTTCCCGGCGGTGACGCTGGGCACGGAGCTGGTGGGCGCGGTCGGGCTCGCCGACGTGTTCACCCGCCGCGACGTGCGCACGCCGATCGAGCTGGTGGTGACGGCGGGGGGGCGCGAGGTGGCGAAGGCGCGGGCCGGCGTGAACAGCGGCTGGGTGCGGTGGCGGGGCGCGACCACGCCGGGCAGCGGCGACGTGGTGGTGACCGCGCGCGCGCTCGGCGGCAGCAAGGGCCGCGACCGGCTGATCTGCTTCGCCGCGGAGGCGCGGCGGTGACGCCGTGGTTGCAGCGGCTGCTGATCGCGCTCGCGCTGTGGCTGGCGTCGTTCTCGCTGGTGATGTGCGCGCAGCGCGACGTCGGCATCGCCCGCGACGAGACCGTGTACATGGGCCACGGCAGCAAGTACGCGCGCTGGTGGCTCGACCTGCTCGGCGGCAAGGGCAGCATGGCCAGCGAGAAGGCCATCACCGCGCACTTCGGCGGCCGCGGTCCCACCGACAACAACCGCGAGCACCCGCCGCTGATGAAGACCATGTTCGGGCTGTCGGAGATCGTGCTCCACGACCGACTCGACGTTGCGTCGGAGGTCTCGGGCTACCGCGCGCCGACGGCGGCGATGTTCGCGTGGCTGGTGGTGGTCGCGTTCCTGTGGGCGGCCGACGTCTTCGGCCTGGCCACGGGGATCATCGCCGGGTTGCTCACGCTGTGCTTGCCGCGCGCGTTCTTCCACGCCGGGCTGGCCTGCTTCGACGCACCGATCGCGACCCTGTGGTTCGCCACCATCTACGCGTACTGGCGCGGCCTGCGCTCGGTGCCGTGGGCGATCGGGGCCGGCGTCCTGTGGGGCTGCGCGCTGGCCACCAAGCACAACGCGTTGCTCCTGCCGTTCGCGCTGGCGCCGCACTTCCTGTGGGTGTTCGTCCGCCGCCTGGTGGCCGGGCGCAAGGTCGAGCTCGTGTGGGTGGTCGTCCCGAGCATGATGTTCTACGGGCCGCTGGTGCTGATCGCGCTGTGGCCGTGGCTGTGGTTCGACACCGTCGACCACGTGCGTGACTGGCTGCGCTTCCACATGAACCACGTGCACTACAACTTCGAGTACCTCGGCGAGAACTGGAACGCGCCGCCGTTCCCGTGGCACGTCGCGCTGGTGACGACCCTGCTCACCGTGCCGGCGGCGACGCTGGTGGCGGGCGCGACCGGCGTGGCGGCCTGGGTGCAACGCGCTCGCGATGCGGTGCAGCGCGCCCGCGGCGGCGAGGGCGACGAGGGCGGTGGCGACGACACTGCGCCCGGCCTCTTGCTCGCGCTATCGGCGGCGGTCGCGATGGGGCCGTTCTTCCTGGGCTCGACGCCGATCTTCGGCGCCGAGAAGCACTGGGCGGCAGCGATCCCGTCCCTGTGCATCGCGGCGGCGGTGGGCACGGTGTGGGCGGCGCGGAGCGCGGCCGCGGCGGTGGCCGAGCGCTGGCCAGACCTGGCCGATCGTGCGCCATGGCTGGAGGTGGCGGCGATCGCCGTCGGTGGCGCGCTGGTCGTCGGCGCCGCGGCGCTGGAGACCGTGCACGCGCAGCCGCACGCACTCAGCTCGTACAACGCGATCGCCGGCGGCGCGCCAGGCGGCGCCGACCTGGGGATGAACCGACAGTTCTGGGGCGAGTCGGCGCGGGGCGTGCTGCCGTTCCTGCGCACACGGGCGCCGGCGGCGGGCGCCGCGTCGAAGCCGGTCTACAGCCACGACGCGTCGCCGGCCTGGGGCATCTACCTCCGCGACGGGCTGTTGCCGCGCACGATGCCCGATTCCGGGCGCGAGGAGGGCGGCGTGGCGTCGTCGCGGCTCGCCATCGTCGTGCACGAGCTGCACTTCAACCGCCATGACTACATGATCTGGAACGCCTACGGCACGTTGCAGCCGGTATTCGTGCTGCGCGTCGACGGCGTGCCGGTGGTGAGCGTGTATCAGCGCCGCGACCAGTGAACAGGCAACCGGCAACAGGCAACGATCAAACCTGGTGCTAGCGTTCGCAGGCGTCGCCGGCGACCTCGATGGCGCGATCGTAGTGGATGTTGACCGGTGCCGAGAGGTTCCAGCGGTTGAGGAGGACGGCGCCGTAGACGTCGACGGGGGCGCTGGTGGCGAGGTCGGCGTCGGGGGCGTAGAGATTGCCGGCCAGGGTCGAGCCGCCCGAGAGCGCGATCGACCCGGCGCTGGCGATGTACACCCGCAGCGCGCGCGGGCGAGCCGGATCGCCGAGGCGCGCGGTGCCGGGCAGGTTCAGGAAGCCGGTGATGAACAGATCGAGCTCGGCGCCGGGCGCGATCTCGACGGTGAGGTTGCCGTCGAGAGTGACGTCGCCGGCGATGAAGAGGGCGGTGCGGCCGGTGGCGCGGATGGTCACGGTGCCGCCGCCCGAGGCCAGGATGCGGCTCAGGTAGAAACGGCCGCAGGGCAGCTCCAGGGTCGCGTCTCCGGACACTCCGTCGAGCTCGCCGGCGGTGATGCCGATGTCGGCGTCGTGGTTGGCGATGGAGTGATCGGCGACCACGGCGGACACGTCGAGGATGTCGGTGGGATCGCAGCGGCACGGCGGCGGGACCGCGACCGGAGCGGTGGTACGGCTGCCGGCGGTGACGCTGCCAGCGACGGTGGCCCCGGTGGTGGTGGTGAGCGATCCGGCGACGGTGAGCGCGCCGACATCGATGTTGCCACCGACGCGGGCAGCGCCGCCCACACCGATGGTCGACGACGGGCGGCCCAGCTGGCCGGCCACCGCGAGGTTGCCGGCCACGTCGAGGCGGGTGCCGGCGGAGAGGCCGCGGGTGCCGGCGACGGTGACGTCGCCGCCGGCGGTGAGGGTGCCGTTGTAGTCGAGCCCCAGGTTCACGCCGATGTGGCCGCCGGTGCCGCCGGGCGCGTACGGCCCGAGCCGCGAGTCGAAGGCGTCGGTGACCAGCGAGGCGCCGAGCCCGAGGTCTCCGCACGCGCACACCGCGTGGCGGAAGACGGCCTCGGCGAGGTCGCCGGTGCAGGCGTCATCGACGAGCACCGGCGGGCCGGTCCCCTGGCAGTAGGTGTCGACGTCGGGGCCGGTGCCCGCGGTGGCGACCGTGTCGCGGGTGGTGCAGGCCGCAACGAGCACGACGACGAGCATCAGCCCTTGCCCTTGCCCTTGCCCTTCCGCGATCGGGGGCTCCCGATCGCAGAAGGGCAAGGGCAAGGGCAAGAGCAAGGGCAAGGGATCACAGCTCGGCGAGGCGCTTGCGAGCGGCGGGAGCCATGGCCGATCGCGGATGGGTATCGAGGAAGACCCGCAGCGCGAAGGCCTCGCCCTTGGTGTCGCCGACGGCGCGGAAGGCCTCGGCGATGCCCCAGCGTGCCTCCTCGCCGAGCGCGCCGGCGGGGCGGGCGGCGAGCGCGCGGCGGTAGGCGGCCAGCGCACCCCGTGGATCCCCGAGGTGCTCGAGGTGAATCGTGGCCGACGCGACCTCGGCGACCACGGCGGCGTCGGTCCTCGGATAGCGCTCGAGCACACGGCGATAGAGCGCGTCGGCCTTGCTCCAGGCCCGCTCCTTGCGGCGCTGGTTGGCGAGGGCGAGCACGTCCTCGGCGGGCGCGTCGGGCGGCAGCACCTTCTCGACCGGCGTCTTCTCCGGCGGCGACGGACGGTTGGTGCGCGGCGGCTTCGAGGGCCGGGGCGCTTCGATCATGGGCTCGCCCTCGGAGACGCTCGAGCCCTGCGCGGGCGCCTCGATGCTGCGCGCCGGCGGCGGCGGCGGCGTCGTCGGGAGAGTCTCCTGGCGCGCCCGCGCCGGCGAGAGGTAACGCGTCGTCACCACCGCGGCTGCGGCGCCGACGACGGCGGCGATGATCAGGGCGGCGGCCAGCACCGGCGCCAGCCGACGCGGGGCGGGGCGGGGCGCGGGCTCGCGCTCGACCGGCGCGGGCGCCGGTGCGTCCTCCACGGCGGCGTCGACGATCGACAGCACCATCGCCGACGCCTTGGACTGCGACAGACGGCGGGCGGGCCCGGCGTGATCGTCGAGGCCGGGCAGGAGCGCGGCGGCCAGCTCGTCATCATCCGCGCCGACGCGCACGCTGGTCGCGTCATCGGTGCCGGGGCGGCGGATGCGGGTCACTGGCCACCTCCCTCGCCGTGAAGCGCGCGCAGCTTACCGATGCCGATGCGCAGGCGGCTGCGCACGGTTTCGAACGGGATCGTCAGCTCCTCGGAGATCGCCGGCACCGACATGCCGAGCACGTGGTGCAGCACCAGCACGTGGCGCTGTTCGTCGGGGAGCTGGTCGAGCAGGCGCGCGGTGGCGCGGCGCGCGGCGTACTCGTCGGGTGGACCGTCGGGGTGCGGCACGCTCGCAAGATCGGCGGCGCCGTCGAGCTGCGCGCGCGCCCGCCGCGCCTTGCGCAGTCCGGCGAAGGTCGATCGCACCGCGACGCGATCGGCCCACGCGTTGAACGAGCCCTCCCCGCGATGGGTGGGTAGACCGCGCACGATCGCGACCAGGGCCTCCTGCGCCAGGTCGTCGGCGTCGGAGTCACCGCGCACCAGGTAGCGGACCAGGTTACGAATGCGGGGCAGGAGCTCGGTCACGAGCGACTCGATCGCCTTGCGATCACCGGCGACCGCGGCTGCGACACGTGCGTCGATCGCGGTCATCGGGGTCTCCCGTGCACTGGCCAGCCGCATCCTGTCTGGATGGAGGCCATCCAGGTGGGTTTCGGGTCAGGGCAATCGTCGGAGATCATGGCGAGAGACCAGAGCAGTTCCAATAGGTTGAACGTGTAGGTCTAGAACGGGTCGACGACGACACCGAGGCCGGCGTTGGGTTCGACCGGCCACAACCTGCCGATCGTGGTGAAACCGCTGGGAGTGGCGATGCCGAACTCGGGCGCGCGCGCCACCAGATCGGCGCCGAGCGAGAGCTCGATCCAGGCGCCGCGGGCCAGCCGGCGCGCCACGCGGATGGCAGGCGTGGCGGTCGGTGTCCAGGTCGCGCGATCGTCGGTAGGGTCGATCGTGGCGCCGGTGGCGGTGGTGGTGCGCGCAAAGCGGGTCATGGCGAAATCGATCTCGGCGCCCACGCGCCAGCGTGCCACGCGCCGGAGCTGCGCGCCGCCGGCAACATCGAGCCCCAGCACCACGCCCAGCGTCTGTCGCTCGACATCGATCGTCGCCATCGGCGACTCCATCACCACCGCCGGCCGATGCGTCATCGCGATCGCGAACCGCCACGGCCCACCGGCAACGCCCAGCCGCGCGCTCACGCCGTGATGTCCCGTGTCCGACGCGCCATCGAGCACGCCACTCCATCCCACCGTCGCGCTCGGCCGCAGCGGCCTCACCCCACCGAAGTCCTCGTCTGCCGTTGCCGTTGCCCTTGCCTTTGCTGGTTCCGGATCCTCCTTCGCCACCGCGACCCCGATCTCCCCTCCCGCCGCCAGCCCCCTCACCGCCGTTCGCACGATCACCGCCGCCGACTCGATCGCCGCCGACGCCGACATCGCGCCGTCGCTCGCTTCCACCCGCCGCACCAGCACGCGATCACCGGCGCGGTTGGTGACGTGCACGATCACCTCGCTCTCGTCGCGCAGAAACCACACCACCACGTCGGCGTCGTGACTCCGCGCCAGCCGCCGCGCAGTCACGAGCTGCACCGGCAGCGGCGACGCCGGCATGGCCATTCGCTCGCGCTCGAGCGTCACGTCGAGATCGGCGACCTGGCCCTCGACGCGGGTCACCAGCGCCTCGTCGCGATCGTCGGCGACCAGCAAGACCCGCAGCGCATCATCGGCGTGCGCGCTTCTGGACATCATCACCGACAGCGCACACACGATCCACGCACCGGCGATGATCACCGTGCGCGCTCGTCGTTTCCGCGCCGTCACGCTCACGCCCTCACTCTACAACGTTGCGATCACGGTCCGCGTGGGTGGGACTTCCCCACCCGATCGGTGACCGGATTCCCGACGAAGATCGATCGAAATCGGTGACCCGATCGGCCGCCGCCGCCCCTCTGTCGTGATGAGACCATGTCCACGATCGATCAGCCCGCGCGCGCCTCCACCCCCGTCTCAGAGTGTTCCTGCGACCTACACGAGCCCAAGGCTCCGGCGCGCGAGCTGCCGCTGCCGCCGACCTGGCATCCGCCCCCCGAGGTGCCGACGGTGCGCTATCGCCGGCTCCCCGAGGTGGCCCCGGACCTCGACGAGGAAGCGACCGAGCCAGGGCCGCCGCCGATGGCGGCCGCCGGCCCGACGCCGCACTGGACGTCGCCGCGCCGGGTGAGCCGGCGCAGCTTCACCGCCGGCCTCGGCGCCGCGCTTCTGGCCGCGCCGTTCCTGGGCCTGCTCACCCGCAGCCGCAAGGCAGGCGCCGCCACGGGGGCGCGCGCCAAGCGCCTGGTCGTGTTCTTCACCCCCAACGGCACCGTGCCGGCGCGCTGGCGTCCGACCGGCACCGAGACGTCGTGGTCGTTTCCGGCCGGCAGCATCCTCGAGCCGCTGGCGGCGCATCGCCAGAAGCTCGTGGTGGTCGACGGCCTGCAGTTCGTCGGCGCCAACAACCACGAGGGCGGAATGGGCGCCATGCTCACCGGCTCGGGCGCGAGCGGCGACGAGTCGCGCGGCATGTCGGTCGATCAATACGTGGCGGCGGCGATCGGCGGCGCCACTCGGCTGCGCTCGCTCGAGCTGGGCGTGCAGACCTCGGCCTGGGGTGGCAGCGTCCAGACCCGCATGAGCTACGCGGGCGCCGGTCAATACGCGCCGCCCGACGACAGTCCGCGCGGCGTCTACTCGCGCCTCTACGGTGACGCCATGCCGGGCGGCGCCGACGTCGCCGTGGCGCGGCGGCAGAGCGTGCTCGATGCGGTCAAGGGCGACCTCGGCGAACTGCGCAGCCACCTCGGCGGCGAGGAGCAGCACAAGCTCGATCAGCACCTCACGTCCCTGCGCGAGCTCGAGCGCTCGCTGGGCGGCGGTACCTGCAGCGGCGGCACCCCGGTCGCCGACGTCGCGATCCACGCCAACGACAACTTCCCCGCCATCGGCCGCGCCCAGATGGACCTGCTGGTCGCGTCGCTGGCGTGTGGTGCCACCAACGTCGCGTCGATCCAGTGGGCCCACACCGTGACCCCGGTGGTGTTCACCTGGCTCGGGCTCACCGAGGGCCACCACGGCCTCTCGCACATGGATGACGGCAACGCCGCCGGCGTGGCCGCCTTCGTCCAGGCCGAGCGCTGGTTCGCGACCCAGTTCGGCTACCTGCTCGACAAGCTGGCGGCCGCGCCCGATCCCGAGGGCGGCGGCTCGCTGCTCGACACCACGCTGGTGGTGTGGGCCAAGGAGATGGGCGACTCGCGCGCCCACGTCTGCACCGACGTGCCGTTCGTCGTCGCCGGTGGCGGCGCGTTCACGCCCGGCCGCTACCTGCGCACCAGCGGCGCGCCCCACGCTCGGCTCCTGGTCTCGATCTGCCAGGCCATGGGCCTGACCAACAACTCGTTCGGGACCGCCGCCGCTGGCACCGGTCCCCTGGCGGGGCTGTGATGATGCGTCCATCGATCGCCGGGCTCGGGTTGATGCTCACGCTCCTCGCCGCCTGCGACAGCGACGCGCCGTCGCCGTGTGTGCCCGACGAGGACTACTTCCAGAGCCGGGTGTGGACGCCCGTGCTCGAGAATCGCTGCACCGTCTGCCACAACCCCGGCGGGCTGGCCCAGCGCTCCGACTTCGTGCTCACCGCGCCCGGCGAGGACGCCGTGGCCGACATGGGCTCGAACCTCGAGCGGGCCAAACGCATGGCCATGGAGACCGAGGACGGCGAGCCGTTGCTCTTGCGGCGGCCGACCGGGATCAACCATCCCGGCGGCGTCGTGATCACGCCGGGCTCGGCCGAGCACCGGGCGCTCACCGACTTCGTGGCGCGGGTGCGCGGCGACGAGGGTGCGTGCGACGGCGGCGAGCTGGCCTGCCAGGCCGGCGATCCCGGGCCGCGGCTGCTGCGCCGGCTGAGTCGCGCCGAGTACGACAACACGCTGTCGGCGATCTTCGCCATCGACGCCCACTACGCGCCCGCGCTGGTCGCCGACGTGGTGGTGAACGGATTCGACAACAACGCCCGCGTGCTCGAGGTGTCGCCGTTGCTCGCCGATCAGCTGCGCCAGGCCGCCGAGGACGTCGGCGCCACGGTCGCGGCGCGGCCGGCGATGGCGTGCAGCGGCGACGGCGCGACCTGCGCCCGGGCGTGGCTGACCTCGACCGGTGCGCGCGTGTTCCGGCGGCCGCTGTCGGCGGCCGAGCTCGAGCGCTGGGTCGGGGTCTACCAGGTCGGGCGCGACAACCCCGACGACGGCGTCGAGCCTCATCGCGCCGGCCTGGCCCTGGTGATCGCCGGCGTCCTGCAGTCGCCGGCCTTCCTCTACCGCAGCGAGCTGGGCGAAGCGGCCGACGGCGGGCGCTACGCGCTGTCGTCGTACGAGATCGCCAGCGAGCTGTCGTACTTCCTGTGGGCGGGGCCGCCCGACGACGAGCTGTGGCGCGCGGCCGCGGCCGACGAGCTGCGCGAGCCGGCGGCGATCGAGGCCCAGGCCCGGCGTTTGCTGGCGTCGCCGAAGGCGCGGGCGTCGATCGATCGCTTCACCGCGCAGTGGCTGGGCGTCGATCGCCTGGACACCGTCGCCCGCGATCCGATGATGTACGCGGCGTTGACGCCGTCGGTGCGGGCGGCGATGGGCGAGGAGGTGCGGCGGCAGGTGGCGAGCGCGGTGCAGGGCGGCGGCGCCCTGAGCGAGCTGTTCGGCGCGCGCACCACCTGGGTCAACGCCGAGCTTGCCCGCTACTACGGGCTGCCGCTGCCGTCGTCGGTGGATGCCGCCGGCTACGGCGAGGTCGACGCTGGCACTCGCGGCGGCATCCTGGCCGCGGGCGCGGTCTTGACCACCCACGCGCTGGCCAGCTCGTCGTCGCCGATCCACCGCGGAAAGCTGGTGCGAGAGCGGCTGCTCTGCCAGGCGCTGCCGCCGCCGCCGCCGGGCGTGAACGCGCAGCCCCCGGCGCTCGATCCGTCGCGGACTACACGCGAACGTTACGCCGCGCACTCGACCGATCCGGCGTGCAGCGGGTGCCACCGCCTGATGGATCCGATCGGTTTCGCCTTCGAGCACTTCGACGGCATCGGCCGCTGGCGCGGCGACGAGGGCGGCTTGCCCATCGACGCGACGGGCGAGATCGTCGCCAGCGACTCCAGTGATGGTGCGTTCGACGGGGTCTCCGAGCTGGAGAGCCAGCTGGGCGGGAGCGCCGAGGTCGCCGCGTGTTTCTCGGTGCAGTGGGTGCGCTGGGCCTACGGCGTCGAGGAGGACGCGCAGCTCGGGTGCCTGGTCGACGAGATCGAGCAGGCGTTCGAGGCCAAGGAGTACGTGATCGAGGATCTGATCGTCGCGCTGACGCAGACGAATCACTTCCGGTTCCGGATGGGGACGGGCGACGGGGACGGGGACGGGGACGGCAGCGGCAGCGGCAGCGGCAACGGCAACGGTGGCGGCGGCGGCGGCGGCGGCGAGGGCGACACGCCGGGCGTGACGGCCAGTGTCACCAAGACCGATCAGTGGGCGACGGGCTACTGCGGCAAGGTGGTGGTGATGAATGTCAGCCCGGCGCCGGTGACGTGGCGCGTGACCGTGCCGGTGGAGGGCACGATCTACAACGCCTGGAACGGGCAGATCACCCAGAGTGGTGCGACGGCGACGGTGACCGGCGCGCCCTACAACGCGACGGTGCCGGTGGGCGGCAGCGCCGACGTCGGCTTCTGCGCCAACCTCTAGGCGAATCCTCGACGCGCTGCGACCTCAGCGGTTCAGTCGCACGATCGAGTAGCTGTTCGTCGGTAGCGCCAGCCCGGCGATCGACGATGATCCCAAGGCGGCACTTCTTCCCAGGAACGTGACGTCGCCGTTGCCGTCGAGCCCGACGCCGTACGCTGCGTACGAGGGGGCCGGGTTCAGCATGTACTCGGCAAACCGCTGCGTGCCAGCGGCGTCGAACACGGAGATCGCGAGGTAGTTCGCGACCGGTTGCGGTGCGCCCAGCCCGAAATCTGGTGACGCGCTCGCGTAGTTCGCTGCGTAGACGACCGACCCGGTGGACC
>SXJR01000262.1 GCA_005779305.1 Myxococcales bacterium
CAACGGCCTCTACAAGACCGAGGTCATCTGGCGGCGCGGGCCGTGGCGCAACATCGACGCCGTCGAGTACGCGACCTTGGTCTGGGTCGACTGGTTCAACAACCGCCGCTTGCTCGGGCCGATCGGCTACGTGCCACCGACCGAATACGAAGCGGCCTACTATCGAGGTCAGCAGAGCCAGGTCATGGTGGCCTGACTCAAGTAATCAGGCCTCCGGGCTTCCCGGGCCGATTCACTTGTCGCGCGGTCAGTTCTCGTCGGAGATCTCGAAGCTCGTGGTCTTGCATCCGACGACGCGAGCACAGGCTCACACCGCAGTCAGGACGGGGTACCGCGAGGCATTACCCTACAACCAGCGGCGCCGGCACTCGACACTCGACTACGTGAGCCCGGCGCGGTACGAGCGAGAGCGAGCCACAGAACTTCAGATGGCAGCGTAAGCAACCTGTCTACGGGAGTGGATCAAGCCCATCCTGCGCATAGTGTTGATCAGGTGGCGACACCTCAGTGCGGTCACGAATCGACCGGTTCGCCGGCGGTCATCTCTGCGATCTCGCGCAACAACTCCTTGGTGAGCTGCGCGTGCGTCGCCGAGATCGAATCGTACTCGTCATCGATCTCCTGCAACGCCTGCCTGACCTCATCCGGCCGTTCCGTGACCATCCCCGCCGGGGTGTGGCGCGTGTCGATCGCGTTTCGCATTCCGATGAGCTCCTGCATCCTCGCGGACAGGACCTGCATCCGCGAGAGGATGTCGAGCGCGCGCGCCTTTCGTTCAGGGTCTATTTCCGACATCGCTGCTCGTGTTCTGCCTTGGTTTGTTCCGCTTCCCGGGCGCGCGCGTCGGCGCGTTGCTGCTCCGCCTGTGCCTGTTTTAGCTCTTCCGCGGCCTCCCCGGCAGCGCGCAGGCCCTCGCCCAGTGCGCGTACGACGCCCACCTCGGCCTCCGGCACCGCCGCAGCCGCGGCCGCCTTTGCCGCCTTGGAACCGCGGCACAGTTGACGGGCAGGAATGGTCCGGAGCGGCGACCGGAGAAATGATGCGCGGCGCGCGCCGCGACTTCTTTTCCGACACCGGTCTCGCCGAGCACGAGCACCGGCAGCGAGCTTCTCGCTATTCGCTCAAGCTCGCGCATCATCGTGCGCATCGCGCGGTCGGCGATCTGGATCTTGACGCCGCCCACGTCGAGCACTTGTGAGTCGCGATCATCCTTCATGCCCCACGTTGTCGGGGGGACAGGCTCGCGGTTGCGTGGCTATCGTCGATTTTCGCTGGGATTCGGTCTGCCAGATGTTTCCATCGCAACGCCACCCCTTTCGCCACCCCTTTGCGCGTGACGACCAGTGTCGGCTGGCGTCGTCCGGTGTCGCTAAGGTGTTGTCGATCCTCACTAACGTCGGTCGTCGCGCACTGCAGTCGAGACCTGCAAAACCACCATTCCCCGGTTCAAATCCGGGCGGCTCCTCTGACTAACCCGGCGACCCCGCCGGGTTCTTCTGTTGAACCTCGGGGAACTCGGCGGACGTCGCGCCGCACGCACGGCATGGAGCTGGGTCACCTGCTCGAGTAGCGCGTGCTCATACCAGCGCGGCGCAGTTGCGGCAGCGAAAGTCGCCGGGGAAGAGCAGTGCCGTGCAGTGCGTGCAGCGGCCGACCGCTGAGGGATGCTCCGCTGGTGGATCCCAGATCCACGGTGCGATCGCGGTGTCGATCCAGCCCACGACGTCGCCGACGGCGAGCTCCTTGTTGTAGTCGGTCGACGGGTCGACGAGCACGCCGGTCGCCGGCGACGGAATCTCGAAGTCGGTCTTGTCGCACGTCAGATCGACTACACGCGCACCTTCCTCGACGCGTTGCCCCGCCTTCTTGGCCCAGAGCGACAGCGCGATCGGCTTGTCGGCGGTACGCGCAAAGTCCGGGACGACGATCGGGACACGGGTTCCGCTGGCCGCCATGATGCGAAGGTAACCCAGACGCCGATGGCGCAGGCCCCTCGAGCGAGGCGCACGCGCGGGGCGCGGATGCTCACCCGGCCACGTAGCCGCCGTCGCCGTTCCAGCTCACGTGCGGCGCGATCGCCGGGATGGCGACCAGCGCGGCGACCAGCATCACGATCACGAGCCCGCCGAGGAGGATCCAGCGGAGCCTCTTGTCGGCCGGCAGGTAGGACTGCGAACCGGGAACCGCGCGTGGCTTGAGGAGTACGCCTCGCCAGGTCATCCACAGCGGAACCCAGATCGCGCAAAACACCACGCCGCAGCCACCGGCATTGCGCGCGTCAGGGTCCGAGACGTACAGGGACATCAACCCCGCGACGACCACGACGATGACGAGCATCCCCATCGCCTGCGGGCCGGCGTGGGCATCGCCCTCGCCGTCTTTCTCGACCGCACCGCCGGGGAACGGCGCGACCGGAACCGCCCACCAGCCGAAGAGCAGCGCCAGGAACGTCGCGTTCAACCCGGCGCCCAACGTGCCGCGGGCCCAGATCGCCTCGGCCGCGAACAGCGCGAGGGCCGCCGCCGCCAGGACGATGGCCGTGGTGCGCGCGGCAGCTCGCGCGCTGATCCGGATCCGGATCAGCGGCCGGCGCGGCTGGTTGGCCCGCCCCAGCTCGGCCAGCGCCGCCGCGGCGTGCGCGGCCGCGTCATCACCCACGCCGATCACCAGCGCGTCGATCTCGATGGGAAGACGCGCGGGCGGCTCGCGATGGGACCCCGTTCCGTCGACGAACCCGTGCTCGGTCGCGCGGCCGACCACGCGGACCCGATCGCCGGGCTCGATCCAGATCCCGCGCAGCGTGACGTGGCCGTCGGGGTGGAACTCTCCGCGGGGCTGCACCGGGTGCTGACTGATCGTGCGCCAGGCGTCGGAGACGTCGCGGTCCGGGCGCACTGCCACCGGCGGCCGATACAGGATCGCGATCTGCCGGCCTTTGTCGGTGACGACGATGAACCCGTCGTTCTGCACGATCGCGGTGTCCTCGGCGCCGGAGACCACCAGTCGCGCCCTCACGTAGGGCGCGCGCGGACACGCCGCGACGGTGCCATCGATGGTCACGAGCTCCCCGGCACCGGCCACCCAACCAAGGTAACCCGGCCGGACAGAAGAATCGATGCGGGTTTCGGGTGTCGCGACGATGCACGCTTCCGCGCGCGCTGAGGAGCAAGGAACGCTCACTTGCATGCGTGAGTGCGCTAGCCTGGTCGGTGCATGCACACCGTCGATTTCGACCGCGAGAAGACCATCGAAGTCGACGACCTCGAACTCACGCTGCTCCAGATTTCTCGAGGCGCGGGGATCCCGCACGCGTCGGCGTGCGGAGGGCACGCAAAGTGCTCCACCTGCCGGGTGAGGGTCCTCGAGCACCCGGAGCGCCTCCAGCCGCGCAACGCCAAGGAGAGGCGACTCGCCGCGGCCAAGGGGTTCGGCGGCGACATTCGCCTCGCCTGCCAGACGCGGATCACCGGCTCGGTGAGGGTGCGCCGGCTCGTCATCGACGAGGAGGATCTCCAGATCGCCAGTGACGGCACCGCGCGGACCATCGGGAAGGAGCGGACCCTCGCGATTCTCTTCAGCGACGTCCGCGACTTCACCACCTTCGCCGAGAGCCACTTGCCCTACGACGTGATGCACATCCTCGGACGCTACTTCCGGACGATGGGAGACGCGGTGTTGAGCCACCGCGGCTACATCGACAAGTACATGGGCGATGGCATCATGGCGCTGTTCGGTCTCGAGCGTGCCTCACCCGTCGAAGCCTGCCTCGACGCGGTCGCGGCCGGCCTCACCATGCTCGACCACCTCGGTGAGCTGAACCTCTACCTGGCCAGGCAGTTCGACACCGAATTCAGGATCGGCATCGGCGTCCACATCGGCTCGGTCATCGTCGGAGACATGGGCCACCCGACGAAGATGCAGTTCACCGCCATCGGCGACGCGGTGAACGTCGCGAGTCGGATCGAGTCCGCGACCAAGGAGATCGGGGTTGGGTTGGCCGTCTCCGACGAGGTTCGAGTCCTGCTCGGCGACGCCGCGCGGTATGGCGTGTCACGGCCCATCAACCTGAAGGGCAAGACCGGCGAGCACTTGCTCTCCGAGGTGGTCGGCCTCGACCACCACGAAACACCGTGACGTTCTACGATCGTGCCGAGCGCGCGGGTGCGCGGGCGGCGAGGTGCCGCTTCGCGCTGGTTCGAGACGTTCTGGTGAGTCGGAGCAGGCGCATCTGGGTTTCGTCGTCGGGCTCGTGGTCGGCGACGGCGACGGCATATGTGCCGCGAGGGACCGCGATCACGAGCGTCATCCGAGGAGGCTGCGCGCGCCCGGGTACGCTCCATCACCCGCGACGAGCTTGCCCGAGGTCGTCTTCAGTAGCGTGCGCGTGCGACGCCATCGCACGGGTTCCTCGCGCAGGTGAGGTCCGAGCGTCGCGCGAATGACCTTGGTGGCGTGAGCCTGGCTGGGAGCGGTATCGCAATGGATGATGATCGCGCCGCCAGGGCGCGGAACCCAGGTCAGCGAGCCGCGCGGGATCGCGAGCGCGGTGAAGTCGCGACGCTTCACCGGCCCAACCCAGTCGGGCGGCCCAGTCCGGTCGCAGGCTCGTCGTGGTCGGTGGCTGGGTTGTTCGGCCCGTCCCAGCGAAACCCGGCGCGCACGACGCGGCCGTCGGTCGGCGGGTCACTGCCCTCCCATGCCACGCGGTGTTCCCACGGCTGGATGATGTACGGACCGCCGTTCGTTCCGACCCATTTCACACGTCGAGCATCGCACGTGGCTCAGCGACAGGTGACGCCGCTGGTCGCCAGGCGCGACGACTGTCGCCACAGCGGCTGCCAGTACGAGGCGTCGAGGTCGGCGGCGGCGTCGGCGTCGTCGACGATGTAGCCGAACTCGGTCAGGCCGGCCGGGTAGAGGTTCTGCGAGCCGATGTGGAACGCGAGGTCGTCGATCATCACCAGCTTGGCGTGGTTGCCGGGGGCGCCGCCGCCGGGAAAGGTGTCGTCGCCCGAGAAGCGCAGGGGCGCGACCTTCAAGTGGCGGCACAGGAGCGCGTCGAGGGCGGCGCCGCGCGGCGCGCCCGGCTGGGCCGCGGCCCGCTCGGCGATCTCGTCGGCGACCTCGTCGAGGCTCCAGCCGTTGGCGTAGGGCGCCTGCGACGGACCCAGGCCGCCGACCTGCGCCTCGGGCGATGACACCACGATGTGGACGTCGACGCCGCGGAGCACGGCCGCGCCCATGGCGTCGAGGGCCTCGACGTTCCAGCCACCGATCGGCAGACCGAGCACCGGCACCTTCACCGGGCCGATGTCCTGCTGCGAGATGCGGACGCTGGCCTCGGCGGCCTCGAGCATCGCGACCAGCGCGAGGTCGGCCTGGTTGCCGTCGTCCTGCGCGTCGACCCAGGCCAGGCGGCCGGCCGAGATCACGGTGACGTCACCGCCGGCCGCCGCCGCCGCCGGCAGCACCGTGTCGGACAGACAGCGATCACTCACCGCGCCGCGGCTCCACGTGAACGCGGCCACCGAGCCGGTCAGGCGCGTGACCCAGCTCCGGTTGGCGCAGGTCCAGCGCCACTGCACATCGGCGAATCGGTGGCCGTCGCGCGCCGCGGCGCCGGCGACGCGGATCGAGAGATCGTGGACCGGCTGGTTGTCGAGGTAGTGCACGGTCCACAGGTTGTGGCCGCCGACCAGCGCGGTGGCGCCGTCGATGGCGACGATCTTGGAGTGGTTCCACGACGGCGGCAGGTTGCTGGAGCGATAGTTGCCGACCGAGACCGTGACCTTCGCGCTCGCCGGCAGATCGCGGGTCAGGCGGGCCAGCGCCGCCTTGGCGTCGACCTCACCCTGGACCGGGAAGGCGCCGAACAGGAGCCGGACCTTCACGGCGCGGCCGCTCGCGCCGAGCCAGGTGATGGCGTTGCGCAGCGCGGCCTCGTATCGACCGTCGGGCGGTTGCAGGCTGGTCAGATCGACCACGGTGCGCGCCGACGTCAGCATGGCGTGGAGCTCGTCGAGGAGCGCGACGTCGGAGTGACCGGCGCACAGCCGGCGCGGCGTCTGCCCGGGCGCGCGGGTGGTGGCCGCGAGCGCGACGCAGCGACCCTGGGCGCCACAGTCGGTGTCGACGGTGCAGGTGCGCAGGCCGAAATCCAGATCGCAGCTGGCGCCGCTCGAGCAGCGCGCCGGTAGCGTCAGCGCGGTCGCGGGCTGTCCCCAGTGGGAGGCCGGTGGGGTCTGCACCAGCCACGCACCGTCGAGACGGTTGTCGTGGCTGACCGTCCACGTGCGTCCGTACTCGCCGGGCGCGGTGGCGTCGAGCGCGGCGATGACCGCGTCGCCGACGTGCGAGCGACCGGCGCGGACGGCGGTGCCGTCGTCGGCCTTGCCGCCGGCGGGCACGCCGCCGTCGTCGTCAGCGGGGACATCGTCGACGAAACACGCGGGCGACGCGAGGAGGAGGAGGGGAAGCAGCGAGCAGGGTAGGCGAGGCATGATGTTCGCCGGCCATCAGCAAGCCTCGAACCAACGTGCGGCCGCGCGTAAGCCGGCGTTCGGCTTCGCATCGCGTCGTCGCCTGGATCCGGTTCACTGGAAGACGTCGCAGCCTGGCTCGACGAGCGGTCGGCGTGCATGCGCGCGCATGTGCGATGACGCCGATTCGGACGCGCTCCGGGTCACGGCGACGCCATCAGGCGAAGGCGGGCCCCGATCGGCTTGTGGTCGCTGTAGAAGGTCGACGAGCCGGGCGCCGACGGGCACTCGGGCGCGACCGACCTGGCCGGCGAGTAGCTGTCGGAGGTGGTGACCAGGCCAGGCGCGGTCGCCGTCCCGCTGCCGCACTCGCCGATCTCGACGCCGCCGCCCTCGTAGTTGTTGGAGAACGAGCGGAAGTTGACGTCGGCGAGCGGCATGAACTTGCGCAACGGGTCGTCCTTCATCCAGCCGCGGCCGACCAGGATGATGGCGTCGAGACGGCTCGAGCCGTAGTCACCATCGCCGACGCCGTAGGCGGACGAACCCGCCCACCACGCGAACCACTGGCTGGGTGTGAAATCGAACTTGGGGCCGGCCGCGATCGTCGGATCGCTGGCCGAGGCGGCCGCGTTCTCGGCCTGCCACACGCTGCGGTGCTTGAAGCGATACGGGCAGCCTTCGGTGCAGCCCTGGCAGGTGACGTTGGGATCGACGAGGTGCTCGGAGGGGAGGCGGGCCCAGCTCGCGACCTTGCAGTCGCCATAGATGCCCTGGCTGGCGTCGGTGATCGGCGCGCCGCTGTAGTGCATGTCGAAGGTGCGGTTGTAGATGTCGAGCTGGGCCGAGGCCAGGTCGACGGCGTAGCCATAACGCTCGCGCAGCTCGTCGAGGTGGTGGTTGATCTCCGCGCACTGGTGATTGGCCATGTTGAGATCGCCCATGATGATGAAGCGTTCGTTGCCGAGATCGCCGCCGGCGGCGAACGCGCCCGGCGTCCGCGTCCGCAGGATGTCGATCTTGTCCATCAGCCTGCTCATGCCGTCGTCCCGGAGGTCGAGGCTGCCCTGGTTGAGGTAGGTCGAGAACACCATCACGGGCTGGCTCGCGCCCCGGATACCGGCGCCGGCGCCGCGAACCTCGAGCCGCGCGGGCACCGCGTAGTTCTTGTATCCGAGGTCGGAGTAGCTGGTGCTGAGCCAGCACGATCCCGTGTTCTCCATGGAGGTCTCGTGTTCGTCCGCGCACCCGGCGGCGGCCGCGTCGCTGTCGGACAGGGCCATGCCGAACTGGCTGACCGCGAACTGGTTGGCGAAGATCGGCGAGTACTCGGCAGGGGCCAATCCCGACCACCAACGGACCTTGCCCTGGCCGTACTTGTAGCTCCACGTGTACGCGGTTTGAGCCCGGAGGCGATCGAGCACGTACGTGGCCTGCGGCCATCCCAGGATCTCCTGGGTGCCGACCACGTCGGCCTCCCACTGCCAGGCGCCGCGGGACCGGGTCTCGACGATCGCGCCGGTGGCGGCGTCGATCGAGCCGCGGGTCCCGAGCAGATCGGCGAGGTTCTCGAGCCGGGGCTGGCTCTGCGCCCAGGTCTTGTCGTACTCGATGTTGGCGGTCGCGACCTTGAGGTCGAGCGCGTCGGGGTTCTTGATGAAGCCCCACTGGCCGCGCACGTTGACCGCGTTCCGGGTCACGTCGACGCGATAGCTGTGGGCGACACCGTCGTCGGGGATCTCGATCTCGAGGTAGTAGCGGCTCCATTGATCGTCGTTGCCGACCGCGCCGCGGGGGACGTAGCGGGTCTTGACCGTGTTGCCGTCGCGCCGGACGGCCATGGCAAAGGCGAGGTCGTTGGCGCGTCCGCGATCGATCGATTCGCAATGGTCGTTCCCGGTCGTGGTGGCGGAATACGTCGCGGTCGGAAACGCGTCGGTGTCACCGACGCCCTTGCCGGCGGTGTTGGCCTCGACCCAGAGGTAGTAGCGGCCAGGGGCGAGCACGGTCTCTTGACCGTTCGCGCAGGTGATGCGGCTGGTGGAGTTGGCGCCGGTCACGCCCTGGCACAGGAATCCGCCATTGAGCGCGCGGACGCTCCCGACGCCGAGCGGACCGGTGATCACGTCGACGCGGGTCTCGATGCCCGCGCGGCTGCCCAGGTTGGTCGCGTCCTTGGCGATGATCGCGTACTGGTCGACGGTGCCGAGACCGGCGGCCGACGTCCACGAGCTGTCGTAGGTCTGGCGCGGATCGGTGTCGCCCGTGGTCGGGTTGCTGAAGGCGTAGCGATCGCGGGCGGTGTTGAAGAAGAAGGCCCGGGTGCCGCTGTTGGGCCCGACGCCGTCGTCGGCGGTCTGGACCTCGGCGTACTCGCCGGGCTGCATCGGCCCGATCCGGACCAGGGTGCCGCCGACCCGGCGCACGCCACCGCTGAGGCTCGTGCCCAGCACAGGATCGGTCCAGGTGCTGGTCCACGGCCCGCTGCCGACGCTGTGCTCGACGGCGACCAGCGCGTTGCCGCGATCGCCGCTGAAGGCCACCACCTCGTAGCGCTGGGTGGCGAGGCCCCTGCGCGACGCCTGCGCGCCGAACTCGTTGCCGGTGCCGACATCGTCGGTGTCCTCGAGGGCGACGTCGGTGGTCGTGAAGGTCGAGCAGCGCGGACCGCAGGTCTGAGCGACCTGGGTGACGACCAGGAGCGTCGGGTCGCACTCGTCCTGCGGGGCCAAGAGGTCGAGACAGCGGGCGCGGAAGCGGATGGTGTGGGCACCGCTGACGGTGTGCTGGCCATGGAACACCGCGCTGACCGGAACCTTGGTCAGCCGGCCGGCGGTGAGCTCGGCCTCGTCACCGACCGAGGAGAACCCGGTCGGTCGATCGAGATTGGTCGAGGCCTGCTCGTCGGTGTCGAGGTCGTCGAGGTCGTCGGTGGTGCAGGCAGCGACGAGGAGGGAGACGTACAGCGAGTACAGCGGGGGGCGCATCGCCGCGGACCTTGCACCGCCGATGCCATCGCCAAGTCCGCGAAGGTCCGGCCTGGCGGCGCGCTGGAGCTCGACCGATCAGGCGAACTGATCAGTCAACCGCCTGAGCGGAGCGTAGGGAACCGCACGAGATTGCGGGCGGATGGCGCATTCGTGGCTGGATCACCCCGGCCGGGGTTAGGATCCGACCATGCGCCTATCCATCCTCTCGCTCGGGGCCGTGATGCTCGTGCTGCTGGTGGCGTGCGGAGGTAGTGACAATCGCGGGCAGAGCGTCTGCGAGACCCAGATGCCGCCGCCGCCGCAATGCATGACCGAGTGCGATCCGGCGCCGACCGCGCCGGCGACGTGCCCGGGCGGCTACCACTGCACGGCGGAAGGCACGTGCGATCAGGAGTGCGCGCCGGGCAGCCTCGACTGCGGCAGCGGCTACCGCTGCACGCCCGACGGGCGCTGCGTCGGCAGCGGCGACTGCATCGGCCTCGAGTGCGACATCGTGAACTGCCAGGGCATGGGTATGCCGTCGACGACGATCTCGGGGACGGTGTTCGCGCCCAACGGCACGCTGCCGCTCTACGGCATCAACGTCTACGTGCCCAACGTGCCGCTGGGTCCGCCCACGCCGGGCGCGGTCTGCGATCGCTGCGAGGACACCATCGCCGGTTTCCCGCTGTCGCTCACCACCACTGACGAGAACGGCGACTTCACGATGACCAACGTGCCGGCCGGCACCAACGTGCCGGTGATCATCTCGAGCGGCAAGTGGCGGCGCGAGATCACCGTCTCTACCGTCGCCGCCTGCGCCGACACCGCGCTCACCACCGCGGAGACCAGCCTGCCCAAGAACCAGGGCCAGGGTTTCATGCCCAAGATCGCGATCTCGACCGGCAGCGCCGACGCGCTCGAGTGCCTGGTCCGCAAGCTCGGCATCGACGAGGCCGAGATGGGCACCAACGGGAGCGCTGGCGCCATCCACCTCTACACCGACACCGGCTCGGGCGGCCGAGGCGCGTCGAGCTTCCGCAACGGCTTCCCCGGCGGCAGCGGCGCCTTCACCAACTCGACGACGCTGTGGGACAACCTGGCCACACTCAAGCAGTACGACATCGTGATCCTGTCGTGCGAGGGCGGGCAGTACCCAGAGACCAAGTCGCAGGCGGCGATGGACGCGGTCAAGGGTTACGCCGATTTCGGTGGCCGCGTGTTCATGTCGCACTGGCACAACATCTGGATCGAGGGCTCGACCGAGGGTGGCGGCAACCAGGCGCCGGCGGTGTGGTCGGGACCCAACGGGGTCGCCACCTGGAATAACAGCAGCACCACGTTCAACACGCCGCCCGATCGCATCGACGAGCAGAGCAACCCCAAGGGCGAGTCGTTCGCGACCTGGATGCTCAACGTGGGCGGATCGCCGGCCGGCATGCGCGACGTGATCCCGATCGAGGACGGCACGGGCAAGCAGACCTGCACGGCGGTCGACGGCAACAAGGCCGAGCGCTGGGTGTACTGGCCCAGCGGCAACACCGAGTATCCGCAGATGTTCCAGTTCACCACTCCGCAGGAGGCACAGCCCAACGACCGCTGCGGCAAGGTGGTGTTCTCCGACATGCACGTCTCCGGCGACTCGGGTTCGTCGTCGGGCACGCCGTTCCCCAACGATTGCTCGAACAGCGCGTTGACGCCGCAGGAGAAGGCGCTCGCCTTCATGTTCTTCGACATCGCCTCCTGCGTGGCTGGCCCGATCTTGTAGCGACGGACCTGGCGACGCTCAGAGTCCGCCGAACGGGTCGTTGCCGAACCGGCCGTGCTGGCTCGAACGGTCGCCAATGGGCCGGCGCCGGGGTTCGCTCGATCGGTCGCGGTGGATGATGCCGCGCTCGTGGGCGGCGGCGAGCGCCATGGCGATCTGTCGACCGATGCGGGCCGCCGTCGGGTGCCATCGCCCCGGTGCGGCGCAGGCGCGCCGAGAGCCCCTCGCCCTCGAGTAGCTCCATCACCAGGTAGGCCGTCCCGTCCGGGGCGTAGCCCATATCGAGCACGGCGACGATGCCGGGCGAAGCGGTGGCGGCGGCGGCGCGGGCCTCGTCGTCCACGCCCACGAGCGGATCAACGGGGGGGCGTCGCGTAGGTTCGCGCAGGGAACGGATCGGCCTGGTCGCGGCGGCCGAGCTCGGCCGGCGACCACACCGCGCCCTTCTCGGCAAAGATGGCGACGCCGACCACGCCGACGTTGTGATCGCCGGTGGTCTTGGCCGCGTAAGACTCGGCGACCTTGCCGAAGCGGAAGGCGGCGACCTCGGAGTCGGTCTGGCGGAAGCCGTCGATGACCAGGACGCCGTGCGGGTCGACCAGGTAGCCGCGTCGCTCGGGCGTCGCCGGCGTGCCGTCGATGACGTCGAGGCCGTCGACCGACGCCACCACCTCGAAGCGGGCCGAGGTCGCGTTGCGGATCACGATCCGGTAGCGGGCGCCGTCGTCGCCGACCACCAGGTTGCGTCCACTGGCGGCGATGCCGGGCAGGAGGCCGCCACCGTCACCGACCAGCGAGATGCCCATCGCGCCGTCGCCGACGAAGGTCTCGAGCGGTGCGATCGAGCCGCCGACGTACGACGCGTGCGCGCGCACGCCGTCCTCGTCGTTGTAGTGGATGACAGCGACCGCCCACGGTGACGAGCTCGAACGTTCGAACGGGCGGGTGGTCACCGGCGACCAGATCGACTCCCCCCAGGTGGTGCCGAGGCCGGGCCGTTCGCCGGGCGCCGGCCGATCGATCGCGATGTCGCCGCCCGCCGAGCCCGGCGCCGGCACCGACGCGTGGGCCTCGTACGACGAGCTCCGCGCGCCGTAGCCGCCGCTCTCGGCGACGGGCGTGCCGGCGTACGGCGTCGATGGCGGCGGCGACGACTTCTGCATGCCGCCGGCCATGGTGGAACCACAGCCGGCGAGGGCCAGGAGGACGACGGCGCGGAGTGGACGATACATGATGGCTCCTTCGAGAATTGAGAGGACATCGGGCAGGGGCATGGGCATGGGCGCCGGCACAGCTAGCGCCCGGTGTGGATGCCGAAGACGACGTAGAGCGAGGCGTCGAGAGAGGACGGACGGGTGGCGCGCGTGCAGGGACCGCCGCAGGTGGGCATGTCCTCGCTCTGGGGGCCGCGAGCGAGCTGGGTGCGGAAGCCGAGGTACGGGCCGACGTGGCGGCGCTTGCCGCCGGGGCTGGGGCGGGCGTCGAGCTCGGTGCCGAAGCCCATGGCCAGGAACGGGCGATCCATCACGCCGCCGCGGTTCCACATCACGTGTTCGTAGCCGACGCCGCCCTCGATCCACAGATCGCCCGACACCGGCCCGTCGGGTCCGCCCGAGAGCACGTTCCAGCGCCCGAGCAGGGCGGCGCGGGTGACGCGGCCGCGGCGCGGCGACTCGCGCGACAAGCTGTCGCCGATGCTGGCGTACTGGAGCTCGGCGAGCATGCCGTGATCGCCGCGGCGCACGCCGACCGCGGCCTGGAGGCCACCCGAGTATCCGCGCGCGTCGCCGACGTCGCCCGAGCCCATCAGCGTGCCGAGGCGGAGCTCGACCCGGCGGGGTGGCTTCGGCACCTCGCCGGCGATGGCGGTCTCGGCGGCGGCGGAGCCGGCGAGCAGGCAGACCAGAGGCAGGGCGGCGGCGATCGAGGCGGCGCGCATGATGCTCTCTCAACGACCGTGGCTCGCCGCCGCTTACACCTCGTCGGAAGCGATCAGAACGGCCAGAGGTTCCACCCCAGCGAGCGTTCCGCGAGCGTTCAACAATGACTCTGGGGTACGGGGCCACTCCCTGCCGCTCGGGGTCTGCCTTCGTCTGACCCGATCAGAACGGCCAGAGGTTCCACGTGTAGTACAGACCGGAGAGCGCGGCGCCGGTGAGGGCCCAGGCGCCGAGCAGCGCGATGATCGCCGGCGACAGCGGCCGACGGTGGAGCCCGGTGGCGACGAGACCGATCGCGGCGCCCGCCGCCGCCCCACCCGCGCCCCACAGGATGTCGCCGTAGTAGTTGATGGGGACCTTCTGGGTGGGACCGTCTTGCCACCACCACGCGTCGCGATACACGTCGTACTGGAGCCGCGTCCATCCCGCCCAGTCGCATAGCGCGTACGCACAGGTCGCGCCGATCACGGCGGCCGTGGCGACCACGTACACGCGCTGCCACGGTGGCCGCTCAGGTGCCATGGCACCGCGCGCAGCCGTGGCCGGTCATCTTGAAGGCGCGCTTGCCTTCGTGGCACGGCGTGCACGTCGGCTTGGCCGGTGCGGCGATGCTGGCTGCATCGGTCGAGCGCACGACCGCGTCGTGACAGACCACGCACGGCACCGGCGCGCCGGTGTCATCGATGGCGTGGGCGGCGTGGCGGAAGCGCGACCGGACGGACCACGGCGCTTCCAGCCGCGCACGGGTGCGCGTGGCTTCGAGCCCGACCGCGTGGCAAGTCGCGCATGCGTCGAGCTTGGGGGGCGGGCCGGTGGTGGCCGCGTGGCAGCCGCTGCCGGCGCACGCGGCGTGTCCGCGCGGCGGACGGAGCTCCCGGGTCGCGGTGTCGAGAGTGTGGCAGCGCGTGCAGGCGACGTCGGCGTGGGCGGCGTGGTTCATGCGTGCGCCGAATTCCGAACGGGGCGGCGGCAGTTGATCGGCGACCAGCTTGCGCCACGGCTCGCTGCCGGCGTGGCACGCGCCACACCGGATCGGCGTGGGGCTGCCGAAGTCGCTGGCGTGGCAGCCGGCGCACGCCTGGTGCCCGCTCGATCGCGGATCGCCCCGCCCGTCGAGGGTATGGCAGGTGACGCAGCCGTCGATCGCGAGCCGTCCGCTGTGGGTCGCGTGCGAGAAGCGCGCGTCGGGGCGGGCGACGACGTGCGGGCCGGCCGGCGCAGAGGTGTGGCACGACGTGCAACGCTCGGTGATGGGGAAGGCGGCGGCGCCGTCGTGGCAACCCGCTGTGGTGCAGTCCGCGGCGCTGGGCGCGGGCAACTCGAGGCCGTCGGCGGCAGCGATGGCACGATGACAGGTGGTGCAGGCGACGGCCGCGGCCGGTTTGCGCGCGGCGTGTTTGCCGTGCGCGAACGCCGCACCTACCGCGAGCGGTCCGCGCACCAACCGTGGCAGGGCGTTGGCCCCATAGGCGGCGACGTGACAGCTCGTGCACGACGTCATGGCGTCGGCGGCGCCCTTGCCGTCGTGGCACCCGATGCAGCGCGCGTGCGGCCTTGGCTTCCCCGGCGCCGGCGCGCGCGTGCCAGCGGGCTTGCCTGAGACGGCGTGGCACGCCTCGCAGCCGGCCGCGGCGTGGGTGGCGTGCGAGATGGTGAGCGGGAAGTCGGGTTCGATGGTGTAGGGAGGAAACGCCACGGCGGGCCTGGGGTTGGCGAGGTCGGCCGGCGCGTGGCAGGTGCCGCAGACCTGGAGCTGAGCCTCGGAGGCGGGGCCCGACAACGCCGCCGGCGCCATTGGCGCGTGACAGGCGCCGATGCAGGCGCCGTGGCCGGGCCGACCGACGAGTGCGCCGCTCGCGGTCGTCGCGTGACACGCATTGCAGGCCAGCGACGGCTTGCCGAGGACGGTGATGCGCCCGTCGTGCACGAGGTGATCGAAGCCGAGCGCGGTGGTGCGGGGCTGGGCGGTGGCCGGTCCCGCGAGTCCGCTGGCCAGCGCGAGTGCGAGCGCGACCGCGGTCAGCGCCGCGACGGCGACGGCGCGCACTAGAACTGCCCCTCGGCCAGGACGCGCAGCGCCTTGAGGCCGCGGATCTCGGGCGCCCAGTCGAGTGCGGACGAGAGATCGTACTCGGCGCGCAGGCGTAGTCGCCGTGTCACCCACGCGTCGAACGAGACCCGGCCGCCGCCGCGCAGGTCGAACTCGCCGAGGATCACGTCGGACTCGAGGTCACCGCCGCCGCCGGTGCGGGGATCGGGCGTGCCGTCGTCGCGGTATTGCTCGGCCCAGCGGGTGCGGCGGACGAAGATCTCGGCCGCGGCCGAGAACTTGCGGGCGCCGCCCGAGAAGCGCGCCACCATGCCGCCCTCGACCAGGTTGCGCTCGCCGATGTGGCGCACCGGGAAGTCGAGATCCTGGACCTGGTTCTCGATGTCGATCACCGGCACCGGCGGATCGCGGTGTCGGTAGGTGCGCCACAGACCCTGGGCACCGACGATGACGGCGCGCCGGACGCGGACCTCGAGGGCGGCGCCGGCCTCGAGGTAGCCGGCGCTGTGGTAGCTGATCTCGCCGCCCTCGAGCCGGGTGTCGACAGCGAAGCCGCCCGACAGCAGGAGATCGATGTTGCTGAGCAAGACCGTACCGGCGCGGGCCCGGGCGATGGCGCGCGGCAGGCTGGGACCGCGGTCGAGGTAGCGGCGGGCGGCGCCCTCCTCGTCGGGATCGCGGAAGGCGTAGTCCCAGATCATGTCGCGACGATGGCGGTAGTTGCCGTCGATGACCAGGCGGGTCTCCTCCGAGAGCCGGTAGCGCACGGTCACCGACTCGTGGGCGATGGCGCCGTCGAAGGTGCGGACCGTGCCGCTGGCCAGCAGATCCTTGCGCGCGTTCCAGTCGAAGGTCGCGTCGGCGTGGCCGTGGTTCTCGAAGGCGAGCGCGCGCACCCGCATGAAGAAGGGCAGGCGAAACCGGCGCAGATCGAGGGCGACCTCGCCGCCAGTGACCGGGCCGCGCTGCGAGCGGAACGCGGGGTACGCCGGATCGGCCTCGAACCAGTCGGGGACGCGGGTGCCGGCGAAGAGGGCGGCGCTGGTGCCGCCCCCGCCGCGCCACTGCACCCACAGTCCGTCGACGTGGGCGATGACCGGGCCGTAGATGTGCTGGCGGCCGGCGCGGAGCACCACGCTGGCAAGCGGGCCGCGCTCGAAGATGCCGTCGGCCTCGGCCCATCCGGCGCGGAACTGGAAGTCGTTGGTCGTGTCCCACGACGTCGGCACCGGCGAGAAGCGGGACAGGGTAGGGACGATCCGGAACTGCGACGCGAGGTACGCCGACAGCCCGGGCACGACGATGCGATCGACGCCGAGGAAGGCGTCTCCGAAGGCGTAGGCGCGGGCCCGGTCGTAGCCGATGCGGGCGCGGTAGGCGTCGTCCGCCGCCGCGCCCGTGCCGATCTGGTTGCCGGCCAGGGTCAGGCCCTTGCTCGACGGCTCGGCGCCGTCGACGGCGAACCCCAGCGTGAGCTGGGCCCGCACCAGCGGCAACAACCCCTCCTCGTCGGCGACCACCGCGGTCACCGCCGGCCTCGACGCCGCGAACGTCAACGGATCGTCCTCGGGCGCCCTGGGGATCGCCGGCCGCTTCGCCCCCGCCGCCGTCCGGACCGGCATCCTCATCGCCATCCGCGCCACGAACGGCAATCCCTTCGCGCGCAGATCCACGTCGCCCACGTCCGTTGTCGTGGGCGTGATCGTGGACGTGGGCGTGATCGTGGACGTGAACGTGGCCGGAGGAGCGGCGTCTCCGTGGGCCAACCGCACCCCGATCGCCGCGGCCATCGCCGCATATCCCACAACTCTCACGGCGTGATCCCCTGATGACAGCCGGCGCCGAGACAGTCCTGGACGGGCTCGTGGCAGGTCAGACAGCTGCGCGGGTTCTGGCGGGCCAGATCGCCGTGGTCGCCGGTACCGAACGATCCCAGCGGCGCATGCGAGCGCGGCGGCCGCCGATGGCATGCGGTGCAATAGTCGACGACGTGGCAGGTCGCGCAGCGATCGGAGTTCACCACCGCGTCGGAGCCGTGGTCGTACTCGCGCCACAGCACGCTGTGATCGGTCGGCCGCATCACCTGGTGGCACTCGTCGCAGGCCGAGCGCGGGCTGCCCGACATCATCTGGTGGCAACCCGCGCAGCGGAGGGCGTCGGCGGCCTCGGCGCGGTGATCGCGACGGAAGGCGAGGGTGTGATCGATGGGTCGCTCGGTGCCCGGCAGGTGCGACCGCGGCGCCAGCGCGCCGATGGTGTCGGCCTTCTGGCTGTGGCAGGTCTCGCAGATGCGCATGCGGCGCGCGACCGGCACCCGTGCGGCGTCGTCGTGGCAGGCGACGCAGGCGGCGATGGACGGCGGCGGATGCCCCTCGCCGGTGACGGCCGCCTGGGTCTCGACGTGGCAGACCTCGCAGCCGATGCGTTCGCCGCGCGCGTCGGTGCGGTGCATCTGGTGGGAGAAGCGCAGATCTCCGGTGATGAGGCGGCGCGGCTGACGCGCGCTGGTGCTGTCCTGGTGGCAGCCGTTGCAGTCCGAGAGCGGCGGGCCGCCGCCGAGGCCGACTTCGTCGGCGTGGCAGCGGGCGCACGCGCCGTGATCGGCGGCGGCCGGACGCTCGGCCTCCGCACCTCCATGGCAGTCGCTACAGGCGACGTGGAACCCGACCGCGTCCTCCATGCGATCGTCGTCGAGGTGGGCGGCGTGCGAGAAGCGCGAGGGCAGGTTGCGCACCGGGTCGTCGGTGGGGAAGGGCCGGAGCGGGCTCTTGCGTTCCCCGGTCGGATCGACCGAGAGGTGACACACCCGGCACATCGGTCCCGGCGGCTCGCGGAAGGCGTCGCCATGGCACCGGCCCTGATCGCACGGCGCGTGTTCGTCATCGCCCGGCGGGCGAGCCTCACCGGCCTGGATCGCGGCCGGGTCGTGACAGGACGGGCAGCTCAGATCAGGGTGCGCGCCGTGCGGGAAGCGATCGGGGCCGGCCACCAGCGGTGGCGGCGGCGGCGGCTTGGCGCGGCGGCAGGCGCCCGCCCCCAGGGTGGCCAGGATCGCCACCGCTGGAGCGCATCTCAGGAACCATCGCCGGCTGCGACCGTCGCGCTGCGGGCGCCTCGGGTCGTACGTCCGATGCTCGCTCGTTTCGTGGGGGCACCACGCGCCTCGCTGCGCTTCGGGCGTGCGCCCCGATCCGCCTCGCATCGCTCGGTCTCGCTCGACGCTGGTTCCTGAGATGCGCTCTGGAGCGAGCGCAGCGATCCCCGAGCGCATGTTGCGACGCTAACACGCCAGGTCGGATCGGCGCAGGTACGGACGGCCGGGACCGAGGGGCACGTCGACGAGATCGCGGGCCGGCGCGGCGTGGGGCCGCCAGCGGGTGACGGCGAAACCGCGCGCTCCCGGCGGCGTGTAACGCACGATGGTGAACGCGCCCGCCCGCGCGCCGTGGAGCGCCCACGGATCATCGGCGATGGAGGTGTGGGCGAGCAGCTCTCCGCCGGGCGCGACCGCGTCGGCGGCCTGCTCCCAGAAGCGTTCGATCACCCGCGCGTCCGGCGCCGATCGGTGCCACGCGGTGGCGGGTGCGCCGGGATCGTCGTGAGGCATCGGGGCATTGAAGGTGATCAGGTCCCACCCTCCGCCGGCGCCTTCGAGCAGATCGGCGGCGGCCAGCTCGAGGTCGGGGCGCCCCGAGATCGCGGCGCCCTGGGCGGCGCGGGCGAGCGCCGCCGCGGACGTGTCGGTGGCTCGGACCCGGGCGGCGCGCGCGCCGGCGTGGAGCG
>SXJR01000263.1 GCA_005779305.1 Myxococcales bacterium
CACCCTGTTTCTCGACGAGATCGGCGAGCTGCCGTCCGAGCTGCAGCCCAAGCTGCTGAGCGTGCTCGAGAACCGAACGGTGCGGCGGCTCGGCGGCAACGCGACGGTGCCGGTCGATGTGCGCATCGTGGCGGCCACCAACCGCGATCTGCGCGGCGAGCTCAACAGCGGCCGCTTCCGGCCCGATCTCTACTACCGGCTGGCGGTGGTGCGGATCGAGATCCCGTCCCTGCGCACCCGCCCCGACGATCTGTCACCCATCGCCCACCAGCTCCTGAGCAACCTGGGCGCGTCGCCGGCCCAGATCGCGCGCCTGCTCGAGCCAGCGGCGATCGACCGGCTCAAGGTCGCGCCGTGGCCTGGCAACCTGCGCGAGCTGCGCAACTACCTCGAGCGCTGCCTGGTCTTCGACGAGGCGTTACCGATCACCGACGAGCCCGCCGCCGCACCACCGCTGCCGGTGACCGACGCCAGCCTGCCCTTCGCCGAGGCCAAGGCCAACGCCCTGGCCCGGTTCGAGCGCGCCTACCTGACCGATCTGCTGGCGCGCCATGGCGGCTCGGTGGTCGACGCCGCCGGCACCGCCGGCATCGATCGCACCCACTTCTACCGACTCATGCGCCGGCACGGCCTCAACAAGTAGCGCTCGCCGGCCGCCGCCAGCACCTGCTAGAAGCGCCAGCCCAGCGTCGCCGCACCCGGCCCATCGCCGCCGGCAGGAGCGCGCAGCGGCCTCGGTCCACGGCCGCTCTTCCACCACAGGTACGCGCCCACGCCCAGCGCCACGGCGCCGACGCCGTAGCCGATGGTCATGCCGGTGACCTGCCGCTTCCAGGTGGCCTCTCGCGCCTCGCGCGCCGATCCCTCGGTCGGGAAGTTCTGGGCGATGTCGTCGCGCGTGCCCAGCGCCAGCGCGTGGAACACCCCGCCGGCGGCGACGGCCACACCGCCGCCGGCCAGCGCGACCAGCGCGGGGGTCCGGTTCCGACGGGGGGGCACCTCGACGATCGCCGGCGCGAGCTCGATCGAGACCGCGTGGCGTTCGGTCCCGGCCACGTCGATCTCGACGGCGCGGCGCTGATGTCCGGTCGCGGCCGCGGTCAGGGTGTGGCGCCCCGGCGGCAGCCACAGGATCCGCGGTCCCGGTGCGGTCTCGTCGTCGTCGAACACCGACGCGCCGACCTCGGCGCCGCGGGGGACGACGGTCACGTCGACCGGCGCGAAGCCGCCAGCGCGCAGCGCCGCCTCGACGTCGCCGAGCCGTCCGCGGAACGAGTCGGCCACGGTCGCCTCCATGGCGGCGGCGCGCACCAGACACTCGGAGAGGAACAGGTGGGCGCGGGGCAATTCGCCGAGCAGCTGGTAGGCGTACCCGACGTTGCACAGGTACTCGGCGCGATCGTCGAGCGCGCGGGCCTGCTTGAACAGCGTGATCGCGCCCCGCAGGTCGCCGCTCGCGGCGGCCTCGGTGCCGCGGGTTGCCACCGCGCGAGCCTGGTCGGCGGCGCCGTCCGCGCCGGCGCGTGGCGGCACGCCCACGAGCGACAGCACTCCCACAACGAGCACGATCGCCGGCCGCATCCGGTATCATCATACCGCACATGAGGAGAGGTTCTGCGGCCGCGCCCGTGTTCGTCCTCGCCTTCGCAGCCGTCGGCGCCGGCAGCTGCGTCTCGCTGCCGCCGGCGCGGGATGTCGATGCCGGTGAGCCGCCTGCGTGCGAGTCACGCGGTCCCGACAATGACGGCGACGGGTACCCGAGCTGTGGTGCGCCGCGCAACGACTGCGACGACGACGACGCCACCATCCATCCCGGTGCGCGCGAGCTGTGCGGCGACGCGATCGATCAGGACTGCGGCGGGGTCGACGACGACCTCGACTGCGTCGACGAGGTCGTCGGCAACACCACGCCCACGCCCGCGACCGGCGAACCGTGGACGCTGGTCAACGAGGCGCTCGAGATCGCGTTCGGGCGTGGCACCAGCCCGCCCGGCGTCTACGGGCCAATCCAGCTGCTCAGCCGCGCGGGCTCGGGAAGGCAGCTCCTCACCGTCGACGCGATCGTGCTCGGTCGCTTCTTCGCCGTTAGCCACACTCCAGACACGTGGAGCTGGCGATCGGCCGATGCCCCGTCGGTGTTCACCGTGCACGTGAACGGCGCGGCGGTGACCCAGGTGTCGACCACCTGGGCCGATGGCGGCGACACCGGCACCTCGACGTTCACCATGTATCCGGACGGTCGCATCCACCGCCACGACGAGGTGATCGTGAACCGCGCGGCCGGGAACTACCTGACCTCCTACATCAACCTCGATCCGACGCGCCTCGACCACGCGGACTGGGATACGGCGACGGCGCCCGAGCTGCTCGATCTCGCGACCAGCATGTCGTACATCCGCCACGATCAGACCGAGCCAAGTCACGCGTGCCTGTTCAGCAGCACGACCGGCGATCGGGTCATCGTCACCGCACGTCCGGTCAGCGGCGCCGACGGGCTCCGCGTCATGGAAGGCTACCAGTTTCCCGGCCCGATCCACCTCGCCGCCATCGCGTTCGACTGGCAGCACAATGCGCCGGTGGTCACCGGCACGTACGCGGCCGACCTCCTCGTCCATGTCGGCGTCGGCACCGGCGCGCGGCCCTGTGTGGACGGCGGCGGCGTCACCGCGCCGTTCCTCTCGCCGCCGGCGCTGTCGGGCCCCGAGGGCGCGAGCGTCTACGATCCTCGCACCGGGTCCTACGCCGTCGGCGCCGGCGGCGCCCAGGTGATGGCGGTGACCCTGGCCCAGCCGGTCCCATCACTGGCGTTGCACGTGACCAGCGTCCCCAACCGGCACGATCCGGTGCTGGTCCGCGACAACCAGCGCCTGGTGCGTGGCCGCGACTACCACCTGCAGCACGGCAGCGACGACGTCTGGCTGATCGTCCTCGGCGCCGTCGGCACCAGTGGCCTTCGCATCGACTGGCCATGACCTCGGCCGAACGCCCCGACGCCGGCGACCCGCTGGTCGGCAGCAGCCTCGATGGCCGGTACCTCATCCGCGATCGGATCGGCGCCGGCGGCATGGGCGTGGTCTATCGGGGCCGCCAGGTCTCGGTCGGACGCGACGTCGCGATCAAGGTCGTACACCCGAGCATGCTCGGCGACCGCAACTCCGCCCGTCGTTTCCTGCGCGAGGTCTCGCTTGCCGCCCGGCTGAGCTCGCCGCACACGGTGCAGGTGATCGACTTCGGCGAGACACCGTCAGGCACCCTCTACCTGGTCATGGAGCTGCTCGCCGGCGAGGGGCTGGACGCCGAGCTGCGCCGCGGGTCGCGGCTCACGCCCGCGCGCGTGGTCGAGCTGGCCATCCCCATCACTGACGCGCTCGCCGCCGCCCACGCCGCCAGCTTCGTACACCGCGATCTCAAGCCGTCGAACGTGTTCCTGGCCCGCGAGCCGAGCGGGCACGAGCGGGTCAAGGTGCTCGACTTCGGGATCGCCCGCGGCTTCGGCGACTCGTCGCTGACCGGCAGCGGCGAGGTCGTGGGCTCGCCGCCGTATGTGGCGCCCGAGGCCATCCGCGGCGAGCCCCTCGATGGCCGCGCCGATCAGTACTCGCTCGGCTGCATGCTGTTCCAGCTCCTGGCCGGGCGGGTGCCGTTCCTGGGCAGCTCGGTGGCCGAGACCTTCAGGCTCCACCTCCACGAACCGACGCCGCCGATGCCGGCCGGGACGCCACCCGTCCTGGCTGCGATCATCGAGCGACTCCTCGGCAAGACGTCTGCCGAGCGCTACCTCGATGCTTCAGCGGTGCGGTCCGCGCTGGTCGCCGCGCAACGCGATCTCGGCGTCGCGCCCGGACCCGCGGCCCCCGGTACAGCGCGACCGGCGGCCGGCGAGCCGGCGCCGACCGGCGATCTCGAGGTCTCGATCACTGCCGCCACCGAGGACACCCGCAACCTGCGCCCGACGCCCACGCCGACGATCCGGCGGGGCATGAACCCGATCGTGCTGGGGGCGATCGTGTTCGCCGGCGCACTGGTGGTCGCGACGATCGCGTGGCGCGTGTCGCGTCCGACCGGATCCGCCGATCTCCCCGCCGGCACCACCGACGGCGCGACCACCGCGTCGGCCGTCGTGCCACCGATGGCGCCACCCGACGCCGCCGACACGAGCACCGGTGCCGACGCTGCGCTGGTCGATGCGCCGGCCTTCGACGCGCCACCAACCACCGACGCCGCCGCCGCGCCGATCGACGCCCGCCGCTCGTCCGCGCCGATCGACGCCCGCCGCTCGTCGTCGACGCCCGACGCTCGCCCCACGTCGTCGACGACGCCGCCGCCCGACGCGGCCGCGGCCGAGGTCGCGCCTGCGGTCGACGCCGCGCCGGCGCCTGCGCGCCGCGATGCCGGGATTGGCTTCGTCCTGCCGAAATGACCGACGCACACGTCAGGGGAACATCGGCGCAGCGCCCAGGCCCAGCGTCTCGGGCCAGCCCTTCACCGCGTTGAGGCACTGCACCGCCTGCCCGGAGGCGCCTTTGACCAGGTTGTCGAGGGCGGCGATGGCGAGCACGCGACGAGCACGCCGGTCGTAGATGGCCTGCACGTGCACGCGGTTGGAGCCGCGCACGTGCGAGGTGTCGGGCAGCGCGCCCTCGGAGAGCACGTCGATGAAGGGCTCGCCGGCGTAGGCGGCGCCGAGCGCCTCGCGGTAGGCGGCGGACGGGCGCGACGGATCGGTGGGTGCGGCGTAGACGCACGAGAGGATGCCGCGCGTCATGGGCAAGAGGTGCGGCGTGAAGGTCACCGCGACGTCGGCGGTGGCGCGGCCGGCGGCGAGTGCCAGCTCCTGCTCGATCTCGGCGGTGTGGCGGTGAGTGCCGCCGACCTTGTAGGGGCGGACGCCCTCGGCGGCCTCGGGCAGGTGGGTGGCCAGGCCGGGCGTGCGGCCGGCGCCCGAGGCGCCGCTCTTGGCGTCGATGACCAGCCCATCGGGCGACACCAGGCCGGCCGCGAGCAGCGGCGCGATGGCGAGGATGCTGGCGGTCGGATAGCAGCCGGGCACGGCCACCAGCCCGGCGCCGCGCAGGGCGGCGCGATGGAGCTCGGGCACGCCGTACACCGCGCTCGCCAGGAGCTCGGCCGCCGGGTGGTGCGGGTGCTCGGCCGAGCCGTACCACGCGACCCAGGACGCGGCGTCGTGCAGGCGGAAGTCGGCCGAAAGATCGAGCGTGATCACGCCGCGGGCTCGCAGCGCCGCAACCACCGGCGCCGACTCGCCGTGAGGCAGCGCGGCGAAGGCCACGTCGGCGCGCGTGGCGACCGCGTCGGCGTCGAAGGCCTCGACCGGCAGCGTCAAGAGGCCGCGCAGGTGCGGGAACACCTCGTCGAGGCGCGGGCCCGCGGCGCGCCTGGCCATGGCCACGGTCAGCGCGACGCGCGGGTGGCCGAGCAGCAGCCGGCACAGCTCGCCGCCGGTGTACCCGGAGGCGCCGACGATGGCGACGCGGACCTTCTCGGACGACGACTCGGGCGAGGACATCGGCGCCACTGTAGACCACGGTCAGCACCAGACCCAGGGTTCACCTGGATCGATCCCGGATCGCGACGGGCATGCGTCCGCGGGCGAGGCGCGACCGAGGAGCGGAGGGGAGCGGGCTGGTGCCCGTGACCCGAGCACCGGAGGGCGCAACGATGCCCCCGGGCGCAGGACCAAGCGAGGCGGGTCGAGGCAGGTGAACCCTGGGTCTCGGGAACCGGCGCGCGACAGACGATGTCCGCTCGGGCCGAACCGGGCTCGCGAGACGCTTGCCGCCTCGGAGGTCCCCATGCGCGCATGGTCCAAGCTCGCTCTCCTGCTCGTCGTGCTCGTCCCGGCCGTCGCCGCCTGCGGCCCGTCGCCGCAAGGCGGTGACGACGACGGCACCGGTGACGGCGGCGGCAGCGGCAGCGGCATCGACGCGTCGGGCGACCTCACCGATGCCGACGACACCGATTCGAGCTGCGGCGCCCAGAACACGCCGATCATGGTCGAGAACCTCGGCGATCCGCCCGACCTGCTGATCGTGCTCGACCGCTCGGGCTCGATGAGCTCGCCGATCCCGACCTTCCCGCCCAACTTCACGCCCAAGTGGAACATCATGCGCGACGCGCTCAACGCGCTCGCCGCTGATCTCGAGGACAACATCCGCTTCGGCCTGGCCGAGTTCCCCACCAACGACGACTGCGCGGTCAGTAATCCGGGCGCGGTGCGGGTGCCGATCGACATCAACCAGGCGCCGGAGATCATGTCGTACTTCACGTCGCGCTCGCCCAACGGCAACACGCCGGCGCACCTGGGCCTGCAGGCCGCGCGCTCGCACTACCAGGGCATCACCGCCAACCCCGCCGGCCGCTATGTGCTCTTCGCCACCGACGGCGAACCCAACTGCTCGACCGACGCCGCCACCGCCGCGACCCAGACCGTGGCGGCGGTGACCGCGCTGGCCAACGCCGGCATCAAGACGTACGTGATCGGCTTCGGCGGCGGCTTCGTCGACGATTCGGTGCTCAACAACTCCGCGATCGCCGGCCAGGTGCCGCGGCCGGGCGGCCCACCCCACTACTACGCCGCCAACAGCCCACAGCAGCTCGCCACGGTGCTCGACCAGATCGCGGGCGGCATCATCGTGCCGTCGTGCAGCTACGCCCTGGCCTCGCTCCCACCCAACCCCAACGACGTCACCGTCACCCTCGACGGTCAGATCGTGCCGCGCTCGACCCAGCACACCAACGGCTGGGACTACCACCCCGACGCGATGACCATCACCTTCTTCGGCACCTACTGCCAGCAGATCACCTCGGGCGCGATCGCCAACGTCAGCTTCGTCTACGGCTGCCCCGGTCCGGTCATCGACTGAACAACACAGGGCCGAGATCGTCCAGGTCCAGGTCCACGTCCACGTCCACGATCACGTCAACGTGGACGACCACGTCAAGGACTACGCTCACGTCCACGACTGGGCGCCCTCTGATCGTTGTCGTGATCGTGGACGTCGACGTGGACCTACGTGGACGTGGACCTGGACGATCCGATCCGTCTTCCTTCCCGAAAACGACAACGCCCGCCAGGTGGCGGGCGTTGCGAACATGACCTGCAGCTCGTATCAGCGCTTCGAGAACTGGAAGCGAGCACGGGCGGCGCGCTGGCCGTACTTCTTGCGCTCCTTCTTGCGCGGGTCGCGGGTGACGTACCCGACGGCCTTGAGCTTGGGTCGGAGGTCACTGTCGATCTTCATCAGGCACCGGGTGATGCCGTGGCGGACGGCGCCGGCCTGCGACTGGATGCCGCCGCCGTTGACGGTGGCGTGCACGTCGTACTGACCGAGGAGACCGACCTCCTCGAAGGGCTGACGGATGATCATCAGCGCGGTGGCGCGGCGGAAGTACTCCTCGTCCTGGCGATCGTTGATGCGGAAGGTTCCGCCACCGGGGACGAGCCAGACGCGAGCGATCGCGGTCTTGCGGCGGCCGGTGGAGTAGATCTTGGTCGGAGCAGCAGTGGCCATGGGTCTTCCTGTCGTCGATCGGTGGTCGTTCAGACCGCGAGCGGGCGGGGGTTCTGCGCCGAGTGGTCGTGCGACGCCCCGGCGTAGATCTTGAGCTTCTTGATGATGCGGCGGCCGAGCGGGCCCTTGGGCAGCATGCCCCACACCGCCTGCCGGATCGCGCGCTCGGGATCGTCGGCGAGGACGTGCTTGGCCAGCTTGCGCTGGAGACCGCCCGGATACAGCGTGTGGCGGTAGTAGATCTTGGTGTCCGCCTTGTTGCCCGTGAGCTGGGCGCCACCGGCGTTGATGACGACCACGAAGTCACCCATGTCGACGTTGGGCGTGTAGGTCGGCTTGTGCTTGCCGCGCAGCACCATGGCGATCTTGGTCGCCGCGCGGCCCAGGGTCTGTCCCTGGAGGTCGACGACGTACCACTCGCGCTGGGCTTCGCCAGCTTCCTTGGTGAGCCAGAAGGTCTTCTGTGTCTGGGGCATGGGGATTCCGTGGAACACCCGCCGGGAGGACCGGCAGGAAGGCGGATGGTCTACAGACTCCAGGGCCTGGAGTCAAGCCACGAGTCCCGTCGATCAGAACTCCGGCCGCGGCGTAACCCGTGGTAACACGCGGACGTGGCTCGGATCGGCTTCGTGCTCAAACCCGATGCGGCGGAAGCCGGGCCCCTCGTCACCGAGCTGGTCGCCTGGCTGACCAGCGCCGGGCACTCGGCCGTGGTCACGGGCGAGGACCGCGTCACCCCTCAAGGTGCCGAGATCGTTCCTGAAGCTCGGCTGGGCACGCTCGATCTCCTGGTCGTCCTCGGCGGCGACGGCACCATGTTGCGGGCCAGCCGCGCGGTGGGTGACACCGGGACGCCCGTCCTGGGTGTCAACCTGGGCCAGCTCGGGTTCCTGGCCGGCTTCGCGCCCGCCGAGGCCCACGGGGCCCTGACCGACGCCCTGGCCGGCCGCCTGCGCATCGAGGACCGGTCGCGGCTGGCGGTGACGCTGCGGCGGACCGGCGGCGAGGTCCTGCAGCGGACGGCCCTCAACGACGCCGTGATCCACCAGGGCGCCATGGCGCGCATCGTCCACGCCACCGCCTGGATCGACGACCTGTTCGTGACCGAGTACCGCGCCGACGGCCTCATCGTGTCGACCCCGACCGGATCGACGGCCTACAACATGGCAGCCGGCGGCCCCATCCTCATCCCCGGCGCCGCCGGCATGACCCTCACGCCGATCTGCGCCCACTCGCTGACCAACCGTCCGCTGGTGGTGCCGGCGTCATCGATCATCCGGTTCGAGCTCGGCAGCGGAGCGCGCGACGTGGTCCTCACCGTCGACGGCCAGTGGGCGGTGCCGTTCACCCACGGCGACCGGGTCGAGATCACCAGCGCGTCCCATCCGCTGCGCCTCTACACCGGGCCCAAGAGCTACTTCGACGTCATGCGCGACAAGCTCCACTGGGGCCTGCGCGGCGCCCGCTGATCCGGGCCGGCGCGTCAGTCCTGCAGGCCGGCGTGGAAGGTCGCCTGATCGAGCGCGCGCATGAGCCGGTGCGGCACGGGCAGCGCGTCGGGGCCGCCGAGCTCGACCCAGTCGATGGCGTCGACCAGCGCCTCGACGTCGAGCGCCTCGGCCTTCACGGCGCGGCCGCGCAGCTTCACCTCGAGCGCGCCGCGGCCGTCGAAGCTCACCTTCATCGGGCGATCGATGCCAGGCACGGCGTAGGGCGGGACGGTGACGGTGGCGCGGAAGGCGGCGCGCTCGGCGAGCCGGCGGTGTCGGTAGTGCACGACGGCGTCGTCGATGAACGCATCGAGCTGGGCGTGCGCCGGCGACTCGTACACGCGGCGCGCCGGCGCCTCGCGGCTCCCCCAGTGCACGTCGACGAAGGACGACGCGTAACCGACCGAGTCGTCGGCGGGCCGCTCGCAGCTCAGGGTCGCGACCTCGTGCAGCTCGGCGAGCTGCGTGGGGGAGAGGTGGAGCGGGCGCGCCGGCAGCCCACCGCCGCTCCACACCGCGTCGCCGGCCGCGTCGACCGTGAGCCTGTCGCGATGGTCCTCGCCCAGACAGCCGCTCACGCCGGTCGAGAGGGTCAGCTCCCAGTTGGGGCGACGGACCCAGTCATCGACCATGGCGAGGCAGTGCTCGGTGTCGATCCCGGCGACCTGGAGGTCGCCGGTCATCGCCATGACCTCGAGCTCCTCGTGATCGGCGGGCACCACGAACAGCTCGGGGGCGGGCCAGGCCCGGGCCAGGTAGCCGAGGCCGGCGGCGAGGGCCGCGGCGCCGGCGAGGGGGAGCACGAGGGACTGGATCCGGCGGCGGCGAGGCGGGAGGACGGGGATCACGAAAGATGGGACACCACCCGGCCGCCCCGGTTTCGAACCTGAACGTTTGCCCAGTGTCAGTGGTCCGGAGTAAAACCGACTTCGATGCTCCGGTACCTGCGGGTCACCAACTTCGCCATCCTCAGCGATGTCACCGTCGAGCTCGGGGAGGGGCTGGCCGTGCTCACCGGCGAGACCGGGGCTGGCAAGTCGCTCATCGTCGAGGCGGTCAACCTGCTCCGCGGCGGCCGGGCTTCGGCCGACATCCCCCGCGCCGGGGCCCAGGAGGCGGTGGTCGAGGCCATCTTCGAGATCCCCGACGATCTGCGCCCGCGGGTGCGCGGCGTGCTGCTCGCCGGCGGCCTGCCGATGGCGGGCGACGACGACACGGCGACCGAGGTCTCGGAGTGCGTGGTTCGCCGCGTGATCCATCGCGGCGGCAAGAGCCGCACGTACGTCAACGGCGCGCTCACCACCGCCGGCCGCCTGGCCGAGCTGGGCGCGCTGCTCGTCGATCTCTCCAGCCAGCACCAGCACCAGGGCCTGGTCGATCCGGTGCGGCACCGCGAGATCCTCGACGCCTTCGCCGGCGAGCCGGCGGTGCTGGCCGAGATGACGGCGGCGTGGACCGAGCTCGCCGACGTCGATCGCCAGCTCGCCGAGCTCGGCGGCGACGAACGAGCCCGCGCCGAGCGCGCCGACTACCTGCGCTTCCAGCTCGAGGAGCTCGACGCCGCGGCGCTCGAGGGCGGCGAGGACGAGCGCCACGCCGCCGAGCGCGTGCGCCTGGGCGCGGTCGGCGAGCTCGACGCCGGCACCCGCGCCTCGGTCGAGGCGATCTGTGGCGACGACAGCGGCGACGAGGGCGCGGTCGACAAGCTCGCCATCGCGGCGCGCGAGCTCGACAAGCTGGCCCGGGTCGACGGCGCGCTCGAGCCGACCCTGCGCCAGATCCAGGAGGCTCGCGTCCTCGCCGAGGACGCGGCCGGCGAGCTGCGCCGCTACGCCGATCGCCTCGAGGGCGATCCCGAGCGGCTGGCCTGGCTCGACGATCGTCTCGAGCTGGTGCGCCGGCTGTGCCGCAAGCACGGCGGCTCGCTGGCCCAGGTCCTGGCCCGCGCCGTCGAGCTGCGCGCCGAGCTCGACGGGCTCGCCAACCGCGAGACCCGCCGCGGCGAGCTCGAGGCCACGCGCGCCCGCGCCCACGCCC
>SXJR01000264.1 GCA_005779305.1 Myxococcales bacterium
GCGTCAGAGCGCGTCGATGAAGGCGCGGGCCTGGATGTAGACGTAGACGTAGGGCGCGAAGTAAAGGACAGCGTCGATGCGATCGAGGATGCCGCCGTGGCCGGGCAGGATCGCGCCCGAGTCCTTCACGCCGGTCGAGCGCTTGATGAGCGACTCGGCCAGATCGCCCATCTGGGCCAGCGCGGCGCCGGGGACGGCGAGCAGCACCACGTCGACCCAGCCCAGCTTGTCGATGAAGAACGCCTTCATCAGGCAGGCGCCGAGCAGCGAGCCGGCGAGGCCGCCGAACGCGCCGGCCCAGGTCTTCTTGGGCGAGACCGCCTCGTAGAGCTTGCTCTTGCCGAGGAAGCGGCCGGCGAAGTACGCGCCGGTGTCGCCGAGCCAGACCACGATCAGCACGAAGACGATCATGTGACCGCCCTGGGTGCCGCCCACGTCGCGCTTGAGCTCGGCGGCCATGATGAGCAAGAGGCCGGCGTAGACGATGCCGAACGTGGTCGCCGCCATGCGCCGGGCCACGGTCTGCATGTCGCCGAAGCGGAACAGGTAGTAGAGGCCGGGGCCGAGCACCGCCAGCGCCAGCACCACGTGCCGGCTGTCGGCGAGCATGTTCCACGGCGCGCGCTCGGGCAGCGACGCCGGGTGCATCCAGTAATAGGCGGCGACGGTGAGGCCGCCGAAGACCATGCTGGCCACGCGGTCCTGCCGGTCGTCGAGCATCATCGAGAACAGCTCCCACATCGCGAGCAGCGACGCGGCGTAGACGATGACGAAGGTCGGGATGTGCGACTGCTGGTAGAAGCCCAGCAGGAGCAGCGGCGCGGCGACGACCGCCACCAGGAATCGAGATGCGAGGTTGCCGAGGGCCACGAAGGGCGCAGCTAACCGCGCGCGGGCGTCCGCGTCAACCCGACCCCAGGCTATCCCGCTGTCGGCTCGACGTCGCTCTCGGTCTCGGCGAGCTGGGCCGAGGTCAGGCCGAAGCGGCGCTCGCGCGCGGCGTAGGCCTCGAGGCACTTGTAGAGCTCGTTGCGGCGGAAGTCGGGCCACATCACGTCGACGAAGACCAGCTCGGCATAGGCCGCTTCCCACAACATGAAGTTCGAGATGCGCTGCTCGCCGCTGGTGCGGATGAGCAGGTCGAGCGGCGGCAGCTCTCCGGTGGGCAGGGTCTTGCCCAGCGTGTCGACGTCGATGGCCTCGGGACGGAGCGTCCCCGCTGCCACCTGGGCCGCCAGGGTCCGGGCCGCCCGGGCCAGCGACTCCCTCCCGCCGTAGGACAGGGCCAGGGTGAGGGTCATGCCGCGATGGTCGGCCGAGTCGCGGCACAACGCGTCGAGCGGGTCGCGGACAAGGGGCGGCAGGCGCTCGATGTCGCCGATGGCGTGGAGCCGGATCTGGTTGTCCATGATCTCGGCGCGCTCGTCGATGAGGTAGTCGCGGAGGAGCTGCATCAACGCCGCCACCTCGTCGGCTGGACGCGACCAGTTCTGGGACGAGAACGCGTACAGGGTCAGGGCCTCGAGCCCGAGCTGGCGGCTGGCCCGGGTGATGTCGCGCACGCTCTCGGCGCCGACGCGGTGGCCCTCGATGCGCGGCTGGCGGCGCACCTGCGCCCAGCGGCCGTTGCCGTCCATGATGATGCCGACGTGGCGCGGCAGCGAGGTGCTCATCCGAGGAGAACGCGCGAACGGGCGCGCTTCGGTCGAGGTATCACGCGCTGGCGGGGCGTTGCAACCACGCACCTCTTCCCGTACGCTGAGTGGAGCACTCGTCAATCGTCCTCGGCGCGGGAAAATCCATGGGAATCTTCTCCAGGCTCGGCACGCTCATCAAGAGCAACATCAACGACCTCATCACCAAGGCTGAGGATCCGGAGAAGATGCTCACCCAGGTGCTGCTGGAGATGCAGCAGCAGCTGGCCGAGGCCAAGAAGGCGGTGGCCATCGCCATCGCCGACGAGAAGAAGCTTCAGAAGCAGTACACGGCGGAGCAGGAGAAGGCCAAGGAGTGGGAGCGCAAGGCCATGGTCGCCGTGCGCGCCGGTGACGACGGCCTCGCCCGCCAGGCGCTCGTGCGCAAGCAGGAGCACGAGAACATCCACGAGCAGTTCCAGCAGCAGTGGGTGGCGCAGAAGCAGGCCGTCGAGAAGCTCAAGGACGCGCTGCGGCTCCTCAACAACAAGATCGAGGAAGCCAAGCGCAAGAAGAACATCCTCATCGCGCGCAAGAAGCGCGCGGAGGCGCAGCAGCAGATCGCCAACACCATGCAGGGCCTCGGCGACACCAGCGCGTTCGACACCTTCGACCGCATGGCCGACCGCATCGCTCTGATGGAGGCCGAGGCCGAGGCCGGCGCCGAGCTAGCCGGCGAGCTGTCGGGCGACACCCTCGAGGGCAAGTTCCTGGCCCTGGAGGCGGGTGGCGGCACCGAGGACGAGGCGCTGCAGGAGCTGAAGGCCAAGATGGGCATGCTCGAGGCGCCCAAGAGCGCCACGGCGCCGCAGCTCAAGGCCGGCGAGGGCAAGGACGAGACGCCCGGGGTCAGCGAGACCCTGTCGGCGTCAGGCCTGACGGCTGAAGATCTCAAGGAGCTCCAGGACCTGGACCTCTCCGAGTTCGAGCCCAAGGACGCCAAGGCCGCCAAGTAGCTTCGGGCGGGGCCGCTGTCGCAGCCCTGGCGTGAATCCAGGGTCACAGTGGGTCCGGGGTAGGTCTCGCAAGGCTGCGGATGGGCGGGGTTCGACGCGCCGGTGGCGCCGGAACGTCGATTGCACCATGATCGACGTGATGGTTCGCCGCTTCGCGCTCGCGCTCGCCCTGTGCCTGGCTGCCGGCACGGCGCAGGCGTCGGCCGAGGCGCCCAGTCCGGCGCCGGCCAAGGCCAAGAAGCGCGTGGGGCGCGTGCCGTTCCGGGTGGTGAAGCTCCTGCCCGAGACTGGCCAGGCCCTGGTGTTCGATCAGGATCGTCGCGCCCACGTGCTGGTCGCCGAGGGCGACCTGGTGGGCGGCTTCCTCGTGGTCGAGGTCGACGAGGAGAACCTGGTGGTCTCGCGTGACGGTCGCGAGCTGGTGCTGGTCGCGGATCCGCGCGCCCCTCAGCCCGCGCCCGGAGTGGCACCCGAGCGGATCGACGTCATCGATCCCTACTCGGCCGCCGTCAAGGCGCCGACGGCGAGCGGACCGGCCGGCATGACGCCCATCGATCCCTACGCGCCGGCGACGGTACGCGAGGTGCTCGCGCCAGCCACGCAGCGCGAGAGCCTGCGCGGCGCCGCCGTGGTCGACCCCTACGCGCCGGTGCGCACCGAGCCGACCGTGGTGAGCGCACCGAGCGAGGCCGCGCCGCTCAAGGCGACCCCGGCGCCGGGCTCTTCCGGCGCGCCCGAGCCGATCCGCGGCGAGACCATGACGGTCAAGCGGGCCGAGCTGGAGGCCGCGCTCTCCGACTTCAGCCGGCTCGGCAAGGACATCGGTTTCGTGAAGCTGGCCCGCGGCATCAAGCTGGGCAAGGTCGCCAGCGGGACCTACTTCTTCAAGCTCGGCCTGCGTGACGCCGACATCGTCACCGCCATCGACGGCAGACCCCTGCGCACGCTGGACGATGCGGCCACCGCCTACGCCCGGCTGGGCTCGGCGCGCGGCCTCACGGTCGACGTCGAGCGGGGTAGCGCCCGCGGCACCCTGCGCTTCGCGATCAAGTGAACCGAGGCCGCTCGGTCCCGGTGTATTTCTGGTAGCTTGGTTGAGGGGATGCACCGCATCGTTCTGCGCCTCGCGAGCCCGGCCGAGTGGATCAAGGTGTTCGATCCGCGCGACGGCACCGTGTTCGTGGCCACCGACGAGCAACTGGCGCATGGCACCGAGGTCCGCATCGATCTCACCTGCGGCGACGAGGGCCCCCGCGTGATCCTGCGCGGTGAGATCATGGGCCACCGCAGCGGCGATGCGCCCGGCTTCATCGCGGCGCTCGGCAACGCCGAACGCGAGAAGGTGAACTACCTCAACGGCTTCGTGCGCGGCGGCCTGCTCAACCTGCGCGCCCACCGCCGGGTCCCGGTCAAGCTGCCGGTGACCTACGGCGGGCTCAAGGGCCCCTGTGAGACTCACTCGCGCGACATCAACGACCAGGGCGTGTTCGTGCTCAGCGACGAGCCCCTGCCCGAGGACGCCGAGGTCCACCTGCTGATCACGCTGCCCAACCGCGCCCAGCCCCTGTCGGTGGTCGGCATCGTCTCGCACACGGTGGTGCCCGAGGACGAGGACGTGCCCGGCATGGGCATCGTGTTCCGGCTCAGCGACGCCGAGCGCACCGAAGTGAGCGAGGCGGTCGACACGCTCGAGAAGGCGTTCCTGAGCGGCGAACTACCGGAAGACACGCTGGGCTGAAAGGCAGACCCCGTCCGCCACCAGTGCCCCCGGATCCCGGAGTCATTGTTGAACGCTCGCTTCGCTCGCTGGGGCTGAAGACACGCTGGGCTGAGGCGCTCGCCGCGCCGGGTCGATTTGCGGCGCGATCGCGCACGTGGCAGTGTGCGACGGTGAAGCGAGCAGCACGGCCCAGCGTCGGCGTGAGCTGGCGCGACGGCGTGCACGTGCTGGGGACGGCGGTGTGGTGCGACGCGCGACGGGCGCGGGCGGTTTGTTTCGTGTCGTCCGCCGACCGGACTGGCCGCGCCGGTCACGGCCAGCTCATCGCCACCGCCGAGACCCTGGCGCTGCTCGATGCCCGCGACGACGCCCACCTGGCCGCGCCGGTCGGCCGCCCCTTCACCCTGGGGACGGTCCGGCTCGAGCTGGTGCGCAGCGGGTGGTGTGTGGGCGCGGCGGCCTTGCTCGTCGACGCCGGCCACCGCGTGCTCTACGCCGGCGCGGTGGCGCCGACCGCCGATGTCCGCCGCTGCGACACGCTCGTGGTGGCGGCGCCGTACGGGGCGATGCATCATCGGTTCACGGGGAGCCTCCACGACGTGGTCGAGTTCGCGCGCACGACCCTGGACGACGGCGCCGTGCCGGTCGTGCTGGTGACGTCGGCGCTCGAAGGGCTGGACGTGGCCGCGGCCCTGACCGCGGCCGGCGTGACCTGCGCCGGCCATCGCGCCATGGTCGAGGCGGCGCGGCGGGTGGCGAGCGCCGGAGTCGACCTCTCCATCAAGCGCACGGTGGCGCGCGGGCGCGCCCTCTTGTGGCCGGTGGCCGAGCGGGCGCGGCTGGGCGCGACCCTGGGCGGCGCGAGGGCGCGGGTGGCGCTGGCCTCGGGCCTGGCCGTCGAGAAAGACGTGGTCCGCGAGCTCGGCGTCGACGCGGCGATCCCGTGGAGCGCCGCCGCCGACCGCGACGCCCTGCTCGCCTACGTGGCCCGCAGCGGCGCCGCCGACGTCGCGATCACCGGCGCCTACGCCGACGAGATCGCCGCCGCGATCGGCCCGCACGCCCGCCGGCTCGGCCCACCGCGGCAGATGCCGCTGTTCGCGGCGATATGATCGGCGCCCGCGTCGTCGTCGGAAATCGGCGCCGGGGCGGCGGTTGGTGGCGCTTCCTGCTGATGGTGTCGGTGTGGCTGGTCGTGGCTGCTCCGGTGGTGACGGCGTGGTGGGCGATCTCGACCCTGCGTGGCTGGGCGCGCGAACTGCCGGCGGTGCCCGATCTGGCGGCGTGGGCCGCGCACGCACCGCGCACGTCGACGGTGGTCGCCGCCGACGGGACGCTCCTGGCCGAGGTGCCGTTCGCTGATGGCCCGGCGGTGGGCCGGCGCGCGCTGGTCGGGATCGACGAGGTGCCGCGCGTGCTGATCCTCGCCGTGCTCGCCGCCGAGGACGTGCGGTTCACCTCGCACCGAGGCGTCGACTACCGCGCCGTGGCGCGCGCGGCCTGGATCAACTACCGCGCCGGCCGCGTGGTCGAGGGCGCGTCGACCATCACCCAGCAGCTCGCCCGCAACCTCCTGCCCGAGACCATCGGCAGCGAGCGCACGGCCCTGCGCAAGGTGCGCGAGGCGCTCCTGGCCCGCGCCATCGAGCGCCGCTTCGACAAGCGCCAGATCCTCGAGGCCTACGTCAACTTCGTCTTCCTCGGCAGCGGCGCCTACGGCGTGGCCGCCGGCGCCGAGGCCTACTTCGGCAAGGCGCTCGGCGAGCTCGAGCTCGAGGAGGCCGCGCTCCTGTCCGGCCTGATCCAGGCGCCGTCGCGCCTCGATCCGTGGATCGCACCCGAGGCCGCGCGCCGCCGTCGTGATGACGTCCTGGCCCGCATGGCCCGCGCCGGCTTCATCGACGAGGCCGCGCGCGCCGCCGCCGCCGCGCGCCCGCTGGCGCTGGCCCGCCAGACCGAGGTCTACGGCACGCGCCTGCCCTGGTACACCGAGCACGTCCGCCGGCTGGTCGCCGACAACTTCCCCGACGAGCTCGCCGCCGGCGGTATCACCGTCGAGACCGCGGCCCTGCCCGCGCTCGGCGCCCAGGCCACCGAGGTCGCCGTGCGCGCCGGCGACGAGCTGACCGGCGACGACGGCCCGCCCGAGCTGGCCGCGGTGGTGTGGGATCACCGCACCGCGTACGTCGAAGCCATGATCGGCGGCCGGGCGTGGCAGACCACGCAGTTCGATCGCCTGACCCAGGCCTGCCGCCAGCCCGGCTCGGCGTGGAAGCCGCTGGTCTACGCCGCCGCCGTCGAGCGCGGTGCCATCAACCAGGGCACGGCGCTGCGCGACGCGCCCATCGCCGAGTACGACGAGGTCACCGGCGTGCACTGGAAGCCGCGAGCCGGCAAGGCCTTCCGCGGCGTGGCCCTCGCCGCCGACGCCCTGGCGCTCTCGCTCAACGCGCCCGCCATCGACGTGCTCGATCGGGTCGGCGCCCCGGCGGTGATCGGGCTTGCGAAGCGCCTCGGCGTCACCACGGAGGTCACCGACCTGCGACCGATGGCGCTGGGCGCGTCGTGCGTGAAGCCGGTCGAGCTGGCTCGCGTCTACGCCATCCTGGCCCGCGGCGGAGCCGACCTTCCGTTTCGCGCGGTGGTCCGCATCCGCCGCGACGACGACGTGCTCTTCGACGACGCCGTGCCCGAGGATCCCTGGCTCGCACCCGATCGCCGCCTCGATCGCCTTGCCGCCGTCGCCGGCTACGCGCCGGCCGAGCGCGTCGGCGGCCGCATCGAGCCGCTGATCGATCCGACCACCGCGTTCCTGGTGGCCGACATGCTCGCCGGCGTGGTCCAGCGCGGCACCGCGACCGCCGCGCGCGGCCTGGGCCGGCCCGCCGCTGGCAAGACCGGCACCACCAACGAAAACAGCGACGCCTGGTTTGTCGGCTTCACCGCGCGCGTCGTGACCGCGGTCTGGGTCGGCCACGACACGCCGGTGGTCCGGCTCGGTCCCCGCGACGACGGCGCCCACGCCGCGCTGCCCTCGTGGATGCGCCTGGTCCGCGCCGCCGAGGGCTCACGCCCGGCGACCGCGTTGCCGGGGCCGCCGCCGGGCCTCGAGCGCGTCCGCATCGATCGCGAGACCGGCCTGCGTGCCGCGCCTCGCGCCGGCGGCGCTGTCGAGCTCTGGTTCGCGCCGGGCAGCGCCCCCTCCGACGTCGCCGGCACCCCGACCACCTCCGGCGACTTCCAGCGCACCGCCCGCGAGTTCTAGCAACTCGCTGCCTGCCCCTTGCCCTTGCCCGTGCCCTTGCCCTTGCCCTTCTACCGGTCGAGCAACCTCTCCACATTCCCACCCAGCATCAGGTCCACCTCCCTCGCCACCACCGGCATCCGCTCCACCCACCCGCGGATCGCCCCGTAGTCGTACCCACCGCCCTCGTCGTGGAACCCGTACGGCGCATCGGTCCCGAACAACACCCGCTCCACGCCGACCGCCTTCACCGCGTCGCGGGCCAGCGCTTCATCGAGGTACGGGCTCGACACATCGAGGAACAAACGCTTGTCGTCGCGGATCGAGCCCCACATCCGATCGAAGTGCGGCATGCCGGCGTGGGCGAAGATCATCGTCAGGCGCGGGCAGGCATCGGCCAGGACCCGCCAGTCACCTTTGCGGGCGAAGCCGAGGTGGATGAGGAGGGGCAGCCCGAGCTCCTGGCAACGTTCGGCGATCGGCAACGCCTCCTCGACGCGCCAGCCGTGCCAGTGGGGATGGAGCTTGACCCCGACGAAGCCGGGGACGTGACGCCAGCGCTCGAGTTCGTCGACGCCGATCGCGGCGTGCGGGTTGAGGAAGATCCAGCCCAGGAACCGCGATGGATGGGCGGCGAGCACGGCGGCGACCCCGGCGTTGTCGGGCCGCTCGTAGATCTGGTAGGTCTTGCCGTTGTAACGAAGGTGGCCCTCGTCGGTCATGAAGGCGCCGTTGACGACGCGGGCGACCGGGTGACACGACCGCATCAGCCAGCGCAAGGTCTTGAGCAGGACCTCGGGGGTCTCCCCTGGCAGGGGGTCGTTCATGGCCGGAATCAGGGCGACCTTGTCAATGCCGCGGGCGTCCATGCGGGCCAGCATCGCTGGCAGGTCGAGCATGCGCGGCTCCAGGTGGGCGTGGACGTCGATCACCGCCATCCGCGGATCGTACACGGTGCGTTGACCGCGGGGCGCGGCCCACGGCAGACTCAGGGCATGGCGCGTCTGTATCGGGTCGACACCGGCGAGACACTCGGACAGATCAACGAGAAGCAGCTGCAGTTCCTCGTCGACATGCTCGAAGAAGAAGACGAGGACGATCAGGACTACTTCATCGACCAGGACACCCTGGAGCTGTTCAGCGACAACAACTGCGACCCCGAGCTCCTGGCCCTGCTCGAATCCGCCATCGAAGAAGGCGAAGAGGGCGTCGACATCGCCTGGGAGTAGCGCCGCTCACCTGTCTAGTCGATCGGCAAGTCGAGCACGAGCTGGCGCAGGTAGCGCACCGACGGTGCGCCGGCGGCGAGGACGCGGTCGTGGAAGGCCCTCTCGTCGAAGGCCTTGCCATCGCGGCGCAGGACCGCGTCTCGAAGATCGAACATCTCCTGCACGCCGACGAAGTACGTGGGGAGCTGGGCCGAGCTGAGCTGGGCCCGGATCCACTTGCCGTTGGCCTCGCGCTCCTGCTGGAACGTCTGGCGCACCATCAGATCCATGGCCCGCTCGCGGTCCCAGCCGTCGACGTGCACGCCCTGGTCGAGCAGCGCGTTGGCGATGGTGCGCAGGTAGAACTTGAGCTGGACCAGGCGGAACAGCGGATCGCCGCCGAGGTAGCCGGCCTCGGCCATGACTCGCTCGGTGTAGACCGCCCAGCCCTCGGCGAACGTGCCCGAGCGCAGGATGCCGCGGATGAGCGACGCGTGGCGCGCGGTGGTCGCGCCCTCGAGGTAGTGACCGGGCACGCCCTCGTGGATCGAGAGCAGGTGGATCATGCGGCCGTTGTACTCGCGCAGGAACGAGTCGACCTGCTCGCTCGACCAGTCGTCGGGGATGGGCGAGATCGCGAAGTAGGTAGCCAGGCCCTTGTCGAGCGGGCCGGGCGAGTCGCAGTACGCGACCGCCGTGCCGCGCTGGAACTCGGGCATGAGGATGACCTTCACCGGATCGTCGGGGATGGTGAACAGGCCCTTGGTGCGTGCGAACGCGGTCGCTTCCTCGAGCGCCTTGGTCGAGGCTTCGACCACCTTGTCGCGAGCCGGACGCTCGGCGTACGCCAGCGCGAGAGCTGCCTCGATGGCCGCTTGCTGCTCGGTGTCGCTGGGCGAGGCCGGGAGCGGCGGCGCACCCGGCTTGCCCTTCAGCACGGCGCTGGAGACCTTGTACATCTGCTCACGGGTGAGCTTCAGCGCTGCCTCGGCGCGCCGGCGGATGTCGTCGCGGGTGAGCGTCGAGGCCAGGGCGAACGCCAGCTTCTCGTCGTAGAGCTTCTTGCCGATGCGAGGATCGCCCTTGGCGCCGGGCACGAGGATTTTGTCGATCCAGGTCTGGTGCTCGGCGACGGCGGAGCGCAGGCCGGCCACGGCGGCGTCGAGGCGGGCCCGATCGGCGCCGGTGAGCAGCCCGCTCTGGGGCACGACCAGCTCGTCGACCAGGCTCATGATGCCGGGGTTCTGCTTGGCCACGGTCTCGGCGTGGATCGGCGGCACGCGGGCCGGAACGATGTTGGCGCGGGCCTGAGCCAGGAGCGCCGGGATCTTCTCCATGCGTACGGTCGCGCTCTTCAGGCGCTCCGCCAGCGGCGCGAACTCGCGCGCCAGCAGATTGTAGATCGCGTCGCCGGCGAGGTCGTTGTAGACGATCGGGTTCCAGGCCCAGGTCTCGTGCACGCGCACGGTCCAGATCCGGTAGCGCAGCTCGAGCTCGAGCATGCCGGTGTCGACCTGGTTGTCGCGGCTCAGCTTGTGGTGATCGATCGAGGCCAGGAGCTTCAGGGTCCGCTCGTCGAGCTCGACCCGGCGCTGGCGGCCCTCGGCGCTGACGTCGTCGACGTCGCCGTCGAAGCGGTGATCGCCGATCGCCGTGGCCGAGATCGGCGACAGCTGCATGCGCACGTCGATCCAGTCGGCGATGAGCTTCTCGACCATCACATCCTCGTCGCTGCGGGTCACCGCCGGTGTCACCGCGGGCCCGTTACTGCCCGGGGAGCACGCGGAGAGCACGGCAACGGCGGCGGCGAACACGAACGAAACACGGGTACGCACGCGCGGAGCATATGCATCACGACCGGCGCAGGGTGAGCTCGGCCGCCGAATACGTTTCGTCCCAGAGCACGTTGCCGGTGGCGCCGAGCGCGCGCACGCGCACACCTGCCGCGGCCACGTCGAGGACGCCGAAGCAGTACTCCGCCGAGCGGGCCAGCACGCCCGGCCGCAGCGCCGGCAGCGGCAGTGGCGACCGCGACAGCGGACCGACCTGGAACTCGCGCGCGCCGTGGCGATGGCGCTGGGCGGCGAACCAGTGCTGGTCGGCGGTCAGGAACAGCACGCCGGGCGTGGCGGCGTCGGCGAGCGCGTCGAGGATCCCGTCGCGCTCGACGGTGTAGCCGGCCCAGTGATCGACGCCGTGCCCGTAGTCGAGCGGCACGGTCGTGAACACCAGCTTGAACGTCGCCGCGCTGCGGGTCACGCTCTCGACGAGCCACTGCCGCTGCGCCGCGCCCAGCATGGTCTTCTCCGCGCCGTCGGGATCGGCCGACGCATCCCGGTACGAGCGGCAATCGAGCAGGAAGCACTCGACGTGCGCGCCCCAGCGCCAGCGCTGGTACCGCACCGGCGTGCCGCCGCGGCGCGGGAACCACTCGTCCCATACCTGCAGCGCGTACCCGTGCCGCTCGGGCTCGGCGGCGAACGTCGCCGCGTCCCAGTCGTTGCGCACCTCGTGATCGTCGAGCATCGCCCGCACGCTCACCCCGTGCAGCCACGGCTGCAGCTTCTGCCAGCCGCGCGCCTGCACGTGCCGCTCGCGGAATCCTTCGATCGAATCCGGCCACGGCGGGTTGTCTGCGTACGGCCAGTCGCCCAGCGACACGTACAGCTCGGCCTCCTGCGCCGCCAGGGTCTCGAAGATCGGCGAGTCGTACGCCGGATCCGGATCCACATCCGCGCTCCACGATAGCCTCACCGCTCGCCCATCGTCGTCGCGCGGCGCCGTCCGGAACACATGGGGCTGCATCACCCTGCCGTCATCCAGCGCGATCGCCGCGACATACGTCGTCGCCGCCTCAAGCCCATCCGCATCGATCGTCCCGATCCCAGCCTCCCCCATCTCCGCCGGCCACCGCCCGACCACCCGCCCATCGATGGTCGCCACCGTCACCGTCATCCGCAGCGCCGTCGCCGACCACACCACCACGAGGGCCCGCGCGCTCTCCACATCGAGCACGATCGAGCACGCCGCTCCGGGCTCATCCGCGTCGCACGCCATCGGCGGGAGAAATCCCAGACCGAGCGCGATCCCGAGTTGCCGGCGCGAGAGCATGTTGGGAGGATCCTACCCTCCAACGTCACAGGATCACTCGCGTTTCTGAGCCCGTCGCGTCCCCATTCTGCACAGTGTCAAATGACACTTGACACAAGCGAGTCATGTGTCGAGAATGGCCCACCATGCGAACTGCCACCGGACGCCTGGCCACCCTGCGCCGCGACGCCCGCATGTTGCTCGACGACCTGCGCGGCCGGCATCCATCGCCCCTCATCGCCCGTCCGCCTTCGCCGGTCTATCCGCCTTCCTCCGCCGCCGACTCGGCCAGCCGCGCCCGCACGTTCGAGATCGCCGCGGTCACGCGCGAGACCGCCGATGCCGTCACCCTGACGTTGCGCGATCCGTCTGGACTCGCCATCCCGTTCGTGCCCGGCCAGTTCTTCACGCTGCTGGTGCCGCTCGACGGCGAGCCGACCCCGCTGCGCCGGGCGTACTCGGCCTCGTCGTCGCACCTCGATCCGACCCAGGTCACGATCACGATCAAGCGCGTCGACAGCGGCCGGGTCTCGTCGCACCTGGTCGAGCACGCCGCGCCTGGCCAGCGCCTTTCGGTGCTCGGCCCCTCGGGAGACTTCACGCTCGCGCCCGACCCGACCGCTGCCCGCCACATCGTCGCCATCGCCGGCGGAAGCGGCATCACGCCGATCATGGCGATCACCCGCGCCGTGCTGGCCGGCGAACCCGCCAGCCGCGTCACGCTCCTCTACGGTAACCGCGACGCGCCGTCGATCATCTTCGCTGCCGAGCTCGCCCGCCTCGCCGCCGATCCGGCCCACGCCGGCCGCCTCGACGTGCGCCACGTGCTCGAGGACCGCGGCGCGTTCACCGCCGCCGCCACCGGCCGCCTCGACGCCACCACGGTCGCCGCCCAGCTCGACGCCGCCGGCATCGGCGCCGGCACCGCGGCCGGCGTCATCTACTTCATCTGCGGCCCCGAGCCGATGATGGCCGAAGCCCGCGCCGCGCTCGTTACCCGCGGCGTCGCCGCCGAGCACATCCGCGAAGAGCGCTTCACCGCGCCTGCACGCCGCCAGACCTCGCACGCTCCGTCGGCGCAGCCGCTCACCATCCGCCGCGCCGGCGTCGCCCTCGACGTGATCGTCCCCGCCGGCTCCACCGTCCTCGACGCCGGCCTCGCCGCTGGCGTGCCGCTCAAGCTCTCGTGCGCGATGGGCGGCTGCGGCGCGTGCGCGGTCAAGCTCACCGCCGGCGAGGTCGCCATGGACGAGCCCAACTGCCTGGGCCCCTCGGACCGCGCCGCCGGCACCATCCTGGCCTGCGTCGCACGCCCGCTCTCTCCGTGCACCGTGGAGGCGCCGTGAACAGCGCCCGACGCTCCGGTGCCGTCGATGCGCGCCTGCGGATGAAGGACCTCTGCAACGAGACCGGCCTCTCGCGTCAGGCGATCCACTTCTACATCCAAGCTGGCCTCCTCCCCGAGGGCGACAAGACCGGCCGCAACATGGCCTGGTACGGACCGGTCCACGTCGAACGCCTGCGCCTCATCCGCAAGCTGCAAGAGGAGCGTCTCCTGCCGCTCAAGACGATCCGCGCGCTGCTCGCCGGCGACACCGAGGCGCTGCCCGAGGCGCAGCGCAACCTCCTGGCCGAGGTCTCGAGCCAGCTCCCGTCCAGCGTGGTCGCCACCCCGGCACGCGGCCTCTCCGTCGCCGAGGCGCTCGCCCGCTACGACATCACCACCGTCGAGCTCGAGCGCATGATCGAGCTCGGCATGATCACCGCTTCTCGCACCGGTACCCGCCGCGAGCTCACCGGTGACGCCACCCGCCTGCTCGATCTGTGGAGCCAGTTCCGCGCCATCGGCTTCAGCCCCGAGCGCGGCTTCGTCGTCGACGATCTGGTGCCGTTCGTGACCGCGGTGCAGGACCTCGTCGCCCACGAGACCCAGCTCCTCCTGACCCGCCTCGCCCACCTGCCGCCGGCCGAGGTCGCGCCCATGATCGAGCGCGCGCTGCCACTGGTGCAGGCGTCCTTGGTCCACTTCCACGCCGCCGCGGTACGCGCTGTCTTCACCGCCGGCCGCGCCGCCCGTTCCAACGCCAACCCTTCGGAGTGACCATGCTGACCGACACGTTGCTCGCCCGTCTGCCCGCCCGCGTCCGCGATACCGTCGATCGCTGGCTCGAGATCGCCGACGTCTTCCGCGAGCTGCGCGATCCGCGCGTGGCCCGCTCGCTGGCGCCGGCCGGCGTCCGCGGCCTCGTCCTCCGTCGCGGCAAGCAAGGCACGCCGACCACGTTCCCGGCCTCGCACAGCGCGTACTTCGACTGGAGCTACCCGTCGGACCACGTCGAGATGCGCGAGCTCTACCGCCGCGCCAAGGCCGGGCAGTGGGACGGCGAGACGCTGTTGCCATGGAACACCTCGGTCGATCCCGTGAACCCCGAGGTGCCGATCCTGCCGCCCCGCTTCGTCGACTTCTCGATCCTCGAACGCCACGGCATCACCCTGACGCCGGCCAGACGCCAGGAGTTCCTGCACAGCCTGGTGGCGGGGATGCTGTCGCAGGTCCTGCACGGCGAGCAGGGCGCGCTCCAGGCCGCGTGCCAGGTCACCGAAGCAGTCCAGTTCTTCGACGGCAAGCTCTACGGCGGCACCCAGGTCGTCGACGAGGCCCGCCACGTCGAGGTCTTCCACCGCTAGCTCGACACCAAGCTCGACTAGCTCTACCAGGTCAACGACTACCTGTTCTTGATCATCGACGCGCTCATGACCGAGAGCCGCTGGGACATGAAGTTCCTCGGTATGCAGATCATGGTCGAAGTCCTGGCCC
>SXJR01000265.1 GCA_005779305.1 Myxococcales bacterium
CGGCTGACACGCAGAGTCAACGCGTTGCCAGCGGAGGCCTTGATGGCGTCACGGAATGCGTCCCAAGAGCTGAGAGAGGCGCCATTCGCGGCCTGCACCACGTCGCCAGAACGCAGCCCAGCACTTGCGGCCACGCTGCCCGCCGGGCCCGCCTCGCGGCCCAGGCCCGCGCGGCCGCGCTGCGCGATCCGCCTCAGGATCTGCGGGCCCAGGTCACGCGCGGCTGCTTGCCCAGATCGCGCACGGTGGCCGATGGCGTGAACGCGCCGGTCGCGTCGACCAGCGCCCGCACCGCGTCGCCCTGATCGAAGCCGTGCTCGAGGGCGAGGAGCCCGCCGGCGACCACGTGCGCGGGCGCGGCCGCACACAGGCGACGCAACACGTCGAGCCCGTCGCCGCCCCCGTCGAGCGCCAGCCGCGGCTCGCGCTGGACCTCGCGGTCGAGCGTCGCGATCACCGCGGTGGCGATATAGGGCGGGTTGGCGACGACGACGTCGAAGGACTCGCCGGCGACCGGCGCGAACAGATCACCGATCCGCACGTCGACGCGATCGGCGACCTGGTTGTGCTCGGCGTTCCTGCGCGCCATCGCCGCCGCCGGCTCGGAGATGTCGGTGGCCACCACCTGCGCCGCCGGCAGCTCGCGGGCCAGGGTCACGGCCAGCACGCCCGAGCCGGTGCACAGATCGAGCACGCGCACCGGCGCCGTACGATCGGCGCGCTGATCGAGCACGAGCTGGATCAAGGTCTCGGTGTCATGCCGCGGCACCAGCACGCTGGCGTCGACGAAGAACGGCAGCGACCAGAACTCCTGGTTGCCGACCAGGTACGCCACCGGCTCGCCGCCCAGCCGCCGCTTGATGAGCTCGCGCGCCCGCGTCAGCTCGGCTTCGGCGAGCGGCCGATCGAAGCCGGTGTAGAGCTGCATCCGCGTGCAGCCCAGCGCGTGCGCGAGCAGGACCTGGGCCTCGAGTCGCGCCGCGTCGATGCCGGCCTCGGTGAAGCGCTTCACCGTCCAGTCGAGCACCGCCGCGGTGGTCCAGATCACGAGCCATGCGTACCACGCCTTCGCCCTTGCCCGTGCCCTGGCCCTTGCCCTTGCCCTTCTACGTCTCCGGCCGGACCACGATCACCAGATCCGCGTGATTCACCCCCGTCGGCCCGCTGGTGATCGTCGCGCCCACCGCCGCCAGCACCGTCCCCGAATCGCACTCGCGCAGCCCGCGCTCGCCCTCGCTAGCCACCCGCGCCCACGTCTCCCCGTCGACGACCGCGCCCGCCCACGGCCCGGTGCCGTCGATCCCGTCGCTGCCGGCGACGAGCACCCGAACACCATCGAGCCCGGCGATCTCGCGCGCGACCATCAAGGCCAGGTGCGTCGCCCGCCCGCCGCGTCCCTCCCCGGTCACCGCCACCGTCCACTCTCCACCCGCCACCCACGCACCCCCCGCTTCGATCCGTTGCGCCACGCCCACCACCTCCCGCATCACCTCCTCGACCGTCCCCGCGATCACCTCCTCGCGCTCCTCGACCGTCGGCCCGATCCCCGCCGCCCGCCGCCCGCTGCCCGCCACCCGATCCCCGAGCTTCGTCGCCGCCACCCGCCTCAGCGTCTCCATCCCCGCCACCAACCGCACAACATCTCCCTCCTTGCCTGGCACCGTCGGCCCCGAGCCCACCACGCCGACGTCATCTCCGGGTACGTCGCTCACCACCAGCGTCACCACCCGCCCCGGACACATCGCCGCCAGCCGGCCGCCCTTCACCGCCGACAGCTCGCCGCGCACCCGGTTGATCTCCCCGATCGCCGCGCCGCTCCGCATCACCTCGCCCACTCGCGCCACCTTCTCGGCCCGCGTCACGCCATCGCGCGGCACCGCCATCAACGCCGACGCGCCGCCCGAAACCAGCACGAGCATCACCTCATCCACGCCCACGCCTCGCGCCAGCTCCATCACCTCGCGCCCCGCCGCCTCGCTCCGCCCATCCGCCACCGGATGCCCCGCCCGCCGCACCCGCAGCCCGCTCCCTGTCACCGTCTCCGGCACCCCGACTCCGTCCACGGTCACCACGATCCCGTCCCGGATCCCGATCCCGCGCGCCGCCAGCCCGTCCACCGCCCCCGCCGCCATCGCCCCTGCCGCCTTCCCGATCGCGACCACCGACACCGGCCCCGGCTTCAGCTCCATCTCCGCGATCGCATCCCCCACCACGACCCGCGGATCACAGGCCGCCACCGCCGCCCGCCACACCGCGACCAGCTCCGCCGCGGTGGTCACAGCACCCGGTTGATCCGGTCGATCCCCTCGAGCAACCGCGCCTCGTCGACCGCGGTGAAGCACAGCCGTGCCCAGTCGGCGTAGGCCAGCCCGAACGGTGCGCCGGGCGCGAGCAGCACGCCCGCCGAGGCCACTCGCTCGAGCACGGGCAGGCAGCCCTCGGCGTTGCAGCCGTGGCCGGCCAGATCGATGAACAGGTAGGTCGAGCCCTCGGGCACCCGCACCGGCACCTTCAGCGCCGCCACCGCCTTGTCACGGGCCTGGCGATAGCGAGCCCGCGCGTCGCTCAGGAACTCGCCGCCGTCGCGCAACGACGCCAGCGCCGCGCGCTGCATCGCGTGGGGCACATTGTAGATCGAGTGATTCGACATCTTGCGCACCGCCTCGATCACGGTGCGCGGCCCGGCGACGTACCCGACGCGCAGCCCGGCCTGGCCGTAGCTCTTCGAGAACGAGCCCACCGTGAGCGTCCGCGCCGCCATGCCGGGCAGGCTGGCGATCGAGACGTGCGGCCGGTCGTAGGTGTAGTGCTCGTAGACCTCGTCGGCGAGGATCCACAGGCCGGCCTGCTCGGCGACCCGCACGATCGCGCCCAGAGTGGTCTCGTCGAGCACCAGCCCGTCGGGGTTGTTGGGCGTGCACAGGTAGATCGCCCGCGTCTTCGCGCTCACCGCCCGCGCGATCAACGGATACGGATCCATCCCCGGCTCGGCCAGCACCATCTGCGAGAACGGCACCTCGATCGACACCACCGAGCGCGACTGCGCGATGCCGCGGATGATCGGCCAGTGCGGCGTCAGGAGGATCATCTCGTCGCCCGGATCGAGCAGCGCGCCCACGCAGCAGGCGAGCGCGTGGGTGGCGCCCGACGTGATCTGCACGCCGCCGTCCTCGACCGGGATGCGGTTGACCGTCCGCACCTTCTCGGTCAAGGCCGCCACCAGCGGTGGCCAGCCCGGCGCCGGCCCGTAGGCGTAGAGGTCGCGGGCGTCGTCGTAGGCCTGCTGCGACAGCCGTCCCGCGGCCGGCGGCATCAGGTACGTGTCACCGATCTGCAGCGGGATCACGTCGCCCTTGAATCCGGCCAGCTTCTCGTACAGCCGCGCGAAGATCGACAGCGGCAGCGACTCGGCGGAGACCGAGAGGCGTGGAAATGTCACGATTGCGAAGCTACCAGAGGGCCCCCACCTTTACCCAGAAGTCTCCATGATCTAGGTTCGCCTCTCGCATGGTCGAGCCCCCCGTCCTGACCGTCACCCGCCCAGCCCGGCGACTGCCGCTGGGCTTCGAGGTGGCGGTGGTGTTCCTGCTCGCCTGCGCGCTGCTCCTGCCCGGCATCTGGAGCTACAGCCTCGTGGATCCGTGGGAGACCCACTACGGCGAGGTCGGCCGCCGGATGCTCCAGGACCACGACTGGGTCCACACCGACTGGCAGAACGAAGGCTTCCGCTCCAAGCCGGTCCTGACCTTCTGGATGATGGCCGCGTCGATGAAGGCGCTCGGCCACGGCGACAACGGCGGCTACTCGGGCGAGATGGCCGAATCACCGACGGTGGTCCTCGCCATCCGCCTGCCCTTCGTCCTGCTCGCCATCATGGGGCTCACGCTCATGTGGTGGATGCTGTCGCGGCTGTGGAGCCGGCGCGCAGCGTGGCTGTGCTTCCTCACCGTCGGTACCTCACCGTTCTTCTTCCTGATCGCCCGCCAGGCCATCACCGACATGACCCTGGTCGCGCTCCTGCTCGGCGCACTGTCGATGTTCCTGCTCGCCGCCGAGGACGGCGACGAGAAGATCCGGCCGCTGGTCCGCATCCCGCTCGGCAAGGGACAGCACCTCGGACTCGACAGCCGCTGGGCCTTCGGCCTCGTCATCGGCGGCTTCCTGATGGCGCAAGCCATCTACTACCTCGTCTACTTCCAGATCTACCGGTACCCGCTGGCGCGCATCAAGTTCCACCCGCCCCAGCCGGGCTGGTGGTTCTTCGCGTTCATCTCGCTAGGCCTGCTCTACGTCATCTGGCCGCGCGTGTTCACGTACGTGAAGGCCGCCCTCATCGCGCCGTCGCTGTTCGCGCTCGGCGATCCCGGCGACGGCCGCTCGGTATGGTCGCGCGCCATGGCGCTCGCCGAGCCCAGCATCCTGTCGTGGCCGCTGGTGCCGCCGCTGGCGCTCTACACCTGGGCGACCATGACCGGCCCGGCGTGGCGTACCGGCCTCACCCGCGCCCGTTTCATCACCCGGGTGCTGCCGCTGGCCCGCACCGGCCAGGTCTACATGTTGTGGTTCTGGGCCTTCGTCGGCATCAGCGTGCTCGGCAAGGGCATCCCCGGCTTCGGCCTGATCGGGGTTTGCTGCTTCCTCTACGTGGTCTTCCAGTTCCGCTGGAACGACCTGTGGAACGGCCAGTTCGAGATCAAGCGCGGCGTCGTGCTCTTGCTCATCACCGTCCTGCCCTGGCACCTCGCCATGTGGATGCGCGACGGCCAGAAGTTCATCCAGGAGTGGGTGTTCCTGCACAACCTCAACCGCGCCGCTGTCGGCGTGCACGGCGATCGCGGCACCTTCGACTACTGTCTGTCGCAGGTCGGCTACGGCATGTTCGTGTGGGTCGCGCTCCTGCCGTCGGCGCTGGCGGCCGCGGCCATGGTCCGTTCGCCCGACGCCCGCGCCGCGCGGGTCCGCTTCATGGTCGGGACCTGGGCGGTGGTCGCGACCGCGCTGTTCTCGCTGTCGCAGACCAAGTTCCACCACTACATCTTCCCGGCTGTGCCCGCCTACGCGATCCTCATCGGCTTCTGGCTCGACGATCTGCTCGCCGGCCGGGTCAAACCGTCGCTGGTGCTGGGCCTGTTCGGCGCCGGCTTCGTCCTGCTCCTCGCCCGCGACATGATGTACGAGGAGAAGCAGTGGATCGAGATGTTCATCTACCGCTACGACCGGCCGTGGCCGTCGAACCCGCCGTGGTCGATCGATCCGTCCGACGCGTTCCTGGTGATGGGCCTCCTCGGCGCCGCGGCGTCGCTCCTGCTCGGCTTGCCGTGGCGGCGCGTCGCCGTGTTCGCGATGTGCGCGGTCGCGCTCGGCACCGCGCTGTGGGCCATGCACGTCTACATGCCGATCGCCGGCACCCACTGGGGCATGCGCGACGCCGTACGCCGCTACTACCAGGAGCGGCAGGTCTACGGTCAGAAGCTGGTCTACTACACACCCCGCCAGTTCCACGACGACTGGCGCGGGGTGAAGGATCACTGGGACTTCGACACCTTCATCCCCGACGCCTACCAGGACGGCCAGCCGATGACCGTGAAGATCGAGGTCCAGGGCGTGCAGAGCGGCGGCACCTACGAGCTGCACGGCACGTCGCGCATGATCGGCGAGCACCGGATCCGGATCGCGTTCGATCCGGCCAAGGTCACGCCGGTGCGCGACAGCGCGCGCAAGTACGGCAAGGTCGCGCGCGGCCGCAAGCGCCCGACCCGGGTGGTCGACGCCGACCGGCTGATCGCCTGGCAGCTGTACTGGCGGGGCGAGAACTTCTGGAGCGGCGACGAGATCTGGGGCGTCCTGCCCGAGATGCAGACCGCCCTCAAGGAGACCGACAACTCGCGCTTCACGCGCTACATCGGCGACCGCACGCTGGCGCCCGAGGGCCGGCGCTACTTCGTCGTCACCGAGGCCGGCCGCACCGGCAGCCTGCGCTCGCTCATCCCCACCGAGACCGGCCGCGACACCTACGAGGTCATCGAGACCACGAGCAACAAGTTCTCGCTCGCGGTCTGGCAGATGTGACGCCGCGGTCCGGCTCGGGCCCAGCTCGCAGCAGGTTCAGCCGATCACCTGGCTCCGCGTCGCCTTCTCGGGGAGCCAGCGGTCCAGCTTGCCGTAGTACCAGCCGATCGCGAGCGTGACCACGACCAGCAAGGACAGGTAGACGCCCCAGGGCTGCCTCTTCTCCGCGTAGGGGTCCTTGAGCGAGCGCACGGCGCCGCTCGGCAGTCGCGGCAACTCGGTGAGCGCGGTGCCGAACGGCACGTTGATCCGGGTGAGCGAGTTGATGGCCCAGCCGTTGGCGTCGAGCAGCGGCCCCAGGTTGCGACGGCGGAGCTTGATGAACGCGAGGACCATCGACGGCGCGCTGATCGCGAGCACCAGGACGGCGAGGCCGATCGGCATCCACTTGCCCAGGCCGAACACGCCGGAGAGCACCGCGGTGATCACCGCGGCGATCCCGCCGACCGCGACGCCGATGGCGGCGACGGTGCCGATATCGACTCCCTTGCTGGCCGGCGCGGCCCCTGCGGCCTTGGCGCCGCCGGCAGACTTGTCGGCGGTCGCGACCGTGGTGGCCGCGCTCTCCAGCTTCGCGTTCGAGGCGGCCTCCGCGTCGGCGGCTCGCTTCGCGACCCGTTCTTCGATCAATCGGACCAGCTTCTTGTACGGGGCCCAGAAGGCCTGGCGGATGCTGATCGGGGCATCGACGATCTTGGTGATCGTCGCCTCCCAGTCACGACCCTGGCGGTCCACGAACACGCCGTTGCGTCCGACCATCAGGTTGTCCACGTCGCCGGCGGTGAACGCGGCGGCGATCGTCTTCTTCTCGCCCCCGGCCCGCGTGCAGTCGCAGTAGGCGAGGTAGGTCCCTGCCATCGGCGCCATCGCGGCGTGTTTCGCCGGATCGGTCACCTCGAACACCAGGCTGCACCCGCGACCATCGAGGTACAGGGTACCGGCCTGGAAGACGCCACCGCTGCGCCCGTAGAAGTCGGAGAAGTTGACGTAGTTGTTCAGGACCTTGGCGAGGTCGCGCTGGTACCGGCACAGCTTCTCGACCTCGGCCAGGCTATCGATCTCCGGCTTGACCGCGAGATCCTGCGTGATCAGATCGACCAGCGCGGCCTCGTGCGCGTCCTCGATCATCGTGCGGAGACGCTCGGGTCCGAGCGCGTCCAGGGCGTTCGCAGGACGGGCCGACCGCCACGCCTCGTGGGGCGCGAACGTGTCGAGCAGGCCTCGCCAGTCGGCCTCCGAAAGGCTGGTCCGCGCGCCGAGCACCGGCACCACGGCGCGGGCGACGAACACGTCGATCGCCGCCTGCCACGCCGGGTTGATACCGGCGCCGAGCGGAAGCGCGCCGCCGGCCGAGACCCGCGCGAGCGGCAGACCAGCCACGTGGGCGCAGCTCGCCGACAGCTCCTTGGCCGACAGCGCGGCCAGCTCCGCGTCGGCGGCGTTGAGCGCGGTGGCCGCCCGCGCATCGAACACGGCGAGCCGGCAGCGGGTGAAGAAGTCTTCGATCTTGGTCCGCACCGCGCGCACCGCGTCGGCCGCGGCGCCAGTCGCGTCGCCCAGAGGCAGCCGGGTCGCGTCGGCCTCGGCGTGCCAGGCCACCAGTGCCCGGGCGTCGGCGAAGAAGGCCTCCACGAGCGCACGATCGACCCCGGGCTTGCCGCTGCGATCGATCACCGAGCCGCGGGTCTCGACGATCGCGTCGATCGTGGCCGCCAGCGCGCCGCTGGCGGCGCTCGCCGTCACGACCCCGTCTCCGTTGAGGACGGTGTCGACGAACATCTTCTCGGCGCTGCGCGTATCCGCGAGCGAGACCGACGTCGCGGAGGGCTTGCCGAGGTTGCGGAGCAGTCGCCGCGCACCGACCAGCACGGGCCCGTCCTTCAGGCGATCGAGCACGACCGCGTCGTCGCTGACGAGCAGATCGCCGACGTCCTTGTACACGTTGCCAGCCCACCCCACCGCGGCGAGCACCTCGGGGTGACGGACATGCCCGTCTCTGTCCGAGTCCAGCACGTCGAGGGTCCGGGGATCGATCTCCACTCCCCGCGTGGGCATCGAGAGCGCGATCCACAGCTTGGGATCGAGGTGGTCGAGGTTCAGGAGGTCGTCCCGGGACTGGATGGCGACCTGATCCACGCCGCCCGAGCGATAGATCTTCCAGCGATGTGAGGCATTGGGTTTCATCGCCGCTTGCCTCAGCACCCGGCGTGCCAAGCGCGAGTCACCGCAATCACTGCGATCCTCGGCGGCGGACGGGCGGCGGACGGGCGCCGAAGGTCCCATGTGGCGTTTCTGCGTCCTGCCAGGGCACGAGGCTCACGGGCCCCCGGGCACATCGACTTGGTCGTCGGATTGCAGAGTCGGGCGGCGTGACCATCGCCGCTTTCTTGGGCCGGATGCGGAATCCACGACGCGAGACCGGGCGGCAAGCCGAACCGGCGGAGCTGCCGCCTCCTCCGCTCGGGAGGGGGACGCTGATCGGGGACCGCTACTCGCTGATCGAACCGCTCGGCAAGGGAGGGATGGGCGTCGTCTTCCGGGTTCGCCACCGGACTCTCGACAAGGAATTCGCCCTCAAGATGATCCGCGCGGATTCGGAAGACCGGGAGCGCGCCCGCGCCATGTTCGACCGCGAGGCGAAGCTCGCCAGCTCGCTGTCGCATCCGAACATCGTCTCGATCGTCGACTTCGGGGAGGACCTCGCGTACGGCGCGTACATGGTGATGGAGCTGGTCGACGGGCAACCGCTGACCGATCGGCTCGCCGCGGGGCCATTGCCGGTGCGGCTGGCGTGCGAGCTGATGGCGCAGACGGCGGACGCGCTCCGCTACATTCACGATCACCGGATCATTCACGGCGACATCAAGGCCGAGAACATCCTCCTGGTGACCGACGCGAACACCGAGCGCAGGCGGAGCCGGATCGTCCTGCTCGACTTCGGCCTGGCACGGCCACGCCTGGTCGCGCCCACCTCGACCGTCCTCGATGGAACGCCCGAATACACCGCCCCCGAGCGGATCCTCGGAGAACCTCCCAGCGTGGCCACCGACATCTACAGCCTGGGCGTCCTGTTCTACGTCCTGCTCACCGGACAGGCGCCGTTCACCGGCAGTGTCGAGGAGACGTTGCACGGACACGTCAGCACGCCCCCGGAGATGCCGTCACGGATCCGCGGCGAAGCGCTCGACGATCGGCTCCAGTCCCTGGTGCTGCGAGCGCTGGCGAAGGAGCCGAGCCACCGGCACCCTGACGTGGGCCGGTTCCTGTACGAGCTCCGCACGGTCATGGACATGCTCGGAATGAGCCGACGGCGGCGCGTGCGCCGAGCGGAGAGCGCGGAGGATGGCAACCCGGACCGCGTCGGCTTCGCCGCCGCCGCGTTCGACCGTTGCCCCCTGCCGATGGCGACCATCTCTCGCGACGGCGTGGTCCTGGCCGCGAACCCCGCATTCGCGGGGTTGGCCGCTCGCCGTCCTGACGTTTCCGTCGAGGGCACGTACGTCGCGCTGAGTCGGCTGGCGTCGACAAGCCCGGGCCTGTTGCAGGAGATCGGGCGCGCGTTGGCCACCGGCATCGCATGGACGGGCTGCCTGGCCTGCCTCCCCGGGGAGCTGCCGCGGATGATCTCCATCGTGCCCCACGACGATGCCGGTAGCGCGGTCCACGTGACGATCGCAAACGCCGACGAGCCCGCGTGAGCGGCGCCGTCGACTGGTTGGCCCCCGAGGAGGTCGTGGACGGCAGGTACCGGATCCGCGCTCCGCTCGGCCGAGGCGGCGGAGGTCAGGTCTACGAGGCCGACGATCTGCGGCTGCAGCGCCGGATCGCCCTGAAGGTGGCGCCCCGCGGCCGCGACGGCGAGTTGCTCACCGGAGAAGCCGTCGCGCTGGCGTCGATCCGAGACCCCGCCGTCGTCGATATCCACGCGACGGGCGAGCACGGGCGGCTGGTCTACGTCGCGATGGAGCGGCTGTACGGCGTGACCCTGGCCCAGCACCTGGCGCGCACAGCTGCCGACACTCCCCTGCCCGGCTCCGAGATCCTCGCGCTCCTCATCGCGGTGTGCGAAGGACTCGGAGCGCTGCACCGCGGAGGCCTGTTCCATGGAGATCTCAAGCCCGCGAACGTGATCCTGGCCCCGGGGGGGCGAACCGTCCTGCTCGATGTGGCGATCGGCTCCCGCCGGACCCCGCACTACCTCGCTCCCGAACTGCTCGTCGCCGGGGCGCCGGTCGGGTCCCCGGCCGCGGACCTGTACGCGCTCGGCGTGGTCGGCCACGAGCTGTGCACCGGGCGCGTACCGTTCGACGGCAATTCCGTACCCGCCGTTCTCTACAAGCATCTCCACGCCGCTCCGCCGGATCTGGCGGCGGCACGCCCGGACCTCTCCCTGGAGGTGGTCGCCGTGTTGCGCTCACTGATGGCCAAGAATCCTGGGGCGCGCCCGTCCAGCGCCGAGGCGGTGACGTGGAGGCTCCTCGACGCGCTCCACCAGGCGCCCCGGCGAGCCCGCGCCGAGGCACCCCGGGTAATGATCGTCGACGACGATCCGGATGTCGAACCGCTGGCCGCAGCGGCGGTGCGCGAGATCTGGCCTGACGCGCAGGTCGACGTCGCGAACGACGGCGCCGAGGCGCTTCTCCGGATCCGAGCCGCCCCACCTGACATCGTCCTGCTCGACCTCGTCATGCCGGTGATGAGCGGGATCGAGCTCTGCACGCACCTTCGCAGCGCCGGCCTCGCGCCCCGCTGCCAGTTCGTGTCGATCGGCAGCCGCACCGACGCAGACGACGTGTCGATTCTCAACCAGCTCGGCATCACTCGGTTCGTGCCGAAAGGACGCGGCTTTGCGGAGCGTCTGACCCGGGTCCTCGCCGAGCTGGCCGCGGCGCCCGAGCGATAGCGGCGCGTTCAACCGGCCAGCCGCTCGAGCTCGGCGCAGGCGGCGTCGTGGGCGTGCTCGAGCCGGGCGACCATGCCGGAGAGCGCGGTCATCGACGTAGCGTGGGCGGCGGCCTCGAGCTCGGCGGCGAGCGCCCAGACGCCCGACGCCCCGAACATCGCGGTCGTGCCTTTGAGGCTGTGGGCGGCGCGAGCCAGCCCGTCCGCGTCCTGGGCGGCGAGCGACGTGTGCAACGCCGCGCGGAGCAGCGCGGCGTTGGCCAGGTGCCCCCGGATCAAGCCGGACAGCTCGGCTTCGTCGCCGCCGCATAGCTCGCGCAGGCGCCCGATCGCGTCGAGGTCGAGGTTGCCCGTGCGCGGGGGCGCAAGGCGATGGGCGGCGGCGGTCGCCAGCCGCGCGCGCAGCTCCTCGATGGCCAGGGGCTTGGCGAGAAAGTCGTCCATGCCGGCGGCCTGGCACTCCGCGCGATCCACGGCCAGGACGTTCGCGGTGCAGGCGATGATCCAAGGCTGTTGCTCGACCGGTACCTCGGCCCGGATCCGCCGCGCGGCCTCCGTGCCGTCGAGCACGGGCATCCGCACGTCCATCAGGACGACGTCGTAGCGTCCGCGGAGCGCGGCCTCGACTGCGGCCGCCCCGTCGACGACCGTGTCGACCTGGTGGCCGAGCCGTTGCAGCATGAGCTGGCCCACGCGCTGGTTCACCGGGTTGTCCTCGGCCATGAGGATCCGGAGGCGGGCGAGCTGTGCACCCTCGGCTGCTGCACCGGCCGGCGCGGGCGCCCCCCCGAGCGCGAACGCGGCGCCGATCGCCCTGGACAGCGGAGCGCGTCTCACCGGCTCGGCGATCTGGAGCCCGGGCTCGCCCGTTCCGGAGGGACCGAGGCGTGCCAGCTGCAACCGCGGGATCCCCGCGGTACGCGCGTCGAGCGCCGACACGTCGGGCGAGGCGTGGCTGGTCACGATCAGGTCGAAGCGGGGCATCCGGAGGACCAGCTGGGCGGCTTCCTCCACGCTGCGGGCCGGGTGCACCGCAGCACCCATGCTCTCGAGCAGCTGCGCGAGGCTGCGGCGGGTGATCTCGCGTGGCTCGACCAGCAGGATCCGTTTCCCGACTGCTACGGCGTCGAGACGCGACCGGCGCGATCGGGTCGCCTCCGCGCCCTTCATCGACACGTCGAGGTAGAACCGCGAGCCCTCGCCGACCTTGCTGCGAGCGTACACGGTCCCTTGCATGAGCTTGGCGAGCCGTTGCGTGATCGCCAGGCCCAGCCCGGTCCCCTCGTGGCGTGCGGTGCTGCTCGAGTCGAGCTGATGGAACGGCTGGAACAGCTGCCCGAGTTGATCGGCGGGGATCCCGATGCCCGTGTCGCGCACCGCGATGTGGAGCGGGTGGCGGTCGTCCGCCCCGTTGCGCGCTGGCGCGTCGATGGTCACCAGCACGCCGCCGCGGTCGGTGAACTTGACGGCGTTACCGATCAGGTTGACGAGGATCTGTCGCAGGCGGACCTCGTCGCCGATCACCTGGAGGGGCACGCTCGGGCCCACCGTACAGGCGAGCTCGAGGTCCTTGGCGGCCGCCTGGGGTGCGCACGTGTCGAGGGCGCTCTCCACGCATGCGCGCAGATCGAAGGGGCGCTCCACCAGCTCGAGACGACCGGCTTCGATGCGCGCGAAGTCGAGAATCTCGTCGATGATCGCGCGCAACGCGAGACCGCTGGACTGGATCGTGTCGAGCTGCGGGCGCTCGGCGGGGTTGGTCTCGGCGAGGAGGCTGGCCATCCCCAGGATGCCATTGAGCGGCGTCCGGATCTCGTGACTCATGCGCGCGAGAAAGTCGGTCTTCGCGTGCGAGCTCGCGAGCGCGGCGTCTCGCGCCTCGACCAGCGCCGCGGCCTGGTCGCGGATCCACGCGTTGCGCGAGGCGAGCTCGTCGATCTGGCGGTCGGCGGCGGTGCGGCTGGCCAGCGCCAGCGTGGCGAGGAGCACGGCGAGAGACAGCTGCCCGGCGATCACCTCGGCAACCCCCGCCGTGAACTCGGGACGCCGTGGGAAGATCTCACCGAGTACGCCGACCCCCAGGATCGTGAGCGCCGCGGCGCCGGTCCAGATCATCGTCACGCGTCGATCGTGGACGTACCCCACGAATACGGGAACCAGCACCAGGTACCACGGCGGCATCGAGAGCGCGCCGCCGCTGACACGTCCCGCGACGGCGAACGTGGCGAGCCCGATCGCGGACAGGCCATGGACCGCCCAGGACAGGCGCGCCCGCGAGGGGTGGGCGAAGGCCAGGCGGTGTAGAGCCATCGCGCTGCACGCGGCCACGGCGTTGGCTGTCCCGATGACGGGTCGTCCGAGCGCGAGATAGAAAGCCGCGTAGCCACCGAACCCGACGGCGGCGATCAGGAGCATCAGGTGGATCCGACGGGCGCGGGTCGCGTCGTCGGGGGCGAGCTGATCGATCCGCGATGGTGCGGCGACGTACGCGGCCAATCGCGCCGAGAGTCGATGGATCCAGCCCGGTGAGGTCGGCGAGATCGAGGGCCTGCTGTCGAACGCGCGCACAGCGGACGGCCTGGCAATCGAGCGCGGCATCGCGGCTCTCGGTGAAGCATCCCGCATGCCAACCTGGGCGGCCACCCGTCGGGGACCTGGCCGGCTCGGGTCGTGCAAGATCGCCACATGGGGCTTCTCGCCCTAGGGGTCGGTGTCCGACTCCGTGGCGACGCCGTAGCGTTCGAGCTTGCGGTAGAGGGTCCGTCGGTCGAACCCAAGGACCCGGGCGGCCTGGCGCTTGTTGCCAGCGAGGGTCTCCAGCACACGAAGGATGTACCGGCGCTCGACTTCTTCCATCGTCTGCAGGCTTTGCGTGTCGTCGAGGGGCACGACCAGCTCGGTCGGGCGAAAGCGGCGGATGCGCTCGGGCAGGTCGTCGAGCGTGATGCGGTCATGGCGCGCCAGGGCGGTCGCGCTCTCGATCGCGTTGCGAAGCTCCCGGACGTTGCCCGGCCACGCGTAGGTGAGCAGCCGCTCGGCGGCCGACGTGGTTGGCCCGACCACCTCGTTGCCCGGAGTGGCGGCGAACCGATCGATGTAGTGCTGGGCGAGTAGCAGGATGTCGCGGCCACGCTCGCGAAGCGGCGGGATCGGGACATGGATGACGTTGATCCGGTAGTAGAGGTCCTCGCGAAACCGCCCATCTTCGACGGCGGTCTCGAGATCGCGGTTGGTGGCGCACACCAGGCGGACGTCGTACGGAACCTCAGCGGTGCCGCCGACGGGGCGCACGGTGCGCTCCTCCAGCGCGCGCAGGAGCTTCGGCTGTAGCGGCAGGGGGAGCTCGCCCAGCTCATCGAGGAACAGCGTGCCGCCGTCGGCCTGCACGAACAACCCGGAGTGCGACGAGCGGGCGTCCGTGAAGGCGCCTTTCGCGTGACCGAACAGCTCGCTCTCCATGAGGCCGGCGGGTACCGCCGAGCAGTTGAGCGCGACGAACGGTCGCACGGCGCGCCGGCTGCGCCGGGGAAGCGCGCGCGCGACCCGCTCCTGGCCGGGGCCGCTCTCGCCGGTGATCAACACGGTCGTGTCGGTCGCTGCGATGCGTTCGATCAAC
>SXJR01000266.1 GCA_005779305.1 Myxococcales bacterium
CGACGCCGGCCCTGGCAATGGCGGCGACGGCGACGGCGGCACCGACGAGGGCGGCGCGCCCGGCACCGGCTGCTGCAGCGGCTCGCGCGCGGCCGGGGGCGACGCCAGCGTGGTCTTGCTGATCGTCCTGGTCGCGCTCGCGCTGATGGCGCGGCGCAGGCCGTTGACCGCAGGCTGAGGTCACACGGACCGCGTGTCAGCGTTGCGCGGCGCGCAGGAGGCGGCCGAACGCGGTCGCCGCGGCGTCGGCGAGCGTGATGGCCAGCGCCTCGGCCTGACCGAGGCCGACGCCGGCCTGGGCGTAGAGGATGCACACCACGTGGTCGCTGACCGCGATCGGCGCGACCAGGACGTGCGCCGGCCGGCGGCCGCCGAGCACCTCCCACATCTTCTCGTCGATGGGCGTGACGCTGGTCGGCTGGAACACCAGGATCGACCTCGAGTTGTACGCCTCGGTGAGGAACCCGGGCTGATCGAGCGGCACCGCCAGAGTCTCGATCGCGGTGGCGCCGTCCTCGCAGAAGCCCTTCCAACCGATCGCCAGCGGCGGCCGCACCACGAAGATCGCGGCGACGTCGAGGGGCGCGCCGGGGAGCTCGCCCAGCGCCTCGACGACCAGATCGCCGACCCGATCGCGGGTCTCGGCGCGACGCACGGCGCGGGCCAGATCCTCGACGCTCTGCGGGCGAGGCGCCGAGAAGTCCTGGATGAGCCGGATCGCCGACTCGCTCGCCACCTGGCGCACGGCAATGCGCGCGAGCGTGGCCTGGGCGCTGGTGTCGCCCAGGTCGGGGACGAAGTGGCGACGCTCGGCGCCGCCCTCGGCGGTCGGACGCTTGAGTCCGACCTGGCTGTCGAGCTTGAGCGCCGGATCGCTGCCCACGCCCAGCTCGAGGTCGTCGGGACGCGTGGTGTCGTAGGGCGGCGGCGTCGGGGGCTGCGGCCGCTCGGACTCGCGCAGCGCCGGCACCTTCTCGGTCTCGATCACGATCCGCGACGCCTTCACCAGGCCGCCCGGCGCGCCCTCCTTGCCGGCCTTGAAGGCCCATCCTTCGAGATCGGTGTCCTCGACGTTGTCGGGTACCCGCGGCATCTCGACCGGCCGCGGCGTCTTCACGCGCATGAAGCGGTTGTGGCGCGGGATCTGGTAGGCCAGCTCGAGGTGGTAGTGGATGCGCAGCTCGGGCGCGACCGCGACGATCAGCTCCTCGGGCTCGACGTCGAGCTGGAAGGCGAGCTCGCCGCGACCGTGCTCGGGCAGCGGATCGCGCACCGCGATGGCGATGCGGTTCTGATCCTGGGCCAGCCGCCCGATGGGCACGGCGCGCCACTTTCCGGCGATGTCGGCCGGCACGCGCTGCTGTAGCGCCGGATCGCAACGATCGAAGTGCGCGCCCAGCGCGGCCGGCACGCGATGGCGGCGGGCCAGCGCCTTGGCCAGCTGATCGAGAGTGAGGTGACCCAGCTCGACCAGGTTCGTGCCGAGGCGCGCGCCGTAGAGCACCTGCGTCTGCAGTCCCTCGTGGAGCTGCGCGTCGGTGATCAGCTGCAGGTGGACAAGGAGCTCGCCCAGACGCGGCACAGGGATGGCGATCGTATCAGGCGCAGCGGCGCCACTGTTACTTTGAGCACGGGAGCGCCGGTGGCTACCCCAGGGGCACCCCAGAAAGAGGGCAAGGGCAGGGGAAGGGCAAGGGCAAGGGCAAAGGCGGAACCCTACGCGACCGTGACCTCGGGGCACAGATAGACGTCCTGGATGGCATTCAGCAGATCGATGCCCTCCTTGATCGGGCGCTGGAAGGCCTTGCGGCCGCTGATGAGGCCCATTCCGCCGGCGCGCTTGTTGATGACCGCGGTGGCCACCGCGTCACGCAGGTCGTTTTCCCCCGAGGCGCCGCCCGAGTTGATGAGGCCGATGCGGCCCATGTAGCAGTTGGCGACCTGGTAGCGGGTCAGGTCGATCGGGTTGTCGCTCGTGAGCTCGCTGTAGACCTTCTTGTGGGTCTTGCCGAAGCCCTTGAGCGAGGGGTCGTTGTAGCCGCCGTTCCCCTCGGGCAGCTTCTGCTTGATGATATCGGCCTGGATGGTGACGCCGAGGTGGTTGGCCTGGCTCGACAGGTCGGCGGCGAGGTTGTGATCGGCGCCGGCGGTCTTGAAGGCCGAGTTGCGCACGTAGCACCAGAGCACCGTGAACATGCCCAGCTCGTGGGCCTCGGCGAAGGCCTCGGCGACCTCGTTGAGCTGACGGCGCGACTCCGCCGAGCCCCAGTAGACGGTGGCGCCGATGCCCTGCGCGCCCATGTCGAAGCACTGGCGCACGTTGCCGAACAGCGTCTGGTCGTATGTGTTCGGATACGACAGGAACTCGTTGTGGTTGATCTTGACGATGAACGGGATGCGGTGGGCCCAGCGGCGCGCGACCGCGCCCAGGACGCCGTAGGTCGAGGCCACCGCGCTGCAACCGCCCTCGACGGCGAGGCGCACGATGTTCTCGGGATCGAACATGGCCGGGTTGGGCGCGAACGACGCGCCCGCCGAGTGCTCGATGCCCTGATCGACGGGGAGGATCGAGACGAAGCCGGTGCCGGCGAGGCGACCGGTGTCGAACATGCGCTGCATCGCGCCGAGCACGCGCGGCGTGCGATCGGTCTGGGTGAAGACGTCGTCGATGTAGCGCGGGCCCGGCAGGGTCAGCGACTCCTTCGCGATGGTCTTCGACTGGTGGTCGAGGAGCGTGGCCTGGTCACCGAGGAGCTCGCGGAGCTGGCGAATGTCGCGGGGCATGACGCGGTCATACTCGTCGAAGAGGCCTTCGCGCAAGTCCATGCTGCGGTGCGTCGAAAAAGGCAACGTCCGGGACCCGGACTGGTGAGATTCACATCGGGCCCGGCCACCACTCCAGGCGTCGGTTCGTCACACGCGTCCAGCAAGCGGGTGTTGCAAACTGCCAGCACTTTCCGTTACAACGCCGGCTCGATTCGCTTCGTCCAGGGAGGATTCCATGCGTCTTGCTCATCTCATCGCGGCCACCGCCACCAGCTTTTCCCTCGTCGCCTGCGGCGGGGATGACGGCGGCGGCGCCATCGACGCGGCCGACATGCTGCCCAACCCCGGGTTCCCGGTGCCCACCGCGACCACCAAGGCCAACATGGAGGCGGGCGGCGTGTGGACCGAGATCGGCGAAGCCGACTGGACCTGCCTCAACACGGCGAACCCCGACCAGCCCAGCACGCAGGCGATCGCGCTCACCGGCACCATCGAGGACTTCCAGACCGGCAACGGCGTCGGCGCCGCGACCGTGACCGCGTTCCCCGGCATCAACCTGTCCGGCAACTCCGGCACCGCCACGACCGACAACGCGGCCCAGACCCGCGGCGACTACACGATGAACCTGGCCATGCTGCCGTCGGGCGAGAGGCGCTATGGCTTCAAGTTCGAGGCCGCCAGCTACGTGAAGACGTACCTGCTCAACCAGTACGTCAGGCCCGACATGGCGTCGCAGATGCGAACCATGAGCGCGGTGTCCGAGGCCACGGCCCTGGCCCTGCCGGCGTTCATCGGCGTCACCCGCGATCCCGCCAAGGGCGTGCTCGCCGGCGCCTTCCGCGACTGCGCCGGCCGCGAGGTCTCGAATGCCGTGGCCACCGTCAGCTCGGTGGCGGGCTCGGCCGAGCACCTGGTGGGCGCCAAGACCTTCTACTTCTCGGCCGGCTCGACCAGCCTGCCGGTCCGCCACACCGTCGAGCCGGTCATGAACAACGACGGTCTGTTCGTGATCCTCGACCTGCCGCCGCAGACCGCGGCCGCCTACGTCCAGGTCTGGGGCTTCCGCACCGAGGCCGAGCGCACCGCCGGCACGCTCACGCTCCTGTCCGAACTGGCGTCGCCGGTCGAGGCCAACGCGGTCATCACCGGCTCGTTCGAGCCCAAGCGCAGCAACTGAGCAGATCGCTCACGTGAAATCGAAGGGGGCCGCAACCGCGCGGCCCCTTTGCTTTTTTGCTATCGTCGCCCGGCCATTCCTGGGGGAACCATGATCCGTCGACACCTGGCCACCCTCGCGGTGGCCACGACCGGGCTCGTCCTCGCGACAGCTCCGGGCACCGCCCGCGCCGACCTGACCGAGCTCAAGTGGGTCACCGAAGGCTACTTCCGCACCCGTACGGTGACGCTGACCAACCTGGCGCCGCAGCCTCGGCGGGTGAGCGTGTACCCGCCCAACGGCGAGACCCTCGTCATCCCCGACATCCGGCGGACCAGCTACATCGTGAGCCGGTTCCGCATGATGCCGTCGCTCGTCTACGGCAAGGTCGCGCGGCTCAACCTGCAGATCGACGCCATGGACGACGTCCTGTGGGGCGACAACAACGGCCTGTCGACGGCGCCGCTGTTCGCCACCGATGGCTCGAACCAGGGCTTCCTGGGTGGCTCGATCGGCGACTCGGTGACCATCCGCCGGGCCTGGGTCCAGTTCTCGGTCCCGGTCGGCCTCATGCGCGTCGGCCGCATGCCGAGCCACTGGGGCATGGGCCTCCTCGCCAACGGCGGCGGCACCGGCTGGTTCGATCCCGACAGCCCCAAGGGCGAGCCGCGTCGCAAGATGCTCGACAACTTCTTCGACGACGATTTCGGCGACAACCACTTCGGGTCGACCGCCGACCGCATCCTCTTCATCACCAAGCCCATCACCATCTACCGGACGGTGAAGAAGCTGGGCAAGGTCGAGCACCCGCTCATCATGGGCTACGCCTTCGACAAGCTGTCGGAGGCGCCGTTCCTGCCCTTCGAGCCGTTCGAGCGCCGCTTCCGCCCCTACGGCCAGCAGGGCTTCATCTCGCGCGGCAAGAACGACGACGTCAACGAGCACGTCGCGCTGGTGGTGTGGAACAACCCCGACTGGGACAAGAAGTCGTTCCTCGACGAGCTACGGTTCGGCGTCTACACCGTCCTCCGCACCGCCAAGGAAGGCTCGACCCAGCCGTCGGTGCTGACCAACCCCGACGACATCTGCGGCACCTTCGAGGGCGTCCCCCACGACTGCCGCGACACCGGCAGCAAGGTCTACATCGCCGACTTCTGGTGGCGCGTCCGCTACGGCAGCATGTTCACCGAGGGCGAGGTCTACCAGATCGGTGGCACCACCTTTGGCGGCGTCCCGTTCCCGTCGCGCAACCAGAAGAAGGAAGCCAGCATCAACGCCGGCGTCGCCCGCTTCGCGTGGCTCACCCCCAAGTGGGACGCGATGCTCGAGCTCGGCCACGCCTCGGGTGACGACGTGCTCGAGGACGAGAAGTTCAAGCAGCGTGCGATGCACCCCGACTTCAACGTCGGCCTCATCCTGTTCGAGGAGACCCTGCGCGAGCTGACCGCGCGCGTCTATGGCATCCCGTTCTTCTCGGCCGAGAACCCGCAAGGCGCGCTCGGCTTCTTCTCGAATGGCGGCGTGGTCAACGCCAACTACATCATGCCCAAGGGCCGCTTCCGCCCCACCGCCGTGGCCGGCCTGGAGATCATCGGCGGCATCCTGGCGGCGTGGGTCGACACCACCCAGACCAACGGCACGGCGCTGTTCCCCGCCTGCTCGATCGGCGGTGCCTGCAAGGGCGCCGGCAAGGACGACACGTACCTCGGCACCGAGTTCGATCTGGCGCTGCGCGCCAGCTTCGCCGGCCAGATGCGCTTCGCGCTCGAGATGGGCTACCTGCGGTTCGGCGGCGCGCTCAAGCACCAGCTGACCGAGGCCGACGGCTCGTTCTCGTTGCAGTCCTCGATCTCCTTCGTGTGGTAACGGCCGATCGCGACGCCGGGCGGTGGGCGCTGGGTGCGTACCTGGTGGTCGCCGCGCTGGTGGCCGGGCTGGTCCGCATCGACGTCACGCTGCCGGCCATCGGCCACCTCGGCTCGGCGCTGGTGGCGGTGGTATTCCTCTACGGCCCGGTCGTGGTGGCGTGGCGGCGCCACGAAGATCTGTTCGACTACGGCTTCCGCACCGATCCGGTGGCCAAGAACGTCGCCTTCGTGGCGATGGCGTTGCTCATCATCCTGCCGGTCTTTCTCGCGGTCTACCTCGGCTTCTACGACGTGGTCTGCGACTGGAAGGCGATCAAGCGGCTGGCCCCGCCCGGCACCTGCGCCGGCTGGGACGGCATCAACTTCGAGATGCCGCGACTGGGATGGGCGTTCGCCGAGTTCGCCGCGGTCCAGATCGTGGTGGTGGCGCTGCCCGAGGAGCTGTTCTTCCGCGGCTGCTTGCACCAGCTGCTCGAGCGGCGCTTCCCGCCCGCGCGGCGCTGGCTGGGTGGCGGTATCGGCCTGGCGCTGTTCCTGTCGTCGCTCGCCTTCGCCCTGGTCCACCTGCCCAAGAACGGCGACCCACGCGCGCTCGCGACCTTCTTCCCGGGGTTGCTGTTCGGCTGGATGCGATCGGCCACCGGGTCGATCGCGCCGTCGGTGGCGGTGCACGCGGCCTCGAACATCTGGGTGCGGATGCTCGATCTGACGTTCCTCAGATAGACGAAGAAACGGCCGTCCACGTCCGGGTCCACGTCGACGTCAACGATCACGTCAACGATCACGACGACGATCACGAGGAGCTCGATCGTGGACGTGGACGTGGACGTGGACGATCCCCTCTGCCCTCTTCTCTGCTAGACCATCCGGATTCCGACAATGAGGCCCGCCGCGTTCTTCGACATGGACCACACCGTCCTGCGCAAGGACACCGGCATGAGCTGGATGAAGTTCCTGCGCCGGCGCGGCGAGCTGACGCGCACAGCGATGGCGCGCGCGGTCTGGTGGAGCGTGCTCTACAAGGCGGCGGTGCTCGACCTGGAGTCGCTGGCGGCGCGGCTGTGCGCGGACCTCGAGGGCGAGGACGAGGCCGAGATGATCGCCAAGTGCGCGATCTGGTATGCCGCCGACGTCGAGCCCATGGTCACGGCGGCGGCGCGCCACGCAGTCGCCGAGCACCGCAAGGCCGGTGACGTCATCGTGCTCGCCACCGGCGCCACCCAGTATGCGGCGCTGGCGGTGGCGGGCGGGCTCGGCATCGAGCACACGTTATGCTCGCGGCTCGAGGTCACTGGCGGCCGCTTCACCGGCAAGCTGGCCGCGATGTGCTTCGGGCCCCACAAGGTCACGCTGGCCGAGCGGTTCGCCGGCGAGCACGGGATCGATCTGGCGCGATCGACCTTCTACTCCGACAGCTTCAACGATCTGCCCATGCTCGAGCGGGTGGGCGCGGCGGTGGCGGTGAACCCCGACGTGCGTCTGTGGCGACACGCGCGGCGACGGGGCTGGCGCATCGAGCAGTGGGCCTGACGAAGCCGGGGCCTCGGGCCTCGGACCTCGGGCATCGGTCAGATACCCGTGCCCTCACCGTCGTGGGTGAACCCCACGGTATGCTGGCGGCTTGGAGGGATCCATCCTGCCACCGCGGTTCGAGCTGATCCGCGAGCTCGGCTCGGGGGCGACGGGGACCGTGCTGGCCGCGTTCGACCGCGAGCTCGGCAAGGCGGTGGCAGTGAAGGTGCTCAACGACCCCGATCAGCTCGGCGGCGACCGGCTCAAGCAGGAGTTCCGTATCGCCGCCGGCGTCCGCCACACCAACCTGGTGCGGCTGGGCGAGCTGTTCGAGCACGCCTCGGGCTGGTGCTTCTCGATGGAGCAGATCGAGGGCGCCGACGCGGTCCCGTGGGTGGCGCGCGGCACGCCCGGCGCCAGCGAGCGCACCCGGCGCGTGGTGGCCCAGGTCGCTGCGGCGCTGGCCGCGCTCCACGCCGCTGGCGTCATCCACCGCGACGTGCGTCCGTCCAACGTGATGGTCGAGCCCGACGGGCGCGTGGTCCTCCTCGATCTCGGCCTGGCCAGCGCGACCTCGTCGAGGGCGACCACGCTGGTCGGCGCCGTCGAGTACCTGGCCCCCGAGATGGCGGCCGGCGACGCGGCCACGCCGGCCTGCGACCTGTACTCGCTCGGCGTCGTGCTCTTCGAGCTGCTCACCGGCGAGCCGCCGTTCACCGGCGAGGCGATGCACATCCTCGCCGCCAAGGCCGCCGGCGACGCGCCGCTCGCGTCGAGTCGTGCCGCCGGCGTGCCCGCCGATCTCGACGCCCTGTGCGCCGCGCTGTGCTCCCGCGATCCCGCGCGACGGCCCAGCGCCGCGGCGGTGGCCG
>SXJR01000267.1 GCA_005779305.1 Myxococcales bacterium
GACCGAGAGGATCTTCTTGGCGCGATCCTGGCCGATGACGTACTCGTCGAGGACCTTCTTGATCTGCGCCGGCTTGGGGATGACGCCGGCGCCGTAGCCCGGCTCGTCCTTCTCGATCTCCTCGGCGATGATGTCGTTGCAGAGCCCGATGCACTCGTCGCAGAGGTAGACCGTCGGCCCGGCGATGAGCTTCTTCACTTCCTTCTGCGACTTGCCGCAGAAGGAACAGGTCAGAGATGAATCACGTTTCTCGGCGGGCATGATCGGTCGTCAGGTCCTGCGATCGCGCGTCACTTCTTCTCGGGCTTCTCCTCCGCCTTCTTGCGGATGAAGACCTCGTCGATCAAGCCGTACTCCTTGGCCTGGTTGGCGCCCATGAAGTAGTCGCGCTCGGTGTCGGTCTGGATCTTGGCGATGGGCTGGCCGGTGTGCTTGGCGAGCAGCTCGTTCAGGGTCTCGCGGGTCTTGAGCAGCTCCCTGGCGTGGATCTCGATCTCGGTGGCCTGACCCTGGAAGCCGGCCAGCGGCTGGTGACTCATGACGCGCGAGTGAGGCAGCGCGTACCGCTTGCCGGCCTGGCCGGCGGCGAGCAGGAAGGCGCCCATCGAGGCGGCCTGGCCCATGCAGATCGTGGCCACGTCGCAGCGCACGTACTGCATGGTGTCGTAGATGGCCATGCCCGCCGTGACGTGACCGCCCGGCGAGTTGATGTAGATCATGATGTCCTTCTCCGGGTCCTCGCTCTCGAGGAACAGGAGCTGGGCGATCACGACATTGGCGATCTCGTCGTTGATCGCCGTGCCCAGGAAGATGATCCGTTCCTTGAGCAGTCGAGAGAAGATGTCCCATCCGCGCTCGCCGCGGTGGGTCTGCTCGATGACCGTCGGGATGAGGTAGTTCTTGATGTCCATGGGCTGTCCCCGACTGTACGAGGCGGGCGCAGCGCACGCAACGCGATCGGGGCCTACCTGGCCGAAGGGGCAGGATGTCGGGCCCCGCCCTTGCCCCGCCCTTGCCCTTGCCCTTGCCCTTCTACCAGCGTCGATTCACGCAACCGGCGCCCTCGTCGAACGATACGCCGCTGCATGAAGCAGCCCGCACTCCTCGACCACGAGACCCTCATCGTCTACCAGCGCGCGCTCGAGCTCCTCGACTCGATCGACAAGATCCTCGGTGAACTCGCGTCGTTCCGATCACACCTCCGCGACCAGCTGGATCGCGCGATCACCTCGGTTGTACTCAACATCGCCGAGGGCGCAGGCGAGTTCAGGCTGGCCGAGAAGCAGCGCTTCTATCGGATGGCGAAGCGATCCGCGACGGAAGTGGCAGCGGTGCTCGACATCCTGGTGCGTCGTGGCGTCCTCGATGGCGAACGCTGCACCGCGGCACGAGGACTCATCGTCGAGGTTGTCGCGATGCTGGCGAGGATGGCCAGTTAGCACCCCGTAGAAGGGCGAGGGCAAGGGCAAGCGCAAGGGCACTGACCCGGCCCGCGGCCGCGTCAGTGGTCGCAGTCCGGGCCGTGCACGTGGCCCTCGTGGCCGTGCTCGACGGGCGCGGTCGCGATCGGACCACCCGCGCCTACACCGAGCATCCCGCCCTCTCCGGCGGCTGGCTCGCTGAGCTTGTCGACGTCGGTGATGGTGGCCTTCTCGACGAGCAGATCGAGGACCTTGTCCTGGCGCAACGACCAGCGGGCCGAATCGAGGCGTCCGTCACGATCCCACTCGGCGCGCAGGCGCGCCGGAGGCACGTTGCGGGCCTTGGCGGCCTGGCCCACGTGGACCATGAGCTCGTCGTCGCTGACCGCGATCTGCTCGGCGTCGGCGATGCCCTCGAGCAGCAGCTGGCCGCGCACCTCGTCGGTTCCCGACGGCCTCATCTTGTCACGCAGATCGCTGGTGAGGCCGGTGCCCTCGCGATCGGGCGGCATCCCGATCATCTGGCGCAGCCGGTTGTATTGCATCTCGACGGCGCGATCGACGAGCGACGACGCCACCGGGATCTGGAACTTCTTCACCAGCGCGCGCAGCGCGGCCTGGCGCGCCTCGCTGCGGATGATCGACGCCTCGCGGGCCTCGAGATCGGCGCGGGTGGCGGCACGCACGGCGTCGATGGTGTCGCCCTTGCCGGTGTCCTTGGCAAAGTCGTCGTCGAGCGCGGGCACGATCTTGGCGCGCGCCTCCACCACCGACACGGTCAGGATGGCGTGGCGGCCGCGCAGGTTCTCGTCAGCGTGATCGGCGGGGATCTCGACGTCGATCACCAGGTCCTTGGTGTCGAGCGGAACGCCGGTGAGCGCGGCGCGCAGGCCGGGCACCGGTTCGCGCTCGGGATCGTCGAGGTCGACGCCGAAGCGGGGCTGATCGATCGGGTGCTCGCCGATGGTGCCGCGGACGTGGAGGATGACCACGTCGCCGAGCTGGGTCACCGTGCGGTCCTCGATCGGCACCAGCTCGGTGTGCTCCTTGCGAAGCGCTTCGAGCGCCTTGACGACCTCGGCCTCCTCGACGACGAGGCGACGACGCTCGATGGCGAGGCCCTGCCAGCCGTCGACGACAATGTCGCCCTTGATCTCGATGATGGCGGCGAACGCGAACGGCTCGCCCCGCTTGATCTGGCCGCCCTGCTCGACCCGCGGCTCGGCCACGGCGCCCAGCTTGTGCTGCTGGTTGGCGGAGAAGAACGACTCGCGCACGAGCTGGTACGCGACCTCGGCGTGGACGCGCGGCGCGTAGATCTGCTCGAGCACCGAGCGCGGCGCCTTGCCCTTGCGGAAGCCCTTGAGCGCGACCCCCTTGCCGAGCTCGCGGTAGGCGACGCCGAGCCGGTCGGCGACGGTGGCCCACGGGATCTCGACGATCAGCTTCTTCTCGACGGGGGAGACGTCTTCGATGCGCACGTTCATACGAGCGCGGAGTGGTAGCACACGGGGCGCGCCAGACACCACCCCGAGCGCAGCGGGCGAAGGTCGCGAAATATCAGGGAACGGACCCTGTACCGATCGCCGAGACGGCCTGCGCGAGCGCACGGGTCGTGGCCGGGCGGGTGCCGCTGCAGAGTCGCACGGTCAGGTGATCGAGCGGGCCGCTCGCCATCACCAACCAGCGCTCGGCCGTCATCTTGCCGAAGCTGCAGTCGCCCCGGCCGTGACCGGCGTCGACCTCGACGTTGGCCGGCACGTCGCCCTTCCACACGTTGTCGACCGCAATCGTGTAGCGATAGGACTTCACGCACCACGCCGGCTTCTTCTTGCATGCGGCGGGGTCGACCGGAGTCACGGTGGTAGCGACGATGCGTCCGGCGAAGACGGCGTCGGCGCGCGCGGCACCGGCGGCGATCGACGGACGCGCGCAGCTGCAAGCCTCGGCGGGGCGGCTCATCGCGGCCAGCACCAGGGCGGTGGAGAGGATGACGGGGGCGGGACGGAACATCCCCATTGCAACGGACGACCCCGCGCCGCGGTTCTGACCGGCGAGTCGATCGAACGACGAAATCATCGCCGCGGCCTGGGCGTTGGCGTCGGTGTCAGGCCCCCTCCCGTCCGCACCGATCCGCCCGCTCCCCACGAGGCCCTGACGCCACGCGAGCACCAGGTCTTCACGCCAATCGCTTCGGGCCACACCGTCACGATAGAGTCGGCCTCGTGAGCAACCCTTCGACTCGGCCGCTGTCGCCGAACGTGCCCAGGACAGGGCTCCGGGTCCTCGTCGTCGGCGCCGGCTCGGTCGGTCAGGTGTTCGCACGTCACTACCAGCTCGGCGGCGCCGCGGTGACGTTCTTCGTGCGCGAGAAGTACCGGGCCGAGGTCGCGCGCGGCTTCGACATGTACCCGCTCAACCGCCGCGCCGGTCGGCGAGGCGAGGCGGTGCGCTTCGACGGTTTCGACGTGGTGACCCGCGTCGACGAGGTCGCCGGCCGCGGCTTCGACCAGGTGATGATCACGGTGGCGTCGCCGGCGCTGCGCGGACCGTGGCTGGCCGAGCTCATCGCCGCCGCCGGCGACGCGACCATCGTCGCGCTCCAGCCCGGGCTCGACGATCGCGGCCTCCTCGTCGCCGCCGGCGCCGACGAGCGCCGGCTGGTGCAGGGCCTGATCTCGCTCATCAGCTATCACGCGCCCCTGCCGGGCGAGACCCGCTTCGCCAGGCCGGGCATGGCCTACTGGTTCCCGCCGATGGGGCCGAGCCCGTTCTCGGGGCCTGCCGATCGGGTGGCGGCCGTGGTCGGCGCGTTGAAGGCCGGCCGCCTGCCGGCCAAGCGCCACAAGGACGTGGGCAAGATGGCCGGCTTCCCGACCGCGGTCATGATGCCGTACCTGGTCGCGCTCGAGCTCGGCGGCTGGACCGTGCGCGGCGCGGTGAAGAGCGACAAGCTCGCGCTCGGTGGCCGGGGCGCGCGCGAGGCCATCGCGGTGGTGCGAGCGCGCCTGGGCAAACCGCCGTTCGGGATCGGCTTCCTGGCCCGGCCGCGCGTGCTCCGCGCCGGCCTGTGGCTGGCCAAGCCGCTCATCCCGCTGCCCCTCGAGATCTACCTGCAGGAGCACTTCACCAAGGTCGGCGAGCAGACCCGCGAGTTCCTCGACGGCTACGTCGAGAAGGGCCAGGCCGCGGGGCTGCAGGTGAGCGCGCTCCAGCAGCTGGCGCGCGAGCTCAGCGCAGGACGAACGGGAAGAACGCCACCGCCTGCACGTGATGCTCCCGGAACCGCGCGACCTGGCGCAGCGTCCGCACCATGACCTCGGCGACCTCGGGCGAGATCTCGTGGGCGGCGGCCGCGACCGCGGTCGACAGCCCGAAGGGCAGCTGGACCTCGCCGAACCCGGCGAACAGATCGCGCAGGGTCATCGTCGGCGGGTAGACCTCGACGGCGGTGTCGTCGTCGACCTTGCCCAGCGCGTGCGCCTCGGCGATGGCGGCGTCGAGGCCACCGAGCTCGTCGACCAGGCCGAGGCGCTTGGCGTCGGTGCCGGTCCAGACCCGGCCCTGGGCGATGGCGTGGATGTCGGCGACGGTCTTGCCGCGACCGGCTGCGACCCGACCGACGAAGACGTCGTAGATCGCCTGCATCGTGGCCTGCACCACGGCGCGCTCGTCGGGCGTCCACGGCGACAGACTGGCCATCATGGTGGCGCGTTTGCCCCGCCCCATGGGGAACGTGGTCACGCCGATCTTGGCCAGGGCGCCGGAGGGAGACAGCTTGCCGCCGACCACGCCGATCGATCCGGTGAGCGTGTCGGGCAGCGCGTAGATCTTGGTCGCGCCGCAGGCGATGTAGTAGCCGCCCGACGCGGCGACGTCGCTCATCGACACCACCACCGGCTTCCTGGCCTTGACCTCGGCCACCGCGTGCCAGATCAGCTCGGAGGCGAGCGCGCTGCCGCCGCCCGAGTCGATGCGCAGCACCACCGCCTTGACGTTGTCGTCGGCGGCCAGCACGCGCAGCGCCGGCACCAGGGTGCGCGACGCGATCTCCGAGCGGGCGCCGACGATGCCGTCGCCGCCACCGTCGACCACGTCGCCGACCGCGTAGACCAGCGCCACGTGGGCCTCGGTCGGACGCGGCGTCGGCACGGCGCCGAGAAAACGCATGACGTTCATCAGACCGGCGGCGCCGTCGGCCTTCTCCTCGACGGCGAGCTTGGTCCAGCCGCCATCGCCGGCCAGGCCGTCGCGGAACGCTTCGAAGGGCTCGACCGCGTCGACCAATTTGGCGGCCAGCGCCCGGTCGGAGGTGAAGATGGCCTCGTCGATGAGCGCCTTGACCGTATCGGGCGTGAGGCCGCGACCCGCGCCGATGGTGTCGACCATCGACGCGTACTCGCGGTCGAGGATGGCGGCGATGGTCTCCTCCATCTCCTTCGACGGCCGATCGCGGGTGAGCGGCTCGGCCGCGCCCTTGAACGCACCGACGTGCAGGAAGTCGGCAGTGACACCCAGCGAGTCGAGCAGCCCCTTGAGGTGCACCGGCATCGCCGCCGGTCCCGACACCATGAGCCCGCCGGTCGGGGCCAGGCCAAGGCGCTCGCACGCCGACAGCAGCATGTACTCGGCGTTCGAGGCGCCTTCGGTGTGGCAGTAGAGCTTCTTGCCCTTGGCCTTGAACGCGGTCAGGGCCGCGTGGAGCTCGGCCGCATCGGGCAACGACACCGCCAGCCCGTCGACGCGCAGGAGCAGCCCGGTCAGGTCCTTCTCGCCAGCGAGCTCGCGCAGGCGCTCGCCGAGCACGCGGACCTGGAGCGAGTCGCTGGGACCGCTCGTCCACGAGAAGCTCTCGAGCTCGGCCACGTCACCGGCCAGCGTCATCACGCCCAGGTGGGGCTTGTCGTCGTCGAAGCCGGGGCTCGAGGTCGGCGCCTCGAACGGACCGGGCTTCTCGATGCTCTCGGCGACGTTCTTGAGCATCGCCATCGGATCGCCGAAGCCGGAGAGGCCACCACCACCACCGCCACCACCGCCGCCGCCACCTCCGCCGCTACCGTCGCCGCCGCCGCTCCACGGATCGGATGACTCCGCGCCCTTGGGCACCTCCCACTTCGGCTTCTCGTCGCCGCATCCGGCGAGCGCAACCATCAAGAGCCCGACGCAGACGGGCCGCCAGCACAGAGTTCGCAACATGACCACCTCGTCGAACGTGTCAGGGGTTCGCCGCGGGATCACCGCCGGGCGCGGGATCCGGCTTCGGTTCATCGGGCTGATCGGGCGGCTTCTCGGCGCTGCCGCTGCCGGCACCACTCCCGCTGGCGCTGCCGCTGCCGTTCTCGGGCGGCGTCGGACCACCCCCGCCGGCGCCCTTGAGGCGATCGAGCTGCCGCTGAGCCGGAGAGCTCGACGGGTAGACCTCGAGATACTTCTCGTAGGCCCCGATCGCCAGGTCGGTGCGCCCCTGCTGCTGATACGCCTCGGCCACGCCCCACAACGCGCGCTCGAAGCGCGGCGAGATTCCGAGCGCGGCGCGGAACTTGGAATGCGCCGACGCGAACTGCTTGGCGTCGATGTGGCAGAAACCCATGCCGGTCAGCGCCTCGACGCCGTTGGGCTGAACCTCGAGGGCCCGCGAGTAGTACGGCATGGCCTGGCCGCAATCGACCTCGGCGAGCTTGTTGGCCTTGGCGAGCAGACCGTCGTAACTGCCTCCCGTCACCGGCCCACCGCCGCTGCTCCCCGTGCCCGTGCCCGCGCCCGTGCCCGTGCCGGATCCCGATCCGCTCCCTGTCCCCGCGCCGGTCCCCGCGTCGATATCCTCGTCGGGCATCGGATCCACCGCCACCGCGCCCAACCGCGCCAGCATCGCCCGCGCCCCCGCATGCTCCGGCTGTGCCGCGATCACGGCATCGGCCGCGGTGCGCGCGTCGGCTTGCTTCTTCTGCAAGAACGCGACGCGGGCCAGGTGCCAGCGCGGCCGCACGTCGCCGGTGCCCTCGAGCGCGCCCTGATCGAGGCCCTTGAGCAGTTCGACCGCACGGTCGTAGTCCTTGTCGCGCACCGACGCCAGCGCCTCCACCAGCGACGCTTCGCGATCCGCCGGCGACGCCTGCCGCGCGGTGTCGAGGTACCGACGCAGGTCCTTCATGGGCTTGCCCTGCAGGCGCAGCACGTCGGCCATCGCCACGTTGGCCATGGCATCGCCCGGGCCCGCCTTCACCGCGCGCTGGGCCAGGCCCAGGGCGGTGAGCACGAGCTGCTTGCCCTCACGCCGCACCTTCTCGGCGGTCCTGGAATCGGTGGCGAGCTCGGCCTCGTCCTCGATGATCTGGACCTGCGCCGAGATCAACCGGGCCCGCGTGCCGAGCGTGTTGGCGTCGGCCTTGCCGCCCTCGGCGAGCATCTTCTCGGCGGCGGCGAGGGCGGCACCCGAGTCGCGGCCGAGCTGAACGCGCGCCTGATCGAGCAGATCCTCGGACGGCGAGATCGCCGACGCGTCGGGGGTCGGAGCCGCGACGCCCGCATCGGCGACCAGCGCGACCGCGCTGCCGGCGTCGGCGTCGGCGCCGGCGGCGGCACCTGGCTTCGACGACGGCGGCTTGAGCACGGTGAAGTAGACGACGCCGGCGGCGGCGCCGATCACCACCAGCGAGCCGAGCGCGATCCAGAGCCCGGCGCCCCGGCGCCGCGGCTGCTCGTCGTCGGAGAAGGCGTCGAAGTTGTCGTCCTCGAGGCGCGAGAGGTTGCCGGCGAAGGCGACGTCGTCGGTGGGCACCGGCCGCACCACGCCGCCGAAGTTGTCACCGCCCGACGAGCGCACCGCGCCGCGGCGCGGCCCGACCGTCTCGATGTCGTCGGCGAGCGGCTTGACGTCGTCGGTGACCCACGCACCGGTCGACCGCTGTGTCGGAGGCGGGATCGCCGACATCGCCGCGGCCGGCAGCGGCGGCGGCGACGACGGCGCCAGCCGGGCCGACGGCGGCGGC
>SXJR01000268.1 GCA_005779305.1 Myxococcales bacterium
CGCCCGCCGCATGTTCGCGCTCCAGCGCCGCTTGCTCGGGTGACGAGTGGCGCCGAGCCGGGCGCGGATCGCGCCAAGCCCGATCCGGCGGGGTGTCGTAGGCACGGCGGTCACGCCGCCGCCGTCGGTCGACAGCCTCAGCCTGGAGCGGCCTCGGGGCCGCCGCGGGCTGGCTCTCGTCGCCCTCGCCGTCGCCGTGCTCGTCGCGATCGTGGGCGGCATCCTGGTGGCCAGCCGCGGCCAGCCGAGCACCGTCGGAACCGAGGAACCTGCCGCCGCAGTCGACGCGGCCAGGCCTGCGCCGCCGGTCGTCGACGCGGCCGCGCAGGCGTCGGCGCCCGACGCCGCGCCGATCCGCCGGGTGACGATCACCGTGCGCTCCAAGCCCCCCGGCGCCGAGGTGATCGTCGGCGGCGTCTCCCGCGGCATCGCGCCGATCGACGTCGAGGTGCCGATGGGCACCGCGGCCATCCTGGTCGAGGTGCGGCGCGACGGACGGAGCACCCAGCAGCAGGTCGTCCCCGATCGCGATCGCACCGTGACGCTGGCCACCCGCCGATCCACCACCGGCACCGGTGGAGGAAGCGACCTGCCGTTCTGATGCACCCGCTCCTCGCCACCGTCACGTTCGGCGCGCTCGGCCTGGGCGCGCTCGGCGGGTGCCTGTCAGCACCCACCGGCCTCGATCCGGGCGCGATCGACGCCCCCATCATCACGCCGTGGCCGCCGCCCAGCGCCAACATCATCGCCATCGCCACCGGCGACGTCGACGGTGACGGCAAGGAGGACCTGGTCGCCGTCGACGGTGGCAACGCTCGCGTGTTCCTGCTTCGCGGCGGCGCCGACATCGATCCGATGCGCGCCACCGTCACCACCAGCAGCCGCTCGGCGCCCCTGCCCGGCCTGCGCCCGCCGGTCGCGGTCACCGTCGCCGCCGTCACCGGCATGCGCTTCATCCTGGTGTTCGACACGCCCATCGCCGGGCCGCGCCTCACCGTCTTCGATGCCCAGCTCGCTCAGAACGGCCAGACCAGCGTCGGCGTCCCGCCGGCGGCACCGGGCGGCATCGTGACGCTCACCCAGTCGACGTTCGGCATTGGCATGAACGCCGTGTTCGGCTCGGTGCCCAACGCGGTCTTCTTCGTCGAGGGTCCAGCCGTCGACGACCCGGTGCCGGCGGTGCTGGTGCTCCCGCAGATCGGGGCCACACCCTTCGCCAGCGTGCTGGCCACCAGCGGCTACGTCACCATGGGCGCGCCGGGGACACCGCGCGTGTTCGTCAGCGAGCCAGCCCGCACCCAGCGCGCCGACTCCGGCGGCCCCGGCCAGTTCACCTGGACGCCGGCGCGCACCGGCGGCGACTGGACCGCGCAGGTGATCGCCGAGGTATCCGGCGACACCTACCCCGACGTCGTCGGCTTCTCTCCCGAGGGCGCGAGCCCGGCCCGGATCTGCGCTTCCGACGTCAACGCAGCCGGCGCGCCACCCTGCTTCAACACCGCGTTCGGCATGGACACCGCGACGCTCGCCGCCGGCTCGGTGGTCCAGCCCGGCCAGACCGACCTCGTGCTGTTGCACGTACCGCCGGTCCCACCGGGGATGGCTTCGCTGTTCCTGGTGCCCGACCTGCGCATCATGGGCGGCAACGTCGTCGCCGACGGCTTCAGCCCGCCCGGCAACTTTTCCGTCGACGGGCCGCTGGTCGCCGTGGCCCAGCTCGACGCCGCCGGCGAGGAGATCCTCCTGGTCGGCCGCGACGGCGAGATCATCTGTCTTCGCTCGACCGGCGGCGCGCCGGTGCGCTGCACGCCCTGACGGGCCTGCCGCGCGGGACCTCGGGCCTCGGGCCTCGGGCCTCGGCCAAGCCTGTCCTCGACGTGCGTTTCGAGAACGACGGTACTCTCCTCTGGTGAGCTCAACGACGAATCAGTAGCTCTTGGCCCAGACCACGCGCTTGGCGCTGGGCTTGCCGGTGAACGGGCAGGTGCCGGCCTCGCCGTCGGCGAGCGGGATGCAGCGCACGGTCACGCTCAGGTCGTCCTTGATCTTCCTCTCGAGCTCGACGTCTCCGGAGAAGTGGGTCAGGGCGAAGCCGCCGTGGATCGGCGTGGGCGCACCCTCGGCGCTGGGCGGCGGCGTGAACCAGGCGTAGAACTCGGCCTTGTCGTCGATGACGCGGGTGTTGGCGTCCTGGAAGGCGCGGGCCCGGGCCAGCATGCCGTCCTGCATATCCTGGAGGATCGTGCCGATGGTCGCGACCAGCTCGGTGCGGGCGATGCCGCCCTTGTCCTTGGGACCGCGATCGCGGCGCCCCATGAACACGCTGTCCTGATCGATGTCGCGCGGGCCGACCTCGAGACGCAGCGGCACGCCCTTCTTGATCCACTGCCAGACCTTGTCGCCGCCGCGCAGATCGCGCTGGTCGAGCTCGACCCGCACCGGCGTCCCGGCGAAGCTCTGGGCCCGCAGCTCGGCGGCCAGCTTGTGGCAGTAGTCGAGCACGCGCTCGCGGTGCTCGGGCTTCTGCAGGACCGGCAGGATCACCACGTGGGCCGGGGCCAGCCGCGGCGGGCACACCATGCCGTCGTCGTCGGCGTGGGTCATGATCATGGCGCCGACCAGACGGGTCGAGACTCCCCAGCTCGTGGTCCAGGCGTACTCGAGCGCGCCCTTGTCGTCGGAAAAGCGGATCTCCGAGGCCCTGGCGAAGTTCTGGCCGAGGAAGTGCGACGTCCCGGCCTGGAGCGCCTTCTTGTCCTGCATCATCGACTCGATGCAGTAGGTCGAGACCGCGCCCGGAAAGCGCTCGCCGGCGGTCTTCTCGCCCTGGATGACCGGCATCGCCATCCACTGCTCGGCGAAGTCGGCGTAGACGCCGAGCATCTTCATGGTCTCCTCGACCGCCTCGGCGGACGTGGCGTGGGCGGTGTGCCCCTCCTGCCACAGGAACTCGGCGGTGCGCAGGAACTGGCGCGTGCGAATCTCCCAGCGCACCACGTTGGCCCACTGGTTGTTGAGCAGCGGCTGGTCGCGATAGCTCTGCACCCACTTGGCGAACATCTCGCCGATGATGGTCTCGGAGGTCGGCCGCACCACGAGCGGCTCCTCGAGCTCACCGGCCGGCACCAGCTTGCCTTCGCGCATCTCGAGCCGGTGGTGAGTCACCACCGCGCACTCCTTGGCGAAGCCCTCGACGTGCGCCGCCTCCTTCTCGAGGAAGCGGAGCGGGATGAAGAGCGGGAAGTACGCGTTGACGTGGCCGGTGGCCTTGAACATGCCGTCGAGAACGCGCTGGCAGTTCTCCCACAGCGCGTAGCCCCACGGCTTGATCACCATGCAGCCGCGCACCGGCGAGTTCTCGGCCAGGTCGGCGGCGGCGACGACCTGCAGGTACCACTCGGGGTAGTCCTCGGCGCGGGTCGGGGTGATGGCGGTCTGGGCAGCCTTGCTCATTGGGGTCCCATGGCCTACCGCGTCAGCCCCCAGAACGGAAGTCCCTTACCCCTGCCCTTGCCCTTGCCCTCGCCCTTCTTCTGTCGATCACCCTGGCCATCCTGCATTACCGTCCGCCCATGCGCACGGCGTCTGCACTCCCCCTCCTCGCGCTCCTCGCCTGCGGCCCCTCCATGTCCGCGGGCGGCGACGACACCCCCGGCGAGATCGACGCCGCCACCGACGCCAGCACCGTCACCCTGCCCGACGGCATCGACTGCCCCACACCGCCGACGCTGGCCGGCGCCGACGTCCAGATCGCGCCGCAGTACGCGTCGCTCTACACCGCTTACGACCTCGGCACCGTGCCCGGCGTACCCAACCCGCTCGGCGGCGCCACCGTGCACATCACCGACGACGACAAGCTGCTGATCGCCGGCAACTCCGAGAACGGCAGCGGCGCGATCTACGAGATCGGGGTCAACCGCAACGCCTGCGGTCACATCATCGGGTTCGTCGGCACCGCCCAGATCCACGCGACCACGCCGTACGTCGACGCCAACCTCGTCTACGTCAACTCGAGCCTGATGCTCTACACGCAGTGGCCGACCGCGATCCTGTCGCAGCTGCCGGTCGGCGCTTCGACGCCGGCGCGCAACACCGACCTGCGCAGCGTCGGCCTGCCCGCCGGCGACTCGGGCCCCGGCGGGATCGGGATGGTGCCGCCCGGCCTGGCCGGCGCCGGCGGCCTGCGCATGGTGACGTGGCCCGGCGGCTACTGGGTCCACCTGAACACCACGCCCGACAGCGGCCTCCTCGCCATCAGCGGCGTGAACCAGGTCGCGACCGTGCCCAACAACCCGGGCGGCTTCGCCTACGTGCCGGCGGGCTCACCGGGCTTCGCCCAGCAGGCGATCATCATGGCCGAGTGGGTCGCGGGCGATCCAGCGCTCGATCGAGTGGCGGTCTACGACGTCGACGCCCAGGGCGACCCCGTGATCGCCACACGCCGCGAGTTCATGACCCGCTTCCCGCGCCCGTGGGGCGCCTACTTCGAGCCAGTCACCGGCGACTATTTCTTCCTGTCGTGGGGCACCGGCAGCGATCGCGTCTTCGTCGTGCAGGGCTTCGCCCCGCCGCCGCCGATCGATTGAGAGGGGGGACTTCCCGCCCCCCTCTCGCCGCCTGCAGGCCGCGGCGATTTCCCCCTCGCGCGCGCGTCGCGCGAACGGACTGATGGCGCCGTCGCTCAGGCGTCGCAGGGGGTCCACACCATGACGTGGACGACCCACAGTCGGCCACGATCGCGGGCCATCCACACGTCGAGCCCCCAGCGGCGGAAGTGGACCAGTTGGTCGGTGACGACGGGGGCGAGGGTCACCATGGCGTCGGCGGCGATCTCGCGCCGGGTCGTGCCCAGATCCTCGCGCGTGGCCAGGTACGCACGCAGCTCGGCGGCCGGGACCTCCTCGCCGCAGTCGCCGTAGACGCCCGCCGCGTGATCGCCGGGATCGCGGTCGAGCCTGGGCAGGCCGGCGTCGAGGCCGCGGGCGACCTCGGTCCAGAAGTGCTCGCGCCAGTACTCGATCATGTCGTCGCCGCCGATGCGCGCCGACGGCGGCACCGCGCCGCCTGCCGTCACCCGCAGGGTCGGGCTCACGTAGGCGCCGGGCTGGATCCACAACCACAGGCCGTGCGCCGGGTGGATCAGGCGATCGAGCGCGGCGCCGTCGTCAGCGTGGATGGCGGCGGCGAGCGCGCGCAGGACCGCCTCGGGCGCGTCGAGCGCCTGCTCGGCGGCGCCACCACGCTCGTCGATCGGAGCGCGCGGCGTGGCCGGGCCGGCGCACCCAGCGAGCGCGCCGACCAGCACCACCACCAGCACGCGCCGGTTGACCCTCACTCGGGATCGGAGATCGTCGACGGCCGCTCGGCGTTCTCGGGAATCTGACCTGGGGTCGAGGGCGGTCCGAAGCCCAGGTAGGCGTAGAACATGCCGTCGGGGCCCTTGTCGCTGCGAGTGGCGCCTTCGCGGGCGTCCTTGGGATCCTTGAACGCGATCGTGACCAACACGCCGCCGGGGTGACCGGGGACGCCCTTCCGCGCCCGCCGGGCTCGCACCACCTTGGTGGTCACGCGCGCCACCGAGGTCTCGAAGAAGCGGGTGTCGAGCGGCCGCCGCGTGTTGCGCGCCTGCTTGCTGAGCCCCTCGAGCAGCACGACGAGCTTGGTGCCCTCCAGGTGCTGCGAGAGCGTGAACCCGTCGACAGCCTGGAAGAACAGCTCGGAGCTACCGTCGGCTCGGGTGGTGAACCCGACCCAGTTGAGCGACTTCTTCGCCGGCGGCCGCCGCGGCTTGGCGCCCTGCTCGGCGACCGGCGGCGTCCCCGGCGTCACGCCGGCGTACTCGCCTTCCTGGCGCGGCGCACCGCCTTCCGCCGGCTGAGCCGCGGCCGGGGCGGCGGCGAGGAGCACGGCGGCGAGCGCCAGGCTGACGCGAGAGCGGAGCATGCCGCGATCGTACGAGCCCCGGCCGAAACCTGCAAATTCCGGGTTCGCCACGGGTACTTCGCCGATTGGACTTGCGTGCTGTCAAAATGATATCACTTTGATGTCATCCCATCGCATGGGGGAGGCCTTCATGAGCACGACGATCCAGGAACGCAACGTCCGCACCCTGCCCGGCAGCCTCGCGCTGCTCGTCTCCTTCGCCATGCTCGGCATCGGCACCTGGCTCCTGGTTTCCGGGATCCATCCCGGCCACCCCGAGCTCCAGCAGGCGACCAAGGTCGATCCCGCCAACCTGATCCTGGCGTCCTTGCTCTCGGTCGCGGTGATCTTCGTGTGGAAGGGCATGTTCACCATGAACCCCAACGAGTCGCGCGTGCTCCAGCTCTTCGGCCGCTACGTCGGCACCGTGCGCGACGAGGGCTGGCGCTGGGTCAACCCGCTCTACAGCAAGAGCATGGTGACGTTGCGCATGCGCAACTTCGAGACCACCAAGATCAAGGTCAACGACGTCGAGGGCAACCCGATCGAGATCGGCGCCATCGTGGTGTGGAAGGTGGTCGAGCCGGCCCACGCCGTGTTCTCGGTCGAGAACTACCCGTCGTTCGTTGCCATCCAGTCGGAGTCGGCGGTGCGCATCCTCGCGACCCGCCACCCCTACGACGGCCACGACGAGAACCTGATCTCGCTGCGCGGCCACATCGACGCCGTCGCCGAGGAGCTCAAGCGCGAGATCCAGACCCGCTGCAGGACCGCCGGCGTCGAGGTCATCGAGGCTCGCATCGCCCACCTCGCCTACGCGCCCGAGATCGCCCAGGCCATGCTGCAGCGCCAGCAGGCCGGCGCCATCATCGCCGCCCGCCAGCGCATCGTCGAGGGCGCGGTCGGCATGGTCGAGATGGCCCTCGCCATGCTGTCCAAGAACAAGATCGTCGAGCTCGACGAGGACCGCAAGGCGGCGATGGTGTCCAACCTGCTCGTCGTCCTGTGCGGCGAGCGCTCCACCCAGCCGGTCATCAACGCCGGCACGCTCCACCAGGGCTGAGCCGGGAGCCGTCGTGTCCGCCCGCAAGCCGTTCCTGGTCCGCCTCGATGCCGCCGTGCTGACGGCGATCGAGGCGTGGGCCGGCGACGACCTGCGCAGCGTCAACGCGCAGATCGAGTTCCTCCTGCGCGACGCCCTGCGCAAGGCCGGGCGCAAGGTGAAGGGCGGCGAGCCGACCGCCGAGGCCCCCGCCGAGACCGCCCCGCCCGCCCGCCGCGGCCGGACGGGTTGAGCGATTCGCCCTGTTCACTGACCCGAGGTCAGTGGCAAGATTCGCGCGCCACCTGGAGGGATGCATGATGTCTCGCTCTCTTGCTGTCGGGTTGCTCGCAGTCCTGGGTCCGTCGGTCGTCGCCTGCGGCGGCGGTGGCCAAGGTGACGACGATGGCACCGCCATCGACGCGCCCGCCGCCTCGATCGACACCTCCGTCCCCGAAGGGTGGACGACCCTGCTCGAAGGTGACTGGACGCTGCCGTCGGGGCAACCCGACACCTACTACTGCGTCTACGCGACCGTCCCGCGAGACATGTACATCAAGGCGTTCCGGCCGCTCATCCCGCTGGGCACGCACCACACCGTGCTGACCAAGTACACCAGCGCCAGCCCGGCCGACGGCATCCGTCCGTGCAGCGTCGGCACCAACGGCCAGAGCATGATCTACGGCTCGGGCGTGGGCTCGCCGGACTTCGTCTTCCCGACCGGTGTCGGCCTGCACCTACGCGCCGGCGACCGCCTGCTGCTCAACCTCCACCTCTACAACGCCAGCGACAACGCCATCTCCGGCCGCTCCGGCACGCTGATCCAGGAAGCGACCGCCGGCGAGATCCAGAACGAGGCCGAGATCGTGCTGGCCGGCCCCACGTTCGGCCTCAACGTCCCGACCGGCATGTCGACCCAGATGGGCAGCTGCAACATCTCGCAGATCACCAGCGTGCCGATCCACGTGTTCTCGCTCTCGCAGCACATGCACAAGACCGGCACCCACATGCGCTCGGTGATCACCCGCGGCTCGCAGACCATCACGCTGCAGGACATCGACTACAACTTCGAGGAGCAGACGTTCCAGCTGGTGAACCCCCACGTCACGCTCCAGCCCAGCGATCGCCTGACCACCTACTGCACCTACAACAACCCGGGCCCGGCCAAGACGTTCGGCGACTCGTCCGACGACGAGATGTGCTTCACCGACCTCTTCTACTACCCGGCGCAGGGCGCGAACTTCACCTGCACCGGCTTCTGACGCGCGCTTCGACCGGTCGATCCACAAGTTGCCCCGGCATGCATCCCGTCGTGGCGCTCACTCCGTCCGGCGGCGGCGGAGCTCGCCCGGTGTCAGCCCCGTGCGTGCGCGCACGAGCTTGGTCAGCCCGTCCTCGGACAGGCCGAGCCGGGCCGCGACCGACACCACCTTGTCGTCGCCCTGGAGTAGCTCCTCGGCGAGGCGAAAGCGAGCATCGGCCTGCTCGGAGCGAAAGGTCACGCCGGCCTGGGTGAGCACGCGTTGCAGGGTGCGGATCGACACACCGATGCGGCGCGCCGCCTCGGCCAGCTCGAGATCGCCCTGGGCCGCCGCGAGCGCCGCACGCAGGGCCAAGAGCGGGGCCGGCATCGCTCGAGCCGCGTGGACGGCAAGGTCGACCTTGGCCAGCACCGCATCTCCGTCCTCGGGTCGCACCGCGCGGTAGCCTTCACTCGCGTCGGTCACGATGGTGAGCGGCCCGCCCAGCTCGAGCAGCGGCTGGATGCCGAGCAGCGTGAGCCCGGGGGCGCCGACCGGAAGGATCGCGATCCGTCGCGCGACCCGCTCGTCGATCATGCCGGCGTTGCCGCGCAGCCACGCGAGCAGGTGGGTGAGCGCGTCGGCGTCGATGGCCTCGATCAGGCGGCCGTCCTGCACCAGATCGAAGCGCGGCGCGAGGTGCTCGTAGCCGTCGAGGATCCGGGTGAAAGCGCGGGTGTCGTCGAGGCTGGGCCGGCCCCAGACCACGAAGCCGCACAGCGTCGGATCGAGACACCAGAACACGCCGCTGCCGAACAACACCCAGCTGCGCTGCGGATCGCGGAACAGCTCGTCGCGGCTCGCGCAGCAGCGGAACGTGCCAGGCCCTGCCATGTGCTGACGATCATACCGCTGCGGTGGCGTGAAACGCGGGCCGGTTGGCGCGCGCGTCGGTGTGGTTTTCGGTCGGCGACGCATGTGGCTCGGTACAAGCGCGTTGTCCTCCCCACACCATTCCCTTCCCTGAACAGGAGACGACGATCATGCGTTCATGGCTCATGCTGGCCTTGCTGGCCCCCGCTGCGTGCGAAACCGGCGAGACCCGCCCAGCCGACAAGTCGGCAGCCCCGGTCGCGGCCAAGCCGGCCGAGAGCGCGCCGACCGCGGCTCCGCCGCCGGCCGCTCCATCGAACCTGGTGCCCGACGATCGCGCGACCGCGTTCGTGGAGAGCTGGATCACCGACGTGCGCGCCGGTGTCTCCTCGGCCGACGCGTTGCTCGCGGGCGCCGACCTCTCGGTCAGCTCCCAGCTCTGCGGCACGACCCCGGTGTGCGCCGGCCGCGCGCTCAAGCTGCTTCGTCAACTCCTGAAGCTGCCCGACCCGACGACGTCGATCCACGTCGTCGATCGCTCGCGGTTCACGTGGGACCTCCCCCACGCGCTGGAGGCCTGGCGGACCAAGTCAGACGACGTGACCTGGGTGAGGTGGAGGGCCGAGTTCGAGTACGGCGAGTCGAAGTACGAGGATGGCGAAGTCCACGTTGGCGTGAAGCAGGGACCGGACGGCGAGCTCCGCATCGTCGCGGCCGAGGTCTGGCTGGCCGAGTTCCCCGAGTTCGATCACTGAGCCACGCCGAGACGCCGGACGTGACCTTCGATCAGTGAGCGAACGCCCGAAAATCCGACGGGCGGCCCATCTCGGGGCCGCCCGTTTCCGTCTCACAGCGTCCGTCAGCTCACTTCTTGTCGCCGGACGTGGAGTCGATGCGCATGCCGTAGAACGAGCGGTAGGCGAAGTACATCGCGATGAGCAGGCCGATCACGGCGATGGCGGTGTTGACGTCGCGCGACAGCTTGTGGATGCGCTCGACGGCGGCCTTCTTGCGGAGGATGGCGATGCGCACCTCGAGCTCGGGCGGCTCGATGTCAGCGAGCAGGCCCCAGGCGAAGCGCGTAC
>SXJR01000034.1 GCA_005779305.1 Myxococcales bacterium
CCTCGTACACCTTGTGACAGGGCAGGTCGCCGCGCAGGATCTTCGAGAACACGGTCTCGGACATGGGGCGAATGGTATACCGACACGTGTGCGGGGATTCCGGATCGCCCTGACCATGACCGCGCTGGCCGCGCCGGCCTGCAACCTCGCCGAGGAGGACCCGGTGGCGCTCATCGCCGAGCGCGCGGGACCGGGCGCCGTCGACTGCGGCGCGGCCGGGGTGTGGTGGGACGATCTGCCGCCGGCCCCGGCGCGGGCCTGCGCCCTCGACGCCATGGCCGCGGGCGCGCCGTTCTTCGTCACCATCGACGAGGGCGTCTTCGACGGCCGGCTCACCGTCGGGTTCGCCAGCGATGGCACCACCTTCACCAAGCTCGACTACGAGGCCGCCTACGGCATGTTCCCCGGCACCGACTCCGAAGAGCTGCGCTGGGAGGCGTGTGCCTGGCTCGAGTCGCGGGGCGTCGACTGCCCGACCCTTACCCGTGACCTTTGCCTGGCCTGCGTCGGGGCCACGCCGATCATGTAAGCGACCAGGTATCCTCCCACGATGCTGCCGCCGAACGTGCCCACGCGGGGCGACAGCGAACGGTTCGACGTTCGCGGCAAGCTCGGCGCCGGCGGCAACGGCGTGGTCTATCGCGTCTTCGATCGAGTGCGCGGAGCGGAGGTGGCGCTCAAGGCCCTGACCAGCTCGGGCGGGCGCGAGCTGTACCGCTTCAAGCGCGAGTTCCGTTCCCTGGTCGATCTGGCCCATCCCAACCTGGTCGCCTTGCACGAGCTCCACACCTTCGGCGACGAGTGGCTGTTCACGATGGAGCTCATCGACGGCGTCAGCTTCCACGAGTACGTGCGGCCGCCGCCGTCGCCGGTACAGCTCGGCTACGACGAGACCGCGCCGCGGCCGCCGGGCCCGCGCCTGCTGTCGGGGCTGGGCGAGCTCGATCCGGTCCGGCTGCGGGCCGCGCTCCACCAGGTCGTCGACGGCCTGCACGCGTTGCACGGCGCCGGCAAGCTGCACCGCGACATCAAGCCGTCGAACGTGCTGGTCGATCGCAGCGGGCGCGTGATCATCCTCGACTTCGGGCTGGTCACCGACGTCGAGGCCATGCACCTCGATCGCACGCATGATCAGGTCGCGGTGGGCACGCCGGCGTACATGTCACCCGAGCAGGTGCTGGACCGCACGCTGACCGAGGCCAGCGACTGGTACGCGGTCGGCGTCATGCTCTACGAGGCGCTCACCGCCCGCCGGGTCTTCGACGGTACCGCCGAGGACGTGATGCGCAAGAAGACCACGACCGACGCGCCGCCGATCCGCGGGCTGGGCGACACCACCGCCGATCTGGTCGAGCTGTGCCGGGCGCTCCTGGTCCGCGATCCGATCAAGCGGCTCAACGGCGAGGCGGTGCTGGCCAAGCTCGGGCGCGAGCCGTCGGCGGCGACGGTGCGCTTGCGCGAGCAGGCGGCGCGGGTGCCGTTCGTCGGCCGCGCCCACGAGCTCGCCGGCCTGCGTACGGCCCTGGGTGAGGCCCGCGCCGGCGGCGCGACCTGCATGGTGGTGGGCGCCTCCGGGATGGGCAAGACCGCGCTGGTCCGGGCCTTCCTCGACGAGGTCTCGGTGGACGGTGCCGCCGTGATCCTCGAGGGCCGCTGCTACGAGCGCGAGACCGTGCCCTACAAGGCGCTCGACGGCGCGATCGACGATCTCACCGCCTGGCTCATGCGCCAGTCACCGGCGACGATCGAGCAGCTACGGCCGCCCGAGGTCGGCGCGCTGGGCCGAGTGTTTCCGGTCATCCGTCGCGTGCCCGGGCTGGCGCCAGTGGCGCTGGGGTCGGCGCAAGATCCGGTGGAGTCGCGGCGGCGGGCGATGGCGGGGCTGCGGCGCCTGCTCGCGGCCATCGCGGCCTCTCACCCGCTGGTGGTGTACATCGACGACCTGCAGTGGGGCGACGCCGACAGCGCGGCGGCCGTGGCCGAGCTGGTCCGTGGCCCTGACGCGCCCCGGCTCCTCCTGGTGTGCACGCACCGCAACGACGTCGAGGCCGGCGACATCCTCGACGAGGTCGAGGCCGCGTCCGAGCACCTGCACCGCATCGAGCTGGGTGGGTTGTCCGGTGACGACGCGCACGCGTTGTGGAAGGTGCTGCGCGGCGGGTCCGACGCCGACGCCGCCGTTCGCGACGCCAGCGGAAGTCCGATGCTGCTCACCGAGATCGCGCGCTTCGCCGCCGCCGGCTGGTCGGCGGTGCACTCGGTCGACGACGCGGTGCGGGTGCGCTTTGCCAGCCTGCCGCCCGAGGCGCGTGCGCTCCTGTGCACGGTGGCGGTGGCGGCGCGGCCGGTGGCGACCGAGCTGATGGTGAGGGCGGCCGCGCTCGACGACGGCAACGTGGCGCTGGCGGCCCTGCGCATGGAGCGGCTGGTGCGGGTGCGGGGCGCGGCCCGCACCACGATCGAGCCCAGCCACGATCGCATCCGCGAGGCCGTGCTGACCGCCATGTCCCTGGCCGAGCGCCGGCGCGCCCACGCCGCGATCGCGGCGGTGCTGTCCGACAGCGCGACCGGCGATCGCGAGCTCCTGGTCGAGCACCTGCTCGGCGCTGGCGAGCCGGCCGCGGCCGCCCGCCACGCCGAGCTCGCCGGTCGCGACGCCGAGGAGCGCCTGGCGATGCACCACGCCACCGAGCTCTACGGCCTGGCCCTGCGCGAGGGCACGTTCGATGACGCCCGGCGCGGTGAGCTGATGACCGCCCGTGCCCGCACCCTGGCCGCCACCGGCCGCTTGCTCGAGGCCGCCGACGAGTACGCGGCAGCGGCGCGACTGGCCGCGACGCCGCGCGAGCAGCTCGGCCTGCGCCGGCGCAGCGTCGAGCAGCTCCTGCGCGCCGGCCAGCTCGACGACGGCATGCGGGCCTCGCGCGAGCTCCTGGCCGAGGTCGGCGTGCGCATGCCCCAGAGCTGGCGGGGCACGGTGGCGTCGCTCCTGGTCGAGCGCACCCGCCTGCGCCTGCGCGGCATGCGTCACGTGCCGCGCGACGAGACGCAGGTCGATCCGACGCGCATCGATCGCATCGACATCCTGTGGTCGGTGGCGAGCGGCCTGACGTTCGTCCAGCCGGTGATGATGCGGGTGCTGGCGGCGCGCATGTTGCGCGAGACGCTCGACGCCGGCGAGGCCCGGCGCATCGGCCTGGCGCTCGCCCTCGAGCTTGGCTACGCGTCCACCGGTGGCCACCGCACCTGCGAGCCGGTCGAGCGCATGTATACGCGGGCCTGCGAGCTGGCCACCGGGCTGGGCCAGTCCGACCTGCACGGCTTCATCCTCGCCTGCGGCGGCGTGGCCGCGTACCTGCGCGGCGAGTATCCGCTGGCGCGCAGCCGCTTGACCGAGGGCGAGGGCCTGTTGCGCGAGAGCGGCCCCGACATGCGCTGGCAGCTCGACACCACCGAGGTCTTCCAGATCACCTCGCTGTGGTGCCTGGGCGAGCTGCGCGAGCTGGCCCGGGTCCACCCGATCTACCTGCGCGCCGCCGAGGAGGCGGGCAACGTCCACCTCCAGCGCGGCCTGCGCGGCTGGCGCGCCAACGTGGCCTGGCTCATCTCCGACCAACCCGGGACCGCGCGCGCGCAGGCGGCGCTGGCGGCGCCCGACGATCACGCCGGCGCGTTCCATCTTCACCACTACTACGACGTCTATGCCAACGTGCTGATCGACCTGTACCAGCTCGGCGGCGACGCGGCGGCCCAGCGCATCGAGGGCGCGTGGAAGGGGCTGACCGGGTCACATCTCCTGCGCATCCAGGCCGTGGACATGGAGGCCCACTTCCTGCGCGGCGCGGCGGCGGTGGCCGCGGCGGGCAGCGACCCGGGCGCGCTCGAGCGCGCGCGTGTGTGCGCCGACCACCTCGAGAAGCTCGGCTCACCGGTGGCGCGCATGCTCGGGCACCAGGTGCGCGGCGCGCTCGAGCGGGCCCGCGCCAACCAGGCCGCCGCTGGCACCGCGCTGCGCAGCGCGGTGCAGCTCGCCTCGGAGATCGGCATGGGCGTGCACAAGTCGGTCGCCGAGCTGCGCCTGGGCGAGCTCGAGGGCGGCACCAGCGGCGACGCCCGGGCCGCGGCGGCGACCGCCGCGCTGCGGGCCCAGGGCGTGGTCGACGTCGCCCGCTTCACCAAGATGCTCAGCCCCTGCTGACCCTCGCGCCGCCCTGCTACCGGCCGCGGTCGCCCAGCACATGCGCCGGCACCGCCTCCAGGTCGACCGGCGCGATCACCCGCACCGCCCGCCGGTTCCGCGGCACCACCGTGAGCTGCGACGACGCGCTCAGGCCGCCAATCGTCGCCGTCACCGTCACCGCGCCCGGCGCCGTCGTCCGCACGCTCGCGCAGTTGTCCATGATCCCGTCGCCGCCGTCGGCGCCCGTGAGCTCGGCCGGGCCGACCGAGACGAACTGCCATGGGGCGCCGTGGACATGGGCCTCGCCTGACCGAGCCACGAAACACACGCTCACCGAGTCGCCGGACTGGATGTCGGAGCGGGTGGCGTCCACGACCTCGACGGCGTCGAGGGTGTCGACGGCGTCGATGGCCTGCGCGAACGACACCCCGCCGACGTCGATGGCGACCGTGGTGCCGCCGACCGGCACGCTGGTGAGCTCGAACGTGTCCCAGCCGTAGGTGTCGAGATCACCGACTTGCCCGGTCAGACGGATGGTCGCGCTCTCGTCGACCAGGCGGCGGCCCAGCGCGTCGTACAGCGCGAGCACGAGGTAGGCTCGCCCGCCGGCCCAGACCTTCACCGGGCGACGCCGGCCGATGGCGTCGCTGATCCACGGCCACGACAGCCCGATCTCGGTAACCTGGGCGGCGCGGATGTCGATGCGGTCCATCAGCAGGCCGTCGCTGGCGCTGATGCGCAGGCGACCGCTGCCGGCCGCGCCGGCGGCGAGCCGGACCCGGTTGCCATCGGTCGCGGCCACGCTCACACCGGCCGTGTTGGTGGTCGCGACGTAGGGGAGGGCGAGATCGCGACCGGTCGCGAGGTCGTGCAGGTCGATCGACTGCACGCCGCCGACCGCGGTCCCGTAGAGCTCGTCGTCGAGCCCGAACAGGTCGTCGCTGACCGACCTGCCGGAGAACGCGAGACCGTCCGGAGTCAGCGGCGAGCAGGCCTCGCCGGGCGGACATCCATTCTGGGCGCGATCGCCCAGCTCGGCGCAGGCGGCAAGGAGCATCAGAGGAAGGGTGGTGCGGAGTTTGATTGTTGACGGCATGAGCTCCTGGACGAGCACTGGTCGTGCCATCGGGCGATCGCGCACGCGGACACGCACTTGGCGAGATCCGGATCGCACCGATCCTCCGCTTCGCGACAGCGATGTCCTGACCCGCGCCGCGACCGGAACCGCGGTTCACACCGGTGTCAGATCTTCGACGGCCGCCTTGGCCGGTCAGGGCCGGTCAGGGATCGAAGCGGTAGCCCGAGCCGCGCACGGTGATGAAGTGCTTGGGCCGCTCGGGGTCGATCTCGAAGCGCTTGCGGAGCTGGCCGACGAAGTTGTCGATCGTCCGCGGTGAGCCGGCGGTCTGGCCCCAGACCTGGGCCAGGAGCCGGTTGCGGCTGAACACCTGCGACGGGTGGCGCACGAAGAACCAGAGCAGCTCGAACTCGAGGTGAGTCAGCTTGATCACGTCGCCGGCGCGGGTGACGGTCCGCTGGGCGTTGTCGACCACCACGTCGGCGAAGCGTTCGACCTCGCTGACGTCGGTGCGCTCGGGCTCGACCACCGGCGCGGACGCCGCCTGGCTGCGGCGCAGCACCGCCTCGATGCGGGCCAGGAGCTCGGCCAGGGCGAACGGCTTGGTCACGTAGTCGGCGGCGCCAAGCCGGAGCGCCGCGACCTTGTCATACTCGCCGTCGCGGGCCGAGAGCACGATCACCGGCACCACGTTGTCGGCCTCACGCATGGCCCCGAGCACCTCGAGGCCGTTCTTGCGGGGCAGGTTGATGTCGAGGAGCACGAGGTCGAAGACCTTGTCGGCCAGGATCTCGAGCGCCACGTCGCCGTCGGCGGCGATGGTCGCGTCGTGCCCGGCCAGGCGCAGGTTGAGCGACAGGCCGGTGGCGATGGCCTCGTCGTCCTCGACGATCAGGATGTCACGGTCGGTGATGGGGGCGGTCACGGGGACTCGGGGGTGGGACGGGCGGCCATCGGGCGCGCGACGGCGACCTCGTCAATGGAGGCCCGGCGCGGCCGGGGCAGGCTGATGCGGAACACCGAGCCCTTGCCCGGGGTCGTCTCCATCACGTCGACGGTGCCGCGGTGGGCGCGCACGATGGCGCGCACGATGGCGAGGCCGAGGCCGACCCCGGGCGAGCGATTCTCGACCGCGGCCTTGCCGCGGGTGAAGCTCTCGAACAGCTCGCGCCGCTCGAGGGGATCGAGGCCGATGCCGTTGTCCTCGACCAGGATCTCGATGCGGCGCTTGGTGGTGCGGGCGCGCAGGGTGATTCGCTTGTCGTCGCCCGAGTACTTCCAGGCGTTGACCAGGAGGTTCATCACCGCCCGGATGAGGGTGCCGCGATCGCCGACCAGCATGAGCCCGGGCTCGAGGTCGAGGGCGATGGGGGTGGGCTTGCTCAGGGTGGCGGCGTCGAAGGCGGCCACGGCCTCGCTGGCCAGGTCCGTGATCGACAGCGGCTGCATGTCGAAGGCGTGACGACCGGCCGTGAACCGCGACAGGTCGAGGGTGCGGACCAGGAGATCCTCGAGGCGTGCCATCTCGCGCGACAGGAGCGCGATGACCTGGCGGCGCTCATCCTCGGGCAGGCGGCCATCGGCCAGCCCGTCCAGCAAGAGCCGGATCGAGGTGAGCGGCGTGCGCAGCTCGTGCGACACCGACGAGAAGAAGTCGTTCTGCACGCGGGCCAGCGAGGCGCCCTTGCCCACGAAGATCGAGCCCAGGATGTAGCCGGTGATCGCGGTGGTCGTGAAGGCGAGGACCAGCACGCCGATCGCGATCGACACCGATGATTCGCCGGTGGCCAGCATCAAGATGCCCAGCGCGATGAGCAGGATGGTCGGCACGAGCACCGCGAGCATCAGCACGAGCTGAGCGCGCCGGAGCTGGATGATGGCGGGCGGGAAACGCACGACCCCGCCACTATGCCCGGTGGATCCCCGTCAGTCCATGGGCGCCGCGGAGCCGGCCAGCGTCTGGTCGATGATCTGGGCCGGCACCTGCAGGGCCTCGGCGATGCGCGCCATCTCGTCGTACTCCTCGTCGGCGACGTGGCCGTCGGCGCCGGCGATCACGGTCAGGTGCTGGACCAGCTGGGCCCGGCGCGCCAGCGAGAAGCCGGCCATCTCGGCGAGCACCTTGTCGAGCTCGGCGCGGACCGCGGCGAGGTCCTCGGGCACCTTGGCCTGCTTGGGGCCGAGCAGGGCGCGCAGCGCCGACAGCTCGGTCTCGGAGATGCCGTCGTGGGCGGCGGCCACGCTGACGCCGGCGCAGTAGAGCGCGCGCCGCATCTTGTCGGCGTCGTCGCCCTTGTCCTCGAGGTAGGACGGCTCCATCAGCGACAGGTCGCGCTCGACGATCTGCTCGACATCGTCGAGCGAGAGGTCGCCGCCGCCGGCGCCGATGCGCTCGCGGAAGGCCTGGCTCTTGCCGAAAGCGAGCAGCGCCCGCACCCGCACCGGGGTGTAGGGGTGGGTCGAGAAGCAATCGAGGGTGTCGTCGTCGTCGCGGACCTCGTGAGAGGCGCTCGGCGCCGACGCCATCGACTCGACCTGGGACGCGAACGACTCGAGGTCGGTCTTGATGACCGGCCGCGACAGTCCGCTCGACATCTTGAAGAACGCGGTGGCCGCGGTCTCGGCGTCGCCGGCGCACAGGAGGCCGGCGCGATCGGCCGAGACCTCGGCGGCGCGGCACCAAACGAACAGGCGGAGCTGCACCGCCCGCGACACCAGCGTGCCGCCGATGTCCTCGATGGTCGCGGTGATCGGCATCGGGATGCCCAGGTGATCGAAGAGCGCATGCCCGAGCTCGTGCCCGAGCACGAAGCGCAGCTCGGCCGGCGAGAACTCCTCGAGCAGGCGCGACGACAGGCCCAGGATGAGCGGCCCGGTCCGGCCCTTGGACATGAACGCCGAGTAGACCGGCTTGGGCTCGAGGTAGACCTCGATGGGCACGTCGACGCCGAGCCGTTCGCGGCAATCGGCGAGCGCCTCCGACACCGCCGGCGCCATCCGCTTGTTGAGGCGGATGGCCTCGGCGAGGAGGCTGCGGCGGTGGCGGAAGCCCCAGCCGGACGCCCGGTGCTCGAACTTCTCGAGCGCCTTCTTCACACCGCGGTCGGCGGTGAGCTCCTCGCGCAGGACGCGGTCGCGCCGCGCCTGCACGCCTCGGGCGTCCATGCTGGGCACGGCGCGCCTACTTGGCGTACTTCATCGCCAGGACCTCGATGGCCTTGTTGGCGAGCGCGTCGTCGATGCCGAGGATGCGCTGCATGGCCTCGAGGAGCTCTTCCTCGGCCTCGTCCACGTCACCGCTCGACATGGCGATGTCGGCGGCGAGGATGAAGGCCTTCTTCTTGACCGCCTCCGAGGAGATGTCGCCCAGCGCCTTGACCGCCTCTTGCGGGGTCTGGAACTTGGCGCGCAGCTTCTTGGCCTCGGCCAGCTGCTTGTCGAAGTCCGCGTCGGCGAACTCGGGCAGCGTGTTGATGAAGCCCTCGAGCGTCGCGATCTCGGCGCCTTCCATGTACCCGTCCACCGATGACATCAGCATCATCGCGTGGAGCAGGAGCACGTCGTCAGTCGCCTTCTTGGCGGGAGCGCCGCCGAAAAACTTACCAAGCAGACCCATCGGATCCCCCTTGTTGATCTGCCAAGGAGGTTCGACCGGGGGCGTGGCGTTGGTCAACCGACGCGGCGAGCAATCGTCCCCGCCCCGCCGGTCACGGTGACACCGCTGGCGGGAGTGGGTACGGGTCCGGCCAGGCTGGCCCGGAGCGTCTCGTAGGGACCGGTCGAGGTCGGCTCCTCGCGCGGCCGCGCCACCGGCTGGACGCCGCTGCGGGCCAGGGTGAACTCGACCGCGCGCACGCGCTCCTGCATCGAGACGCTCTCGATGGGCAGGTACGCCACCTTGTGCATCTCGAGCAGCAACTTGATCATGCCGTCGATGCGCAGCACCGACTCCCACGAGACGCCGGCGCGCACGCCGTCCTCCTTGAGCAGAACGGGGTGCGGGCGCAGGAAGAACACGGTGCCGTCGGCGACCCACTTCATGTAGTCGCGGAAGCGCTGGTCGCCCATCAGCTCGGCGACGACAGTGGTGTGCTCGGCGGCGTAGGCCAGGTTGTCGAAGGCGCGGTCGCTGACGAAGCTCGACGGCTGCATGCGCTCGATCGCGACCTGGCGGGCGAAGACCCGGTCCTGGTACTCGGCGACCAGGTCCATGTCGGTGCGCAGCGCGTCGAGCGAGCTCTCCATCTCGGCGAGCACGGCGCGCGCCACCTCGGTGATCATGGGCAGGCCGTAGCGGCGGCTGACCCAGCGGCAGAGGGTGGTCTTGCCAGTGGCGTGGCTGCCCACGAAGTAGATGCGCATGAGCCGATCGTTATTCGATCACCCTGACAGCCTTGCCCTTGCCCTTGCCCTTGCCGTTGCCTTCTACGCGAGCTCTGCGTGATCGAAGTCGCCCCGGCGACTAGCCGGGGACTAGCCGCCGCCCCCACCCCGGTATCTCCATCATGCGCCTGCGTCCCTGGATCCTGCTCGTCACCGCCGCGCTGGTCTTCCTGATCGGCTGCGACCACGCCACCAAGTACGCGGCCGAGACCTCCCTCCGCGATCGCCCGGCCACAGCGCTCGTCGGCCGCACGGTCGAGCTCGAGTACCACCAGAACCCTGGCGTCGCGTTCAACCACGAGCGGGTCATCCCGGCCGCGGCGCGCAAGCCGATCATCGTGGCGATCGGCGTGGCCGCGATGGCGTTCCTGGCGGTCGCGCTCTACCGCCGGCGCGGCAAGCTGACCGTGGAGGTCGCGGCGCTTCTGCTCATCGCCGGCGGCGCGGCGGGGAATCTGCTCGATCGGGTGGTGCGCGGCTACGTCGTGGACTTCGTCCACGTGGCGCACTGGCCGGTGTTCAATGTCGCGGATGTGTGGCTGGTCGTCGGCGCCGGCTTGATGATCATCGCGGCGTGGCGGGCGAGGACGGAATCGGTGAGCGGGTGAGCGGCGCGTAGAAGGGCAAGGGCAAGGGCAAGGGTAAGGGGCGTAGAGTGAGTCGATGGAATTGCGCGCCAACATCTCGTTCCCCACCCGCTACCGCTTCGGCTGGGGCCGGCGCGCCGAGCTGGCAGCGGAGTTGAAGGCGGCCGGCATCGCCAAGGCCCTGGTCGTCACCGACGCCGTGGTCGCGGCCCAGCCCTGGTTCGCGCCCATGATCGCCGGCGCCGGCGCGGCCATCGCCGGCGTGTTCAGCGCCATCTCCACCAACCCGACCGAGCTCGAGGCCCTGGCCGGCCTGGGGCGCTACCGCGAGCTGGGCGCGAGCGGCGTGTGTGCGATCGGCGGCGGCGCGGCGATGGACGCTGGCAAGGCCATCGCGCTGCTCGCCGCCGTCCACGAGGTCGACGGTGGCCTCGGCGCCGGCGTGGTCGCGACCCTCGCCTTCGGAGGCGCGCGCGCCAGGGCGCTGCCGGCGGCCGCGCCCATCGTCGCGGTGCCCACCACCTCGGGCACCGGCTCCGAGCTGTCGACCGGCGCCGTCATCACCGATCAGGCCGCGGCCGCGAAGCGGACGCTGCTCCATCCGTCGCTGATGCCGCGGGCCGTGATCGCCGACGCCGAGACCACGGTCGGCCTGCCGCCGGCCGCGACCGCCGCCACCGCCATGGACGCGCTCCCCCACGCCAACGAGGCGCGGTGCGCACCCGGTTACCACCCGATGAGCGACGCGATCGCGATCGAGACCGCCGCGCTGATCGACGCCTGGCTGCCGGTCGCGGTGCGGTCGCCCGACGACGCGGTCGCGCGCTCGCACCTGCTCCACGCCGCCGGCATGGCCGCGGTCGCCTTCCAGAAGGGCCTCGGCCTCTGTCACGCCATGGCCCACCCGCTGGGCGCGCGCACCGGCCTGCACCACGGCCTGGCCAACTCGGTGCTCCTGCCGTGGACGCTGGGCGTGAACCGCGCCGCCATCGCCGAGCCCTGCGCACGCCTCGCCACGCGCCTGGGGCTGTCGGCGCGGTCCGACGCGGCGGCCAGCGATCCGGTCGACGAGGTCATCGCCTGGGTGCACGCGCTGGCTGCGCACGTCGGCCTGCCCACGACCGCGCCGGTCCTGCTCACCCAGGCCGATCTGCCGGGGCTGCTGGCCGGCACCCGCGCCGAGGCCCTGTATCTGGCCACCAATCCCAGGAAGGTCAGCGACGGCGAGATCCTCGACGCGTTCCACGGCGCGCTGGGGCTGTAGGAGGGATGCCGGTCAGACACGCGATCGGCGTCCAGGTCCACGGGCGTGGACGCGGACATGGACCGCCCGTGCTCCGCGCGATCCCCCGTCGGGTCTGGCCGCGGTCGTCGCCTCGGTGACTACAGACACGCGCCGGCGTTGGTCGGGTTGGGGAAGGCGACGTCGTCGGGGAGGGTGCAGGCGGTGGCGGGGCACGCGTGGTTGTCATCGCAGTGGGGCCTGCAGCGGCCCTGCAGGCACGAGTGATCGGGCTGGCAGGTCGTGAAGAAGTTGCACGACTGGCCGGCGGCGACGGTGCCGGTGCGGCGGCAGTAGGTGATCGTCGTCGACAGCGCCTCGTACGAGCCGCCGAGCTCGCAGGTCGTGGTGGTCGTGCACGTCGAGTCGTCGAAGAGCACGCAGGGTGTGCGGCACAGCCCGTCACCGGTGCGGTGCCAGATGCAGTTGTCGCCGCTGCCGCAGTCCGACGTGGCGTCGCAGAAGCGGACGCAGGTCTGCAGCTGTTCGTCGCACAGGAGCCCGGGGCCGCAGTCGTCGGCGCCGTCGTAGCCGCTGCACGACTCGCCCTCCTGCAGTTCGCCGGTGAGCGGCCGACAGCCGTGGACCAGGATGCCGCGCACGACGTAGGTGCACTTGTAGCCGCCCGGGCAGTCCTGGGCGGTGACGCTGCACGTGGTGGGGACCGCCGGGCCGTCGGTCGTGGCGCCGATGGCGGCATCGGTGGCGGCGTCGGTGGCGACCGGGTCGGAGACCACGTCGCCGCAGGCGGCAAGAGCGAGCACGGGGAGCCAGCGGAGGACGAGGAGGCGAACCATGCCGCCTCACCTTCGCAAGAAGGCTGCCAGCCCGGATCAGGAGCGCCTGCGCAGGCTTGCGACGAGTGTCTCGCTTGCGGCGCGAGGTGTCGCGTTACTTGGGCGGCATCCGCAACGAGCCATCGAGGCGGATGGTCTCGCCGTTGAGGTAGCCGTTGCCGACGATGGCGGCGACCAGCTCGCCGTACTCGGCGGGCGAGCCGAGGCGCTTGGGAAAGACCACGTCGGCGGCGAGCGCGGCGCGCTTGTCCTCGGGCAGCGAGGCCAGCATGGGCGTATCGAAGATGCCCGGGGCGATCGTGCACACCCGGATCCCCGACGGCGCCAGGTCGCGGGCGGCGGGCCGGGTCATGCCGACCACGCCGGCCTTCGACATGGCCGACGCGGCCAGGCGCAGCAGGTTGAAGGTGCCGATCAGGTTGATGCCGACGACGGTGCGGAACAGCTCGAGGTCGTGGGGCTTGCCGGTCTTGTCGAGGGTGCGCGCGGCCCAGCCCACACCCGCGCACGACACCGCCACCCGCAGCGTGCCCAGCGAGCGTCCGGCCTCGATCGCCGCCTCGACCTGCACCGGATCGGTGACGTCGGCCTTGTGGAAGACCGCGCGATCGGCGCCGAGATCGTGGGCCAGCGCGGCGCCCTTGGCCTCGTCGCGGTCGACGATGACGACGTTGGCGCCGCCGGCGAAGAGGCGGCGGACGGTGGCCGCGCCCAGACCCGAGGCGCCGCCAGTGACGAGTGCGACCGAACCATCGACGAGCTTCATGCGGGGAGCTAAACCCCGGCGCGCCGCTCGGGTCAAGGCGCCCGGCTACGACGGCGCCTGGCTTTGTCCCGACGGCGTGGTCTCGGTGCGGCGCTCGCGGATCGCCTTGACCATGCTCGCCACCCACTCGGGCGAGGCCACGGTCGAGGGCGCCAGCGCCGAGCTCAACGCCGCCGCCAGCGCCGCCGCGGTCGGGAAGCGCTCCTCGCGATCGTGCGACAGCGCCTGGTCGAGCACGGCGACGGCGGTGGCGGGTAGATCGGGGCGGTGGGCCCGCGGATCGGGCACGTGCTCGTCGGGCATGACGTGGACCGACTCGGGCGCCCGCGATCGCACGTACAGCCGGGTGCCGGTGATGGCCTCGTAGAGGACGATACCGAGCGAGAACACGTCGGAGCGGCGATCGAGCGAGCTGCCGAGGATCTGCTCGGGCGACATGTAGCCGGGCTTGCCGCGCACCACCCCGACCTGGGTCTTGATGGTCTGGGTCTTGGCCACGCCGAAGTCGAGCAGCTTCACCTGGCCCGAGGTGGTGAGCACGATGTTCGACGGCGTGACGTCGCGGTGGACCAGCCCGAGCGGAGCGCCGTCAGGATCGCGCAGCTCGTGGGCGGCGTGGAGCCCGCTGCACAGCGAGCGCATGATCCGCAGCACGATGGGCACCGGCAGGAGCCAGCGCTGGCGGGCCAGCACCTTGAGCGCGGTCGCCAGGGTGACGCCATCGAGGTGCTCCATCACCATGAAGCAGCCGGTGTCGTCCTCGTCGAGTTCGTAGACGTGGCACACCGCGGGGTGGATGAGGCGGGTGGCGATGGTCGCCTCGCGCACGAAGCGAGCGACCGCGTCGGGATCGTCGGCGAGCTCCGGATAGAGCCGCTTGATCGCGACCTGGCGGTGGAAGCCGAGCGGGCCGCGCAGCTCGGCGAGGAAGACCTCGGCCATGCCGCCGCGGCCGAGCGACGACAGCACGCGGAAGCGGCCGATCATCGTCGGCAGCTTCCCCGGTGGTGGATGGGTGCCGAGCGCGCTCCGTCCCGGCGGTCGCCCGACCGCGTCGACGGCTGTGTCGATCTCGTCGTCCATCCACGATCCTCGACGCCGCGCTCTGCAAGGTTGCGACCATCCCGGCTCGCGATCGCGCGCGGTGGGGGAGAAGTCTCCGATCGGCGTCGAAGCTGGGGGGCGCGCACTCTGGTTCGCGAACCTACGTCGCGAGTTGCGCGTATCCCAGGTTGCGGCGAACGACTGCTGACTGCAGTCGACGATCGCGCGTCGACATGATCGACGGTCCGACCGGTGAGCGGTTGGTGGCCAGTGCGGTAGCCGGCAAGCAAATGTTCACGCTGGCGCCGGTTTGCAGCGCGGCTCACAGCGCGGCGCGCTGGTTACCCGTGGGTGTAACCTGGTGGCCGATGCGGCGTAGGAACACCATGCGCCTGCTCGTCGTCGCGCTGGCGGGGCTCGGGGCCTGCGGTGAGGATGGCGGCTCCGCACCTCTCGATCCCGACACCGCGCCCACGCCGGTGATCGATCGCTTCAGCGGCGAGGGCGCGGTCCTGTTCAACCGCGCCGCCGTCGCCGGCCTGCCCGGACCCGGCGAGCCGGTCGATCTCGATCAGCCGCCGTTCCTGGTCCACGGTCTGGGTCCGGCCGGCGAGCGGGTCGTGTTCTACGACCTCGACGTGAAGGGGCGTTTCCCGATCAACCTCTACCTCCTCCACCACGAGGGCCAGGACGGGCCGGTGCCCCAGCAGCTACCGATCGTCGACTACGTCCCCGGCGATCACGGGTACTCGGATCTGTGGCGCGTGGTGCGCGTCGACGTGCCCGCCGACTACGTCGCCAACACCGCCACCAGCTCGGCCGAGATCGGCCGCCAGGGCTGGCGGGTCACGGTCAGCGCGACCCTGGTCAACTGCCCGGTCTTCCCCCTCGGCTCGACCGCGACCCGGCACGGGGGCTCCGGCACCGGCGGGATGAAACGCGGCTGGTACCAGGACCAGGTCTTCTACTACTTCACGTTCGACGAGCAGCCGCTGCAGGTCGAGGCGGGGATGGTCCCGACCAGCACGGTGTATGCGGCGTTCGAGATCAACCCGGGCACCAGCGGCGGCGGCTGGCCGTCGGGCTTCATGACCGAGGGCGACGGGATCTCGACCCACGTGGTCGTCGATGCCCTCGACGCGACCGGCGGCTACTCGCCGCTGCGCGCCATGCAGGTCTACGACAACGCCGCGTTCGCGTCGGTGGTGGATCGGGCCAGCGCCGAGGCCGCGGCCGTGGTCGCCGCCGACTACCTCCTGTGGAACGCGCCCATCGTCGAGATCACGCCGTAGCCGCTCGGTCGTCGCTCGGTCGTCGCTCAGTCGTCGACGGGGCGGACCACGGCGATGTCGACGCCGTCGGCGATACGCCAGCCGCCGGCGGCGGTCTCGATCACCTCGCGCTCGTCCTGGAGCAGCGCCTTGAGCGTCTGCCGCAGGCGCTTGACCGCGACGTAGACGGTGTTGCGGTGGCGCAGCGGGTGGTACTCGCGGCCGCCCCAGACACCCACGAAGAGCTGCTCGGCGGAGACCACGGCGCCGTCGGCGTCGACCAGCGCGGCCAGGAGCTCGCAGGCGAGCGGGCGGCCGCGATCGACACGGCTGGCCCCGCCGGCGTGGCAGGTGATGACCGCGCGCACCGGCTCGACGACGAGGAAGTGGGCGACGCGGGCGGCCTCGAGCGAAGCGTCGTCGACGATCTGGACGCTGCCGCGGGCGCTCACCTTGTGACGCGCGCCCGGCGCGAGGCCGAGCGCGGCGAGCAACCCGCGCTGGCCCGGTGTCATCGGCACCTCGCCCAGCGCGGCGCGGACGCTGCGGCCCTCGCCGTGATCGAGCGCGGCCACGCCCTCGTGGACGGCGTTGAGCAGCTCGCCGCGAGCCCCGCTGGTGTCGCCGCGCCGGACCCGGATCGCGGCCCGCAGGAGCGCGCAACGAGCGCGCACGCGCACATGGCCGGTGGCGGTCGCCACCCCGTCGGCCTCGGCGGTGAGCGCGGCGGCCTCGACCAGCC
>SXJR01000269.1 GCA_005779305.1 Myxococcales bacterium
CGGCCCATTTTTTGGTGTTCGAGCCACCGTCCAATCTTGTTGACGGCCTTTCGGATATCATGTCTAGCGAAGAACGAGGCGCTCCTCCACGACGGGACTTCCAAGGGTCTCGGCCTCGCCCAAGCTCACCGCCGCCGCCGCCCCTGCGCTTCTCCAGCTTGATGGAGATCGCCGAGTCGTCGGTGATCTCGTAGGTCTGCTCGTGGGTCTTGTAGCCAGAGGACTTGGCCACGACCTTCACCTTGGCCGGCTTGCCCGCCGGCGCGGTGATGTCGGCGGTGCCGTTGGTGACCGGCTTGCCGTTGACCGTGACCTTGGTGTCGCCGGGCGAGAGCTCGAAGATGAGCTTGAAGGTCGCGACCGCCGGCGTCGCCGAGCCCGCGCCGCCACCCGTTGTCGCCGAGCCAGAACCCGAGCCGCCGCCCTGGGCGGTCGCCGAGCCCGAACCCGAACCCGAGGCCGAACCCGACGCCGAACCCGAACCCGAGCCGGTCTCGGCGGCCGAACCCGATGCCGAACCCGAGCCGGTCTCGGCGGCCGAACCCGATGCCGAACCCGAGCCGGTCTCGGCCGAACCCGACGCCGAACCCGAGCCGGTCTCGGCCGAACCCGACGCCGAACCCGAGCCGGTCTCGGCCGAACCCGACGCCGAGCCCGAGCCCGTCGCGGTCGCCGAACCTGGCTCCGTGCCCGACGCGCTGTCCGACCCCGACGCTGATCCGATCTTGGCTTCCTCGGCGACCGCGTCATCGGAGCCGGTGCCGAGGCCAAAGAACAGCCCCGAGAAGGTGCCGATCGCGCAGCCGATCGACATCACGATGGGCACGATCTTGGGCGTACCGCCGGAGCGCTCGGGCGGTAGCGCCAGCCGCTGGGGCGGGCCCTGGCCCTGGCCCATCTGCCCGTGACCGGGCGGCGGATACCCCGGCGGGCCTCCCGGATAACCAGCAGGAGGCGCGCCAGGCGGATACATGGGTTGCTGAGCCATCGTCGTCTCCTCTACAGCGAGCCGGTGAGCATGAGGCCACCCGCTCCGGCTTGGACCCACGGCGTGACCAACACCTTGGGCCCCCGCGACAGCTGGTTCTCGAGCTGGGTGTTACGCTCGTCGACCTTCTTCTTGTACTCGACGTTCTTCGGCTTGTAGACCTTCATGTAGTAGTAGGCGGTCACGCCGCCGGCGACGAGCGTGCCGAGCACGAGCCCGTCGGTGAGCAGCGCCATGCTCTTGCCGCTCTGGCGCGCGTCCTCGCGGACGTCCTCGTCGTTGCCGTCGTCCTTGAACGTGCCCTGCTTGCCCACGGCGATGATGCCGGTGACGGTGGCGCCCACGAAGAACGCGCCGGTGAGCCCGGCGGCGCCGTAGAGCGGCAGCTTGCTCGGCTTGGGCGGCATCGGGATGTCCGGCGGCGGCGGCGGCGGCCGCGGGGTGTCGATGATCACGGCCGCCGACTCGAGCTCGAACTCGCGCTCCGACTCGCTGCCGGCCTCGATCGTGAGCTTCTGCTCGGTCGGCTTGTAGCCGTCGGCCGTGATCGTCAGCAGGTACTCACCGGGGGCGAGGAACAGCGGCTCGGCGAGCGGCGAGGTCCCGACCACGTTGCCCTCGATCGAGACCTGTGCCCCCTCGGGCGAGATAGCCAAGGCCAAGACGCCGACGTTGAGCTTCACGTTCTCCAGCCGCTTCTCGGCGTCGGCGCGCAGCTTGGCGTCGATCTCACCGGCCTGGCCGAGGAAGAGACGGTAGTGGGTGGCCGCGTCCACCCACTTCTCGAGCTTCTCCTCGGCGGTGGCGATGGGGAAGAAGATCTTCGGGTTGGGGACCAGCTCGCGGGCCTTGATGTACGCGGCCAGCGCGCGCTCGTACTGGTCTTTGGCCTGATCGGGCTTCTTGCGCTTGACGTAGTAGTCGCCCTTCTTGAAGAAGGCATCCCCGCCGTCGAGCAGTTTCTTGGCCGCGGCCTTGGTCGCCGGATCCGGCTCGACCGGCGGCGCCGGCACGTCGGGTGGCGGCGGATCGAGCGGCACGTCGGGTGCTGGCCCCTCGTCGGGCTCCATCTCGACCTCGGGCTCCTCCGGTTGCGCCCACGCCACCGGCGCGAGCGACACCATCAGCAACGCGGCCAGCAACCAGGCGCGGCGAGCTCCCATGGGCCCGAGTCTACTACGAGCATGCGCACGATTCACCCGCGTGACTGTCACCGCGAATCGCGGTGACACCCGGCGCGCGGCGACGGTGCCAGGCCAGTGACCTCGCCCGCTTGCGCCCGGTCCGGTTCCCCGCCGCGGAGGCACGCCGGTTGCGATGGACCGGGGCATGAGCAGACGGCACCAACACCACGAGGCCGGCGAGACCTCCGGCGCCGGCCATCAGGCCCAGGTCGCGCCCGGCAAGCGCACCCTCACCCAGAATCTTCCGGCCCGGCCCGCCCGCGACGCCCCCGCCCGCGACGACGACGATGGCGCCATCGGCCCCGGCGACCTCGAGGCCCTGCCGCCCCTGAAGGCGTCGATCATCGACATGGCGGCGCGAGAGACCGGTACCCAGCTCATCGTGTCGAAGGGACGCAACCAGGGCGTGCATCTCTACGGCAAGGCGCTGGTGGTGACGCCCGAGGGCCGCAAGATCGCCGACGCGACCGTCAAGGAGGTTCATGGCGGCGTCACCGTCCTCATGACGCGAGCAGGGATGGACGTGATCGACACCAACGAGGGCAAGGTCTGCTTCCAGGACGACAGCTTCGACTGACGCTCTGCCCTGCGCTGCCCGCTCAGGTCGGTGGCCGGGTCAACCCGGCGTGGACCTGGACCACGAACGCGACCGAGCGCAGCGGCTTGCCGACGATGTGGCCGACGAAGGCCAGCATGAGATCGCGGGCGGCCACCCGATCGTCGTCGGCCACGACCAGCGCGCTCGCGTCGTCGAGGGACGTGGCCGCGGCCCGGCGGAGGTAGTCGCGCACGGTCGCGGCGAGCGGCCGCACACCGAGGCCACGGCACGACGGCGCGCACAGGCGGCACACCGCGCCGCCGCGCACCGGATCGAACACGGCGCCGGCGTCGAGCTCGTCGCTGCGGCCACAGCCGGCGCAGCCGTCGAGCGAGAGGCCATGGCCGAGCCGCTCGCACAGCGCCAGCTCGAAGGCGCGCAGGAGTGATGGCGACGGTCCGGGCGCCAGGGCCCGCCACAGCCCGAGCAGGAGATCGAGCGCCGCCGGCTCGGGCACCTCGGCCGGCGTCATCTCGCGCACCAGCTCGATGCCGTAGCTGGCGTGGCCGAGCACCACCGGATCACCGCCGAGCGCGGCGTGATCGTCGAGCGCCGTCGCGCGCTCGAGGTTCCACAGCTCGGAGCCACGGGTCCGCCGCCCCAGCGCCAGCTCGCTGTGGACGAGCAAACCGAGCGCGCCGCCGAAGCGCCGCCGCGAGCTGCGCGCACCGCGGGCGATCGCCGACACCCGGCCGAGCTCGCGGGTGAACAGCGCGACGACCAGGTCCGACTCGCCGACCGCGGTCGCGCGCAGCACCACGCCGTCGGTCGTGTGGCTCGATCCGCTCACCGTTTCCCAGCGTAGCAACGCTACGCCTGATCGTCCGTAGCGTTGCTACGCCAGCCCGGCCGGGATCGCGCGGGTGGACTGCGTGACGCCCTCGCCCGTCGAGCTGGGCCGGCGCATCAGGTACGAGAGCGTCAGCGTCGCGACGATGAGCAGGATGATGACGGCGAGGGTGAGCCCACCCTGGCGACCGCGATCCTGATCGAGGAGCGCGGGCGGCAAGAAGCTGCGCCAGCCGCCTTCCTTCTCGCGCTGGGCTCGCTCCTCGCGCTCGCGCTCGGCGGCGTCGGGATCGTCGTCGTCGATGACGAGCGTGGGCGACGCCTTGTGAGTGACAGGCTGGGGCCCGGCCTTGGTCGCGGCCGGCTCCGGGCGCACGGTCACGACGGGCCGGACGTCGGCGGTCACCGACGCGGCGACCGGCTGAGCCGCGGCGGCGAACTTGGGCTCGGCCCTCGACTCGTTGCTCGGCTCGAGCTCTTGTGCCAGCACCTCGCCCAGGAGCTCGTCGGCGGCCGCGACGAAATCAGCGACGGTGATCTCGACCTCGAGCTCGTCATCGGCGATGGCGTCGACCGAGACCGCCTCGATCTGCGCGGAGATCTCGCTCTTGCGCAGGAAGCGGCCCTTGGCGTCACGGACCCGGCGCAGCTTGCTGGCCGAGGCCGCGCTCGCCGCAGGCGCAGGCGCAGGCTCAGCAGCCTCGGCGACGGCCGGCGCCGCCGGCATCGACGGAGCGCTCGAGGCCGCCTGAGGGGCGAGCAAGGTCGGCTCGCGCGGCACCGACGGCACCGCGATCACCGACGAGGTGCGTGAGGCCGGCGCGTGCAGCGGCGCCATCGACTCGAGCAGGGCGTGGGCCTGGGGCGAGGCCACCGGCGCCGCCGCGAAGCCGCACGCGCCGTAGCGAAGGAGCGCGTCCTCGATCGACAGCCCGACGCAGCGCGCGTAGTTGCGGATGAACCCGCGCACGAACACGTCGGCCGGAAGCTCGTCGAAGCGGCCTTCCTCGAGCCGCTCGAGGGTGCGGAGCTGGATCCGGGTGACGCGCGCGACGTGCTCGCGGGTCAGGCCGCGGGCCACGCGACCGTTGGTGAGCCACGCCGCCAGCGCGGCGCGCGAGGTGCCTCCGGCGGCCGACGGCGTCGCCGATGTGATCGACGCGGTAGGAACCGGCACCGAGAGGTCGTTGATTGAGTTACGGCGATCCATCGATCGGTCGTCGGTGGTCAGAGGCTCTGCGCGCGGCACTGGGCCGCGGCGCAGCTCTTGGGCGAGAGCTTGAGACACGCGTCGCGTGCCGCGCGCGCATCATCGGAGAGGCCTTGTTCGAGTCGAGCCTTCATGAGGTAAAGGGCGGCCTCCTGCAGCTGGCACGCTGATTGGTCGCTAACTTCCTGAAACTGCTCGGCCGCTTTTTCCCATTCTTCGCGGGCAAAGTAAACCCGTCCCAGCCGATAACTTGCCACGCACATGCCGGGCTGGAACTGCAACGCCTGCCGAAGCTCCTTGGCGGCCGAGACCTGATCACCCTTCTGGAAGTAGCTCCATCCGAGATGAGCGCGGGTCAGTCCGGGATTGACCAGGCGGGCCGGGTTGGACAGCGCCCCGGTCAGGTGCTCGATCGCCCGGTCGTGCTCGCCGAGCAGGTTGGCGACCACACCACGATTGGACCAGGCCTCACCGAAATCGGGTGACAGCTCGCCAGCCTTGCGGAAGTCGGCGTCGGCCTTGGCCAGGTGGGCGTCGAGGTCCGTGCGCAGGGCCTCGGCGTCGACGCCGGTGAGGCAATCCTCGATCTCGACGAGCTTGAAGGTCCCCATGGCGCGCAGGTAATGCACCAGGCCGCGGACGTTGTAGGCCTCGTCGTTGGTGTTCAGGTACGCGATGGCCTTGTTGGCCTCGGTCTCGGCCGCCTCGAGCTCGTTCTTCGAGAGGAAGTCGCGAGCCAGCGCCAGGCGGGTCTCGCTCTTCTTGGGGTCACCCTCGGGCTTCACGCACGCCGCGCAACCGGCCCCGGTCGCGATGACCAGGCACAACGCCAGAAATCCTGTGCCCTTGGCCCTCAAGTCGCCGGGACGCTAGCGCGCGGGGTGGGCCAGGTCAACGCCACCGCCGATCCCTGGCCCGGTCCCGACCATGCTACACGTCGCGCCATGCCCGCGCCCGGCCCGCTCGAGCCGACCCGCACGCTCACCTTCCCGTCATCCGGTGGCGTGACGCTGTACGCCGAGGCCTACGTGCCGCCGCGGCCTCCGTCCGCGGTCGCGGTCATGGTGCACGGCTACGCCGAGCACTGCGGTCGCTACCGCGAGGTCGCCAACACCCTGGTCGGCGCCGGCCTCGCCGCCCTCGGCTACGACTATCGCGGCCACGGCCGCGCGTCGGGGCGCCGCGGCCACATCGACGCGTGGAGCGAATACCACGACGATCTCGACGCGGCGATCGCACAGGCGCGCACGCTCGCGCCCGGCAAGCGAGTGCTCCTCGTCGCCCACTCGAACGGCAGCCTCATCACACTGCGCGCGCTCACCGATTCCGACCGCCGCCCCGACGTCGCCGGCATGGTGATCTCGTCGCCGTTTCTGGCGCTGCGGCTCCAGGTGCCGCCCGCGAAGATCCTGCTCGCCCGCGGCATGAGCAAGGTGTTCCCGACGTTCTCGCAGAAGAACGATCTGCGCGTCGAGGATCTCACCAGCGACCGCGACAAGCAGGCGGCGCGCATCGCCGACACCCTGTGCCACGATGTGGCCTCGGCGCGCTGGTTCACCGAGGCCCGCGACGCCCAGGCACACGTGCTCCGTCAGGCCGCCAACCTCACGCTCCCGAGCCTGTGGGTGATCGGCAGCGACGACCCCATCGCCGATCCCACTGTGTCGGAGCCGCTGGCCCGCCGCCTTCACGGCGCCGAGGTGCACCTCCTGCGTGGGTTCAAGCACGAGGTATGGAACGAGCGCGAACGGGCCCACCCGCTGGCGCTGACCGGCCAGTTCGTCGCCAAGATCGCAACTGCCTGACAGTCTGGGGGGATCTCCCCATTGCCGGACCGCTGCGGTGCGGCATCGCAGGATCATTGCGGACGCCGTCGACACCTCTATACTTCTGGACGTGGTCGCCGTCGGGCGATCGCCGCTCCTTGACGAGATGCTGGCTCGCGTGGACACCCGGTCCACCGAGTGCCCCGTCGGGATCCAGGTCCACTGGGCAACTCCCATCGCCCGAGGTTCGCAACGATGTCGCTCCTCGCCTGCATGTGCAACCAACCGCAGCGCCTCTTCGAGGCGCTCGCACCGGTGCGCGCGTCGCTGGTCGCGGCCGGTCCCGTCGCACGCTGGGGCATGGGCTACGTCCACGGCGGCGAGGTCCTCCTCTCGCGCACGCCGCGCAGCGTGGCCACCAGCGGCAGCGATCCGCTCGACTTCTACTCGGCCATCGAGCCGATCAAGAGCGACTGCCTGATCGGACACGCAGCCGCCGGCAGTGACGACGGCGGACCAGGGTCGTCCCTGCCCACCGACGCCACCCAGCCGTTCCGTTTCCGCCGCTGGATGCTGGCCCAGGACGGCGCGACCCTGGTCGAGGCCGAGGTCTGGCAGCAGCTCGCCGAGCGCGTGCCCGACTTCCTGCGGCGCAACCTGCGCGGTCGCACCGCCGGCGAGCTCACGCTCCATGTGCTCATGGCGATGCTGCACGACCAGGGCATGCTGGATGATCCCAACTTGCCGTCGGCGGTGGCGCGGCGCGCGCTCGCCGACACGCTGGCGCTGTTCGCCAGCACCCTGACCCGCGCCGGCGCGGCCTGGCGCCCCGGCACCGTGGCCGCGTCCAACAGCCGCGCGTTGTGGGTGGCGCGGCCCGACGTCAGCGGCGCGCCGACCTTCGTGCGACGACTCCACGTCCTCGATGATCGAGGCCACCGCGACGACTCGTTCCGCGGCGTGCTGGTGACCAGCGGCCTGCCACCCGGCGACGGGGCCGAGGAAGTGCCGGCTGGCTCGGTGGTCGCGGTCAGCCGCGATCTGCGGGTCGATATCAGTTCGCTGTCCGCGACCTGAACGCGGCGAGGCGCGCCTCGCGCTGCTCGAGCGCGGCCCGCACCGCCGGGGGATTCGCCTCGCGATCCCAGCCCGCACCCTCGAAGACGTCGTCGCCGATCTGGTTGGACACGTCGAGGTACAGGTTCCATGGCATCGACGGAGCCACGTTCCACGACGCCTTCCAGCCCGGCAGCGACGACAGCTCCGGAATGGCGATCTGGTTGGCGGGCCCTCCCGCGCCGCCGTAGCGGGTGAAGTACCAGAGCGGCGAGTAGTCGGCGTCGTTCTGGTAGCCGTACAGGGTGGTGTAGTCGGTCCACGTGGCGGCGCTGGTGAAGTTGATCGACGGCACCGTGGTCCACGCGAACGTGGCGGTGTCGAGGCCGGCCGGCAGCGAGAGCGCCATCGGCGCGGTCGACACCGGATCGAGGGCAGCCGAGCGCCAGCGCACGCGCGGCTGGGCGCTGTCGACCTCGCGAGCGTAGCCGCGGTGTTTGTCGCCGCCCATGGCGAGGCTGGGCGGGACCGTCCAGGCCACGCCGGTGTCGGTGGCCAGGAACGCGCCGACGTCGGCGGCGGTGGTGAACCAGCTCGTGGTCTGGGTGCCGCCGGTGAGCGGCCGCGACACCATGTTCGAACCCTCGGTGGTCAGGTTGAAGTCGATCGTGGTCGGCGCGAACACCGAGACCGCGCGCCGCACCGCGACCCGGTGGTTGGTGCGATCGACCATGACCACGTCGGTGACCCCGGGTGGCACCTGCACGACCGCCGAGCTGGTGACCGAGACCGTCGACAGGCCGATGTCGACGTAGACCGTGCCGCCGCCCTGGTTGTTGAGGGTCACGCTCACGGTCGCGTCGGCGCCGCAGCCGACGTCCCAGAACTCTTCGGCGTCCTCGGGGCCGCCCGAGTAGACGTAGACCTCGCCGCCGAAATCCTCGCACA
>SXJR01000270.1 GCA_005779305.1 Myxococcales bacterium
CCAGCCGCCAACCGCGCCCAACGCGCCACGACGCCCGGCGCCGCCGACTCCCGCCAGCCACATGGGCGGCGCGATGCCGATGGGTGGTGGCATGGCCGCGGGCCGCGCTGCCGCGCCCACCGGATATCCTCCGGCGCCCGCGCCTGCGGCACCCGCGCCCACGGGGCACGCCGGTGCCGGCGGATCACCGACGCTGTTCTTGATGTTCAACGGGCAACGGTACCCGGTGACCAAGGACCAGTTCATCATCGGCCGCGGGTCCAAGACCAGCGACCTGGCGATCAAGGACGGCAACATCTCGCGCAAGCACGCCGCCGTCATCCGTCGCAACGGCACCTTCTACATCAAGGACCTCGGGTCGACCAACGGGATCGACTACAAGGGCATGCGCATCGACAACAAGCGCATCGACGAAGGTGATGTCTTCCACCTCTGCGACTACGAGCTCCGCTTCACCTATCGTGGTGACTAGCGTAGGGAGCGGCGGCGGTGCTCGCCGGCGTACGTCGCCCGTAGAGCAGCAACGCGCTCATTGGATCTGGATCGGTCGATCTGCTCTCACGGGAGATCGATCAAGGCGAAATGATCGAGGTCTAGCTGCGACGCGCGAGGATGCCTGCCAGCGAGGCGCCGGGGCGGAGGCCGAGCCGCAGCGTACGTCGGTACGTGAGGACGAGGAGGGGACCCGGCAACGAAGCTGGCGGGCACCGCAGCCGTCGCCCCCGCTTCAACTCCCCTGAAGCTGCGCCTGGACCTTCTCGCCGCGCTTGAGGCCCAGGCGCGCGTAGATCGCCAGCGCTTCGCGCAGCAGATCGGTGCCGACCGCGGTCTCACCGTTCTCGATCTTGTACTTCCCGAAGAGCTCCAGCCCGCGCGCCGTGGCGGCGTCGTTGCCGATATCACGTAGCACCGCCAGGCCGCGCCGGAAGAATCCCTCGGCCGGCGGCTCGTCGGGCGCGCCCATGATCTCGGTGCGCTCGGCGTCGTAGAGGCTGCCCGAGAGCACCTGGCCCAGGGCCAGGAGCGCGAGGCCCTCCTTCTCCTTGAGCCCGGCCTGGGTCGCGACCGCCAGGGCGCGTTCGGCGAGGCCGCGCGCCTCGGCCACCTTGCCGACCTGCAGGTCGAGGAGGGCGAGGATGCGGCAGCACTCGCTCTCGAGCTGGCGAGCCTCGAGATCTTCGATGATCTCGAGCGCATCCTCGAGGCGGCTGCGCGCCTCCTCGAGCTTGTTCTCGTCGAGCGCCAGCTCGCCGAGGTGGGTGAGCACCATCGCCGAGTACGGCAACGCACCGATCTCCTCGGCGCCGGTCAGCGCCGCCATCCAGCCGCTACGAGCGTCGGCGTGCTCGCCGAGCTCGTAGGCGAGCTTGGCCAGGTTGATCTGCGATACCACCGCGCCCCAGCGATCGCCGGCGGCGCGGCGCAGCTCGAGCGCCTCGGCGTGACAGGTCAGCGCCGCGTCGAACTGGCCGCGGTCCTGCTGCACGTTGCCGAGGTTCGACAGGGACGCGGCGATCGAGCGCTTGTCGCCGAGGTGGCCGCGCCGCGACAGCGCCTCGGTGATCTTGGCGAAGGCCTCGTCGTTGCGGCCGAGCAGGTGCAGCGCCTTGCCGATGTCGTCGAGTGAGCCGGCGATGCCGCGGGCGTCGCCGGCGGCCCGGAACAGCTCGGCGCCGCGCTCGAGGTACTCGAGCGACAGCTTGAGATCGCCCTTGCGCCGCCAGACCCGCCCCATCTTGTTGAACGCGACGGCGGCCTTGGCCTTCGACGCGCCCACCCACGACAGCCGCAACATGCGCTCGAACGCGCCCAGCGCTGCCTCGAAGTCGCCGATCAGCTCGTAGACCGAGCCGAGGTCGTGCCAGAGGTGGATGCGGGCGGCGTGATCGGTGTCGCCGACGCAGGCCAGGGCGCGGTCGTAGAGCCGGATGGCGCGCTCGTTGTGGTACTGGGCGCGCGCGGCCTCGGCGGCGCGGCGATACCGGCCCGCGGCCTCGCGGGTCTCGCCAGCGCGCTCGAGGTGACGCGCGACCTCCTCTTGCGCGGCCGGGCCGCGACCCTCGGGGCGCAGCTCGAGCCATTGCGCCGCCAGCCGGTGGTAGCGGCGGCGCTGGGCCTCGTCCTGGCCCTTGAGCACCAGCGACCACAGGATGCGGTAGGCGAAGCGCAGCTCCCGCTCGCCCTGCATCTGCGGCGGATCGACCTCGATCAGCCACTCGCGCTCGATGAGCTTGGCCAGGGACGCGTTGACGGTCACCCGCGAGTGATCGCCCGACGCCGCGATCTGCGACAGCGTGGGGCCGTCGGGGTCAGCGGTCTCGAGGTGGAGCGCGCGCTCGAGGGCCAGGACGGCGTCCATCCAGCACACCTCGCCGATCACCGCCGCCATCTCGAGCACGCGGCGATCGAGCGGATCCATCACGCTCAGGCGGGCCGCGACCAGCTGATCGTAGGTGCGCGGCAGATCGGTCTCGGCCAGGCGCGCGCTGTCGAGCCGCCAGGTGGCGCCAGGCCCGCGGACGATGCAGTCGCTCTCGAGCAGCAGGCGGACCAGCTCGTGGATCGCGCGCGGCGAGCCGCCCAGCGAGCGGGCGTGGGCGAGCAGGCGATCGGGCACGGTGCCCAGCGGCAGCAAGAGCTCCTTGAGGAGCGCGTCGGCGTCGCTCGCCGACAGCGCGCCGAGCTCGAGCTTCTCGGGCGCGACGTCGCCCTCGCCGAAGCTGGGATAACGCTCGTAGAGCGAGCCCTGGGCGGTGGCGACCAGGAGGATGCGCGAGCTGCGCAGCCCGGCGGCCAGGTACTGGACCAGGTTGATGGTCTCCTGGCCGGCGAGCTCGAGGTTCTCGAGCACCAGCACCAGCGGGTGCTGCTCGGCGTCGGCGGCCAGGAAGCGGCGCACCGCCAGGAACGTGCGCATCTCGAGCTGCTGCGGCGACTCGACCAGCGGGCCCACCACGGGGCTGTCCTCGAAGTCGACGCGCATCAGATGGGCGATCAGGTGCGCGACCTCGGTGACCCGCGCCGGCGGCAACACGTCGGCGACGCCGGCGATCACACGCTCGCGGCTGTCGGCGATGGGCGCGCCGGGGGCGACGCCGAAGCGCTGGGCGAAGAGGCGCGCGAACGCAGCGAAGGTGCCGCCGTCTTCGGCGGACCCGGACAGCACGCGGACCTCGGGCGCCGCCTCGCGGCATGCGCGCGACAGCTCACTCACCAGGCGGCTCTTGCCCATGCCTGGCTCGGCGACGACGACGGCGTAGGCCATCGTCTGCTCGCTCACCGCGCTCTTGAAGCGCTGGGTCAGGAGCTCGAGCGCGGGCCGGCGGCCCGTGAAGCGGGTGCGGAGGTCGTAGACCGCCGGGATGGCGATGGTGCGTTCGTCGTCGCCGTCGCCGAACAGATCGCCGTCCAGTTCGGCCAGCGGATCGATCGTCCGATCGAGCGTGCCGCCCCCAGTCGACTCCGGACCCGTCACCGCGGCAGGATACCGCAGCGAGGGCAGCAGTGGGCCGGAACCATCGGATTTCGTGCGCGTTTCCATCGGACGCCCCCCGGAGAGCGGGCGCGGAACCTAATGTGCGTCGGTGTGGTTGTCAATTGAAAGGGGACGTTCCCGTCCCCTCCGGCCGGGGCGCAGGTCCCCGGCCATTCACCCCGCCGCGCGTCGCGTCGCGCGAGGCGCAACTTCGCAGCGGGCGGCCAGGGCCTCCCGGTAGCGCTGGGTCCGGGCGGCGACGTCTGCAGGGATGGCCCTGGGCACCCCGGCATCACGCAGGAAGTAGTGGAGCGAGACCGGGACGATGGGCTCGCGACCGCGCGCCAGGCGCTTGCAGTTATGGGCCTCGAGGCCGGCGAGCAGGCCGGGTAGGGCGCGGACCGTGGGCAGCTTGGTGTCGTGCAGGATGACGATGCCGCCGCGCTGCTCCACGATGCGATCGAGGACGGCCCGGCGCAGGACCTCGGGGTCCTCGAGGGTCCAGTCGCGCACGTCGATGTTCCAGCGGACCTCGGTGAGGCCGGCGGCGGTCAGGGCGGCGCGCAGGCTCGGGGAGCTGGCGCCGTACGGCGGCCGCACCAGCACCGGCGCCGTGCCGGTGGTCTCCTCGACGAGCGCGGCGGTGCGGGCCAGCTCGGCGTCCCGGGCGGCGGCCGACAGCTTGGTCAGCCGCGCGTGGTGGAAGGTATGGTTGCCGATCAGGTGACCGGCGTCGCGCATGCGGACCAGCAGCGCGCGCCGGTCGGCGTGGTGGTCGCCGGCGAGGCTGTTGCCGACCACGAAGAAGGCGGCGGGGATGTCGTGCTTCGCCAGCGCGCGCAGGACCCGCGGCGTGTACAGCTCGTGGGGCCCGTCGTCGAAGGTGAACGCGACCATGTCGGGCACACCATCGCCGCGCAGTGGATCCGCGCCACCGAGCTCGATCCCCGTGCCCCCGCCACCCACCTCTTCGGTCGTGCCCGTGCCTGGCTCTTCTCCGACCGCGACGCCGAGGGCGCCACACACGATCGCGATCCCCAGCGTCATCCGCGTCCGCACGTCCCCGACTCTAACCCGTCGCCGTCGCGGTGGTAGGCTGTCGTGGTGGCACGCGTCGTCGCCACCACGCACCTCCCCGGCGATCCCGCGCGGCTCCTCGACGGTCACACCTGGATCGGCCCGGCGGCCGGCGAGGACGCGTGGCCCCGCGCGCGCTGGCTGAGCGAGCTGGCTCACCCCGAGACCCGCGCGCTGGTCTGTCTGCTCTCCGATCACATCGACGGTGCGGCGCTCGACACCAACCCGGCGCTCCGCGTGGTGGCCAACTACGCCGTCGGCGTCGACAACGTCGACCTGACCGCGGCGACGGCCCGCGACGTCGCCGTCGCCAACACCCCCGATGTCCTGGTCGAGGCTTCCGCCGACTTCACCTTCGCGCTCCTGCTCGCCGCCGCCCGCCGTCTGGGCGAGGGCGAGCGCCTGGTCCGCGCCGGCGCCTGGCGCGGCTGGACCCCGGACCTCCTGCTCGGCGCCGAGGTCGGCGGCCGCACCCTCGGCATCCTCGGCCTCGGTCGCATCGGCCGAGCCGTCGCGCGCCGCGCCCGCGGCTTCGGCATGACCGTGCTCTACACCCGGGGCGCGCCCCCCGGCGACGTCGCCGCCACCGAGGTGCCCCTGACCGAGCTGCTGGCCGGCAGCGACTTCCTCTCGATCCATTGCCCGCTGACGCCGGCGACCCGCGGCCTCGTCGACGCCCGCGCTCTGGCCGCCAGGAAGCCGGGCGCCATCCTGGTCACCACCGCGCGCGGCGCCATCGTCGACGAGGGCGCGCTCGCCGACGCCCTCGGCCGCGGCCACCTCGGCGGCGCTGGCCTCGACGTCTTCACCGACGAGCCCCAGATCGACCCGCGCCTGCTCGCCGCGCCTCGCCTGGTCTTGGCGCCGCACCTGGGATCCGCTACCACTAGCGCTCGGACCCGAATGGCCGAGCTCTGTGTCACCGCGGTGCGCGACGTCCTCTCGGGACGCCGGCCCGCCAACCTGGTCAACGGCGACGCGCTGGCGGCGCGAGGACGGGCGTGGTGAGCGGGCCGACCCACGAGCCGCACGTGCTGGTGGTGACCAGCGCCAGCGCCGACCCAGCCGCGGTGGTGCCAGTGCTGGCGGCGTGCGAGGCCGCGGGGATGCGCGTGCGCGCCATCGACGTCGGTGCCGCCGGCGCCGGTGGTGGCGGTCTGTCCGATCGCATGCGTCGCGCCATCTACGGCGAGAGCGCCGAGCGACGCCTGCGCAAGGAGATCGACGGCAACCCGCCCGACGTGAGCATCGCCTTCGACGCCTTCGCGGCCCAGGCCCTGTCCCTGGCTCGCGATCAGGCCGGCAACCCGGCGCCGGTGGTGGCGGTGGTGAGCGAGCTCGAGCCGGTGGCGTCGTGGGGCCAGGCCGACGCCGATCGTTATTGCGCGATCGACGTCGAGACCGCCGTGGCGCTGGCCGATCACGGCGTCGAGGAGGACCGCGTGATCGTCGTCGGCCCCGTCGGCGAGCGAATGTGGGCCGACGCCGCGCTCGAGGATCGCGCCGGGCTGCGCCGCAAGTTCGGCGCCGGCGATCGCGCGGTGGTGGTCGAGGTCGCTGGCCTGGGCGCCGAGCTCACCGGCCAGCTGGTGATGCAGCTCTCGCTGGCCGAGATCAGCGAGCGGGTCACCTACCTGTTCGACGCCGGCACCGACGTCGACGCCGCGGCCGCGGTGCGGCGCCAGGTGCCCGTGCTCGGGCTGCGCGCCAAGCTCTTCGGGCAGAGCGCCGACGCCGGGCGGTACTGGCGCGCTGCCGAGGTGGTGGTGGCACGGCCACGCTCGCGCGCGGTGGCGCGCGCCATGCTCGTCGGCGCGCGACTCCTGGCCCTGGTCGACGACGAGGTGGCCGGTGCCCCGCGCATCGCCGGCGCGCTCGA
>SXJR01000035.1 GCA_005779305.1 Myxococcales bacterium
GCCGGTCGAGCCATGGAAGTCGATGAACACCACGCCGTAGCCGCGGCCGGCGTAGGTCTGTGGGTTCCAGCGGTAGTGGAAGTGATCACCGAAGCTGCCCTGGGGACCGCCGTGGACCAGGAACGCGACTGGCGCCTTCTTGCCGGTGAAGCCGGCCGGCTTCACCACGTAGCCGTGGACGGTGTCGCCCTTGGCGCCCTTGAAGGAGAACTGCTCGTAGTCGCCCCACTGCACCGCCTTGACCCGGGCGTCGTTGAGGTGGGTGACCTGACGGAGATCGCTGCCATCGCGGGCGACGGTGAAGATCTCGACCGGCGACTTCAGCGTGTCGCGCAGGAACAGCAGGCGATCGCCGGCCACGCGGGCCTCGGCGTTGGTGCCCTTGTCGACCAGCGTCGTGACCTTGCCGCTGCCGACGTCGATGGAGAACAGCGAGTGGTTGCCGATGTTGTCAGCCGACGTGTAGAGGGTCTTGCCGTCGGAGCTCCAGGTCAGCCCCCCGGCCGAGCGGTCCCAGTCCTCGGTCAGCACCCGCGGCTTGCGGGTGGCGGCGTCGTACAGCACCACGCGCTGACGATCGGCCTCGTAGCCGGCGCGGGCCATCGCGGTGACGGCGATGGTCTTGCCGTCGGGGGAATGGGTGGGGCTGAAGTCGTAGGCCTTGTTGGCCGCGGTCAGGTTCTGCGCCTTGCCCTTGCCGCTGGTGTCGACGAGGAAGACGTCGGTGTTGGTGGTCCACGCCAGGTCGCGGCCGCCGACCCGGGCCACGTAGGCCATGGTCTTGCCGTCAGGCGCGATGCTCACCTCTTCCATGCCGCCGAACGGATGGCTGGGCGCGTCGGTGGTGAGGCCCTGAGTCAGGTCGCGGGCGTCGTCGGCCTTGCCGCCCAGCTCGGGTGGCGTCCACACGAACAGGTGCGAGTAGCGACCGTCCTCCCACTGGTCCCAGTGGCGGAACAGGAGCTGGTCGTAGACGCGGGCCTTGACCTTCTTCTTGGCCTCGGCCTCGTCGCGCTTGAGCGAGTCGGCGAGCGTCCGCGACTCCGGCCAGACCTCGAGCGCGACCACCAGCCGCTTGCCGTCGGGGAAGAGCTTGAAGCCGCCGACGTCGAGCGGCAGGCGCGTGACCTGCTCGGCCTCGCCGCCAGCGACGGCGATGCGCCACACCTGCGAGCTGCCGCCACGCGACGACTGGAAGTAGAGCGTCTTGCCGTCGGGAGTCCACACCGGGCTGGTGTCGCTGTCGGGCGACGTGGTCAGGCGGCGGGCGCTCGAGCCGTCGACCGCCGCCAGCCAGATGTCGTTGCGGCCGCGGTTGGCGTCGAGATCGGTGTCGCGCACGTTGAAGGCGACCCACCGGCCGTCGGGCGACACCGCCGGCCCGGAGATGCGCTGCATGGCCAGCAGATCGTCGACGGTGGCGCCGCGGGCGTGGGCGGCGGTGGCGGCGCCGCCGAGCAGGGCGGCGATCCCGAGCGTGCAAGACACGGTGCGCAGAGCGGGCGAAAGAGACATCGTCGTTCCTCCCAGGAGGGCGCGACTATGCCCAAGGCGCAGGCGGCTGTCAGGCCGGCCGCAGGCGATCCGCGAAGGCCCGCGCGAAGCGCCAGGCGTCGCCGGGCCAACGCCCCGAGACGTAGCTGCCGTCCTCGACCAGGAAGGTCGCCGTGTCGTCGTCGCGGGTGCCTCGCCGGGTCATGGTGCGGGGACCGCGCTCGAAGTCGGCCGGCTGCGCCAGCGCGGCTCGGACCTCATCCTCCACGTACGCGGGGTAGGTCCGGTAGTACTTCCCGAGCTTCCAGAACGTCAGCATGTACGCCGAGCGCTCCATGTACCTGGGCAGACAGGTGGTGCGGCGGCCGTGTAGCACCGACTTGCCCGTGGTCTCGTCGATCGAGCGGGCCAGCACCAGCACGCCGTGGCAGATCGCCGCCACCGGCTTGCCGGTCTTCCAGAACGCTGCGACCTTGGCCTGCAGCTCGGTCGAGCCCAGGTACTGTTTCATGCCGGGCGCGTGGCCACCGGGGAGGAGGAGGCCGTCGAACGTCGAGACGTCGAGCGTGCGCCAGGCCTTCGGCACGTTGAACGCGGGCGTGGTCTCCATCTCCTCGTAGCAGGCGCGTGCGTCGGGGGCCGCCCCCAGCTTGCCGAAGATGACCCCGTCGAGCAGGCGCTGATCGCATTTCGGGAGCACGCCGTCCTCGGTGGCGAACACCACCTTGTGACCAGCTTCGGTCAACACCTTCCACGGCACCGCGACCTCGGTGACGTCGAAGTCGCGATCGGGGAGCGGCACCAGCACCGTGGCCATCGGCACCACTGTACGAGAGGATCATCGATACTGGGAGCGATGCGCCGCCTCCTCGTCATCGTCCGTCTCCTCCCCATCGTGCTCGGCGCCAGCCTGGTCGCGATCCTCGGCCTGTGGCTGGTGCGGCAGTGGGTGACCCCCGACGAGCTGCGTCCCAGCACCGACGTGGTCGGCAACTACCTCCAGGCGGTGGGCACCATCTACGCCGTGCTCCTGGCCTTCGTGGTCCAGTCGGTGTGGTCGCAGTTCAACGAGGCCCGCGTGTTCGTCGAGCGTGAGGCCAACGAGGTCGCCGACCTGCACCGGCTCACCGACGGCCTGCCCGACGCGGCCCGCGTGCCGCTCCAGCAAGCGCTGGCCCGCTACGTCGATGCGGTGGTCGCCGAGGAGTGGCTCGCCATGGCCAAGGGCAACGAAGACGCGATGGAGCGGATCGGCAAGGAGCTCGATGCAGTCTGGGACGGGTTGCACGAGCTCGAGCCGACGAGCGAGTGCGAGAAGTCGCTGCACGGCGAGGCCCTGTCGCGGTTCAACGATCTGTCTGACGCGCGCACCAGCCGGCTCTCGGCCGCCCGCTCGCGGATGCCCTTCGGCCTCACCCTCTTGCTCTACGTCGGTGGCATGGTCCTGGTGGCGTCGATGTTCCTCCTGTCCGTCGACAGTTTCGTCATCCACGCCATCATCACCGGCGCCCTCGCCGCCGCCGTCTCGCACGTGCTCTACCTGGTCCGCGATCTCGACGACGCGTTCAGCGGCCTGTGGCGGGTCTCGACCGCGCCGTTCGAGCGCGCCCGCAAGCACTTCGTCTGACGTTCAGGCCGTGGCGACCTTGCCCTGCTCGCGCAGGGCCTCGAGCTGCGCCAGCATGCGCATCTCCTCGAGTTGCTCGCGCAGTCCCGGGCGAGAGGTCACGAACGCCTCCCACGCCGCGCGCATGAAGGCGTCGAGGTCGGCGTCACCCGCGGCGCCGGCCGCCCGGGCCAGCAGCGTCTGGAACTCCGTCGGGCTGTCGTTGGTGTGCTCGATGGCGTGCTCGATCTCCATGATCGACAAGGGAACCATCATCGGACCCTCCGGCAACCCCACGATGGGTAGGTCGGCCCCCACCCGATCCGCCAGGTCTGCGAAGATGCCGCGATGAGCGACGTGACCCGGGCGACCCGTGACGGCACCGCACGTTTTCACGCCCGCCACGCCGGCTCGAGCAACGCCGATCACGTACGCCGGCTGGGCGGGCTGTCGCTCTCGTCGGTGGGGCTGGGTTCGTACCTGGCGCCGCCCGACGACGCCACCGACGCGCGTTACGAGGCCGCGGTGCAGCGGGCGCTGGCCCTCGGCATCAACGTGCTCGACGCGGCGATCGTGTACCGCAACCAGCGCAGCGAGCGCGCGTTCGGTCGCGCCTTGCGCGCTGCGGCCGCGGCCGGCATCGGGCGCGACGAGGTGGTGGTGGCGAGCAAGGCGGGCTTCCTCGGCTTCGACGGCCATCGGCCGCCCGATCCACGCGCCTACTGGCAGACCTCGATCGTCGATGCCGGGCTGGCCGGCTGGGACGAGATCGCCGCCGGTTGTCACTGCCTGGCCCCGCGCTACCTCGCCGAGCGGATCGCGCGCAGCCGGGCCAACCTCGGGCTGGCCACGATCGACATCTACTATTTGCACAACCCCGAGACCCAGCTCGACGACGTCGATCGGCCGACCTTTCTGCGCCGAATGCGAGCCGCCTACGAGGTGCTCGAGCGCGCCCGCGCCGACGGCGCCATCGCGCGTTACGGCCTGGCGACGTGGTTCGGGCTGCGGGAGCCGCCGGGCGCCAAGGCTCACCTCGATCTCGCCGAGCTGGTCGCGCTGGCCCGCGAGGTCGGCGGCGATGGCCACGGCCTCGAGGTGATCCAGGCGCCGCTCAACCGGTCGCTGCCAGAGGCGGCCGAGGCGCCGACCCAGGGCGGCCAGCCGTTGCTCGCCGCCGCCCGTGATCTCGGCCTCTACGTGATGTCGTCCGCGTCCATCATGCAGGGCAAGCTGGCGCCCGATCCCGCGTCGGCGCGCGCCGCCCTCGACTGGACCCGCACGCGGCCCGGGTTGGGTACCGCCCTGGTCGGGACCAGCCGGGCCGAGCACGTCGAGATCAACGCCGGCGTCTTCCGCCGGGCTTGACCCGATCGGGCTCCGACCCCTCTCCGTGAGGGAAAGGAGCCCCCATGAAGACGCTACTCATCGCGGCGGTCGCCGTCATCACGGCGTGTGTGGAGCTCGAGCACGAGTCGCACGAGATCACGACCGAGAGCACGGCGTGCAAGGTCGTCTACACGACCAGCGACTGGGACAGCGGCTTCACCGCGACCGTCCAGGTCACCAACACGGGTGCGGCGCGCGACGGCTGGTCGTTGCGCTGGCAGTACACGGCGGGGCAGCGCGTCGGCTCGATCTGGAACGCGACCGCGGTGCAGTCAGGTGGTACGGCCACCGCGTCGGCGGTGGGATGGAACCGGTCGCTCGCCGCCGGCGCGACGGTGGAGTTCGGCTTCAACGGCGGCAAGAGCGGCAGCAACCCGGCGCCGGGCGAGTTCTTCCTGAACGGCAGCTCGTGTGGCACGGGCGGCGGGCCGCCGCGCCGCGCTTCGCGCGCAACGACCTCGCCTTCGTCGATCCGACCGGATGTGATCC
>SXJR01000271.1 GCA_005779305.1 Myxococcales bacterium
GTCGCCCGTCGCCCGTCGCCCGTCGCCCGCGGCCGGATTCCGGCCGGAGGTGGCGTCCGCTTTTCGGACAAGATCGCCGTCGTCGCCGTGCAGGCCCGCGGAACCACGCGATCAGCCGCATGGTCCATCCCTTGCTGTCGTGCGCCGCGAACCCCAACGCCGCGCCCGGCGCGGATGGAGAGCGACGATGCGTACGAGCAAGCGGATGATCATGGCGATCGGAGCGACGGTGGCGATGGCGGCGGCGTGCGCCGACGGCGGCGACGGTGCCGGCGGAGGCGCTCGCTACGACCGCGAGGTGCGCGGCGGCAGCCTCCACCACGCGCCGGTCGAGGGCGTGACGATGGGCGGCGTCGAGCTCGAGCGGGTGCTGGCCAGCGCGCGCGAGCTCGATCCGGCGGTGGCCGCGGTTGGCGCCGGCGAGCTCAGCGCCACCACGGCGATGATTCCGGGCCCCGGCGGCGCGGCGATCGCGTACGTGAGCGCGCGCCAGATCCTGGCCGGCGTGCCCATCGCCGACAGCCACCTGTACCTGGCGCTGGCGCCGGCCCAGGGCGGCGCGCCGGCCCGGCTCCTGGCGTCGAGCTACCGGCTCTTCCACGGCGCCGACGTCGACGTCACGCCGGCGATCGATCGCGACCGGGCCGAGGCGCTGGGCCGCGAGGTGCTGCGCGCGCCCGCCGACGCGCCGCTCCGCGACGCCGCGCTGGTGATCCGCGAGCTCGAGGGCGAGCTGGCCCTGGTGTGGGACGTGACCGTCGTCGATCACGACGGCCGCGCGGTGGTGCACGCCGCCGGCATCCGCGCCGGCAGCGCCGACGCCGTCGACGATCGAGTCTACGAGACCGAAGGTGCGGTGACGGCGTGGGTGGCAGCTGGCGGCGCGCCCGGCGCCGGTGGACGCGCCCAGGTGCTGGCCCAGCGCGACACCTTCGTCCGCGCCGGCACCGCGTCGGCGACCACCGGCGGCGACGGGCGCTTCACCGTCGGCGCCGCCGAGGGCTCGACGGTCACCGCGGCGGTCGCCGGCCTGGCCGCGCGGGTGAAGTCGGCCGGAAGCGGCGGCGTCACCGCGGCCGCGCCGGCGGCGCCGAGCGTGAACCTGGTGCTCGGCGCCGCCACCGGCGAGCACATCCTGGCCCAGACCACCGCCTATCACTACGTCACGGCCGCGCGCCGCGCGCTCGTCGACGCCGGCCTCGACGCGGACGCGCTGGGCCCGGCGATCACCACCAACGTCAACATCGCCGACTCGTGCAACGCCTACTTCTCGCCCGGCGGCCGCACCCTCAACTTCTTCCGCTCGGGCGGCGGCTGCAACAACAGCGCCGAGGCCAGCATCGTTCTCCACGAGTACGGCCACGTCGCCGACGATGCCTTCGGCGGCATCCACGACGGCGGGCTCAGCGAAGGCTGGGGCGACACCCTGGCCTGCTTCCTCCTCGGCCGGCCCGTGGTCGGCGGCGATCTGTTCCAGGACGGCACCGACATGCGCTCGTGCGCCAACGACTACCGCTATCCGCGCGGTGGCCGCGACGAGGAGCACGAGCTGGGCCAGGCCTGGGCCGGGTTTGCGTGGGACGTGCGCACCGGCCTCGTCGATCGGCTCGGCGCGGATCAGGGCGCGGCGCTGGCCAGCGCGCTGGTCCTGCCGTCGCTCGGCACCGACGCGCCCGACATCCCGTCGGCGGTCCGCGAGGTCTTCCTGCGCGACGACGACGACGGCGATCTCGGCAACGGCACGCCACACTGGGACGTGCTCCTGGCCGCGGCCCAGCGCCACCGCCTCGACTTCGTCGTCAGCCGTGATCTCTCGCCGCCCTCGGCGATCACCGACCTGACCGTGACAGCGCGGACGCCGACCTCGGTGACGCTGGGCTGGACCGCCCCGGGCGACGACGGCGCGACCGGCACCGCTGCCAGTTACGAGCTGCGCTGGTCGCTCGTGCCGATCGACGAGTCGACGTTCGCGGCCGCCAACCCGGTCCCGGCGCCGCTGCCCGTGGCCGCGGGTCAGCACCAGACCGCGACCGTGCGCCTGCCGGTGGCGCCGCGCATCCACCTCGCCATGCGCGCCCTCGACGATCTGCGCAACACGTCGCGGCTCTCCAACGTGGTCACGGTCGACCTGCCGCCGCCGCACCAGGTCTTCCACGACGGCGCCGAGCGCGGCATGGGCGCGTGGCGCGCGACCGGGATGTGGCACGTCTCGACCCGGCGCGCCGGCGCCGGGCGCAGCGCCTTCTGGTACGGCGACGAGACCACCGGCACCTACGACACCCCCGGCGTGGCCAACCGCGGCACGCTGCTCTCGCCGGCGATCGATCTGACCGGCATCGCCGACCCGCAGCTGTCCTGGCTCGAACACGTCGACGTCGAGTCGGCGGCGCTGTTCGACATGCTGCGCGTCGAGGTGGTGGACGCCGCCGATACGTCGCTGGTGCTGGGCGCCAACAAGCAGCGCAGCCGCACGACCGGCTTCCACGCCCGCCTGCTCGATCTGACCGGCTTCGGCGGCCGCACGATCCGGATCCGCTTCTCGATCGACACCCACGACGCCGCCAGCAACCGCGGCGAGGGCTGGTTCCTCGACGAGATCCGCGTGCTCGGCGAGCCCCGCCCCACCCTGCCGCCGGCCGTGGGCCGCCTCCTGATCAACGAGGTGCTCGCCGATCCGCCGCTCGGCTACGACGCCAACGGCGACGGCGTGGCCAGCTATCGCAGCGACGAGATGCTCGAGCTGCTCAACATCGGCGGCACCACCCTCGATCTCTCCGGCGTGACCATCTCGGACGCCGTGACCGTGCAGTTCACCTTCCCCGCCGGCACCACCCTCGCGCCCGGCCACGCCCTCGCCGTCTACGGCGGCGCCGCCGGCCTGTCCCTCAACAACGACGGCGACACCGTGGCGATCCGCTCCCCCACCGGCACGCTCCTGGCCCACGTCACGTACGGCGCCGAGGGTGGCGACGACCAGTCGCTCACCCGCGCCACCGACGGCGAACCCGACGCGCCGCTGGTGAAACACCGAACCCGCTCATCCTTGCCGGCATCTCCTGGACGCCGCGCCGACGGCGCTCCGTTCTGACGCTTACTCGACCCTCAAGATCGGCCGCTCGATGTCCCGCACCGACACCACCGCCTCGGGCGCGGCGCGCAGCTCGGCGGCGGTCGGGTAGTCTTCGGGGCGGATCTGGCCCAGCTCGCGCTCGCACATGCGCGACCAGCTCGAGAACCAACCGAAGTCGGTCGAGGCCTTCAGACAGGCCCCGAAGGCCTCGAGCGAGCGGTCCTCGTATTCGTCGGCCTTGGTCTCGAGGCGCTCGCAGTAGATCTCGACCGCCTCCTCGTAGGGACGGAGGAAGGCCGGGACCTCGGCGGTGTAGAGAGCGTCGGAAAAGGTCTGGGCCAGCTGACCGACCCGCGCCGCGCTGGCGATGGCCATGGCCGGATCCCTCACCTCCCGCACCAGCGTGAGGTACTCGGCGCCGGCCCTGCTGGCCAGGCCGTCTTTCTTGACGAACCAGTCGTTCAGCCGCTTGTCCGACGTTGCCTTGGCCGCGGCGTGGGCCGGGTCGAAGTCGAGGCCATCGGGGAAGCGCACGTCGAGGAAGGTCTCGTACGTCACCTCGGTCTTGTGGAAGCGGGCCGTGGCGTAGGCGTGCCGGGCCGCCCGCGCGTCGCCACCGGCGAAGGTGCCACTGCGTCGCTCGTACTCGGCGATGGCGTGCCCGAACGCGGTCATCGCCGCCGCCACCTTGCGCGGATCGCGCTTCACCACGGTCAGCTTCATCTTGGTGGGCGGGCCGCACTGGGTGCGCACGCCGGCTAGCTCGGCCCGCCGCGTCGCCCGCGAGCCTACCGCGCGCTCGCGGGTGATCTTCACGCACGAGCCGTCGATCGCCCTCACCGGGCAGGCCTGGTCCCACAGGATCTGACCGATGCGGGCGTAGGCGACGACCACGCGATCGGACCCGCCCTGCTCGCCGTACCGCTTCAGGTACGTGCGGTAGTGCGCGGCCACCGCGTCGAGGTCGCCGCGCTTCTCGAGGATCGTGCCCATGCTGAAGAAGGCATCGGCCGCCGCCCGCGGCTGCTCGGCGCCGAACGTGCGCACGAAGTAGGCGGTGTTCTCCAGCGCCTGCTCGTCCTGGCCCATGCCCTTGCGATACACGACCGCGTCGTTCATCGCCTTGAAGGCGTCGTCCTCGCCGGCGTAGGTGCGGGCGTACTCCTCGAAGTTGGCCGATGCGCGCTCGTAGTACGCGACCCGGGCGTGCACGGTGCCGAGGCGGGCCAGCGCCCGCGCCGCCGAGGTCGAGTCGGGGTAACGCTCGCGCAGCTGGGTGTAGACGTCGATCGCCGCCGACAGCGAGCGGCCGTCCTCGAACAGCACGCCCGCGTTGTAGAGCACCTCGTCGAGTTTGTCGGCCGCGCCCGCGCTGGGAGCCCGCGCGACCGCGTCGTTGAAGATCGCCAGGTAGCGATTGCCGCATGCGACCAGGCTGGCGTAGTCGCCGGTCTTGCGCGCCGCGGTCTCGCACTCCTGGGCCTCGATCCGGGCCCCGATCCGGGTGATCTCGTCGACCCGCCTGGCCAGCGCGCTGCGATCTTGATCGGCGCGCGCGCTCATGAAGCCCGGGTGGGCCGCGAACCATCTGCCCCACGCCGTCACCCGGTCGTGCTGGCCGGCGACGACGTGGACGTTGAGCGTGATATCGGCGGCCCACAGCGCCTGCTCGGTCTCGGGGTGCTGCTCGATGATCTCTTGCAGCACCGGCAGCGCCTCCTCCAGGTGATCGTGGTGACGCAGGATGTTGGCCCGCAGGAACGAGATGGCGACGCGCTCGGGATCCTTGCGGTCGGTGACGAACGTCAGGTAGTCGTCGATCGCGGCCAGCAGCGCCTGCTCGGCCTCCGGGATGGGCCGCGGCGCCGGCAGCTTGCCGCCGCCGCTGCCGGCCTTGGCCATCGCCGGCGTGATCGCCACCGCCGTGATCTTCGGCCGCGGATCGACCGCGAGCGCGTTGCGCAGGGCATCGAGCGCGCCCGAGGCCGCGTCCTTGACGATCGGCTGGGGCACCCGCTTGCCGTGCACGACCACCGTGAATGCCGCCGCCGCGTCGCGCCAGAGCTGGGTCGCCTTGCGCGGGTCGGGCTCCTTGTCGGCGCGTAGCCACGCCAGCTCGGCGTGGTACTTGGCGGTCTCGGCCCAGTCGCCGGCGTCGGGGAAGCGCTTCACGTAGACGCGGTAGAGGCGATCGGCCGCGGCGAGCAACTCGGGGTCGCCGGTCTTGCTGGCCTCGTTGTGGAACGCGCGGGCCAGCTCGCCCGACATGGCGGCGGCGTCGGCGCGGCAGTCGCGGGCCTCGGCGGCGGGCAAGGTCTTGCGCGCCGCCAGCGCGGCGTGCAGGTCGACCAGGCGCACGATCTCGTCGACCTTGGTCGCCACCGGCGTGCCCGGTGTCGACAGCATCTCGACGGCGATGTCGTGCTGCCACGCGCACACGCGCACGCTGGTGCTGGCTTCCGTGATCAGCGTGCGGTACGCGAACACCGCCCGATCGCTCTTGCCCTTCTCGACATAGAGCTCGGCCAGCCGCTCCATCATCGCGAGCTGAGAGCCGCCGGCGATCTTGCCCAGCATCGGCCACGCCTTGCGCACGTCTCCGAACTCGCTGAATGCGCGCACGAAGTCGCGCTGCGCCGCCGCGTTGAGCGAGGCCTGCTTCGCGACGCCGTCGGTGGCGCGGATGACGTCGAGGAAGTCCTTGCCGGCTTGCTCGTTCTCGCCGGTGTTGAGGTGGACCCAGCCCAGCATGAAGCGGGCGTAGGTGTGGACGTTGGACTTCGGGAACTTCAGCACCTTCTCGTAGAACGCCGCCGCGTTGGGCAGCTGCTTCACCTCGAAGTAGTAGTCGGCGAAGGCCAGGTAGGCGTGGGGCACGTAGTCCGACGACGGGTGCTCGGTGAGCAGCCGGTGATAGATCTGCCGGGCCTTGTCGCGCTCCTTCTTCTGCGTGCTCTGCTGGAGCGCGAACCCGTACGAGAACAGCGCCTTGCTCATGCCGGGGTAGGCCCGGTAGCGATCGTTGCCGACCAGCCGCTCGTAGGCCTGTTCGGCCTGCTTGCGCGCCGCCAGCGACGCCCGGGCGTGTTGCTTGGCCTCCGCTGCCTTGCCGCCGGCGATCTCGAGCCGCACGCCCTCGAGGCGGTGGAAGCGCGCGAGCTGGGCCAGCGAATCGGCGAGGCGGAAGATCAGGTCGGCCTTCTCGATCGGCTCGCTATCGGGGGTGTCGTCGATCAACCGGCGGAGGAGCTCGATCTGCTCCTCACGGAGGTCGCGGACCTCGGCCTCGGCGGCAAGGATGGCCTCGCCCGTGATCGTGGGCTGGCCGTCGGCGGGGGCGGCCGGGCGCGGCTTCGGGCGGGTCCGCTCCGACAGCTCGACCTCGACCTCGACCGGGGAGTTGCGGCGGTAACGTGCCGGCTGCGCGGCGGCCGAGCTGGCCACCGCGCAGAGCACGCCCACCACGATCGCGGAGCGAACGTGCGGCATGGCAGCGGGGAGACGCAGCGTCCATGCCGCGGTTGCACCCGATCGGGCGGCAACCTGTGGAACCGGTCAGCGCGTCACGGTCCGTAGAGCGTGCCCTGGGGCGCGCGCTCGACGATCAGGTCGAGCATGGCCCGGCCCAGCTCGACCTCGGGGGCGAGGTCGGCGGCGCCGATGGCGGCGGCGTCGGCGGCGAAGCGGTCCTGGGCGGTGCGCATGATCGTCGTCGCCAGCGCCGGGTCGCCGCCGTAGGCCGCGGCCGCGTCGTGCATGCCCGACACCAGGAGCGCCAGCGCGGTGGTACGCGCGGTCGCCTCCTGGGCGAACCACTGGCCGCGCTCGTCGAGCGCGCTGCCGTCGCGGGTGGCGCGTAGGGTCTCGGTGCGGCGCACGCCGGCCGGGTTGACCCACGCCAGGTCGGCGTCGGCGTAGGCCAGCTCGAGGGCGCCCTCGGTCTCCTCGGTGAGCGAGAGCAGGAGCGCGCCCCTCTTCTTCGACAGGAACACGGTGGCGACCTCGAAGCTCGGCTCCTCGGCGAAGCCGACCGGGAAGCCGTAGCCCTGATCGATCGCGAGACCCGAGCTGTGGCGCACGTCGACGGCGAGGTCGTAGGCGATGGGCGCGGTGAACCAGGGCCACTCGTCCTCCATGAAGGTGGTGACGTCGTCGCCGCGCTGCATGCTGTAGGCGTTGGCGCCGCGCACCTTGGCCATGCTCTGCAGCACCTCGGGGCCGACGCCGAGGCCGAACGCGACCACGGTGATGTGGACGCCGTCGGCGGCGCCGGCGCTGACCAGGTTGTCGAAGGCGGTCGGCGAGGTCGGACCGACGTTGGGCTGCACGTCGGTGAAGAGGACGACGCGCACGTTCTGGCGGCCGGCGACGCGGGCCTGCCGACCGAGCTCGTAGGCGCGCTGGAGCCCACCGTACATGTCGGTCGAGCCGGCCTCGCGCAGGCCGTCGATGGCGCCGCGGATGGCGGCCTCGTTGTTGCCGCTGGTGAGCGGCAAGGCGGTGCGGATGTCGCTGCCGTAGGTGACGATCGCGACCTGGTCGCGGCCCTCGATCGGATCGACGAGCGCGTGCAGGAGCTGGCGCGACAGCCGGCCCGGCGTCGGGTAGTCGTCGCTGCCGCTGCTCCAGCCCATCGAGCCGGAGACGTCGACGGTCATGATGAAGGTGGTGTCGGGGCGCGGGAAGATCTCGGGGATGACGTTGGACGACATGCCGACCTGGAGCCAGGCCCGCTCGTCGCCGTCGCGATCGGGTGCCACGCCCAGCGCGGTGCGCAGGCACAGCACGTCGTTGCAGGGCGCGCCGGCGAGGCCGAGATCGTGCTCGGCGAACATGCCCTCGACCAGCAAGGCCGCCGCCGGCGGGACCTGGCCATTGGCGATGAGCTCGCGGGCGAGCTTCATGTCCTTCACGCCGCCAGGCGTGGCGCCGAAGTCACCGCCGCCGCCGTAGTCACCGCCGCAGCCCACAGCCGCGGCCAGGAAGAGCGAGAAGACCGCGCGAGTCTCGATGTGCCTCATGCCGTGCCCTATCGCACCCGCCGTACCACCTCGCGATCCGCGGCTTCCGACCACTTGGCCCATCCGCGTCGGGGCCCCGGCGAAAGGTCCGGACATCCGTGTCACGCCCCCCACACGGATATACTCGCGGCCATGAGCGACGCTGAAGGCGAAGGCGCGACGCGGCAACGACGTGGTTCGGCCACGGCCCGGCGCCGCCGTAAGGTCACGTGGGCACGCCGCTTCCGGCGGGTGGGCCTGGCCTGGCAGAACGCGCTCGAGATCATGCGGGCCGGTCGCCTGACCGCGCCCTACGGTGCGCCGTTCGAAGTCACCCACGAGACGCCGATCTATCGCCTCCGTCACTACAAGGCCGAGGGCGGGGCCGCGCGCGGCCGTCCGCTCCTCTTGGTCCCGCCGCTGATGGTGGCCTCCGAGGTCTACGACATCGCGCCCGACATCAGCTCGATCGCGTTCCTCACCCGCAACGGCATCGACGTGTGGCTCACCGACTTCGGCGCGCCCGAGCGCGAGGCCGGCGGCATGGAGCGCACGCTCGACGATCACGTCCGCGCCGTGTCGGAGGCGATCGACGAGATCCGCCGCGTCTCCGGACAGGACGTGCACATGGCCGGCTACTCGCAGGGCGGCATGTTCGCGTATCAGGTCGCCGCCTTCCGCCGCTCGGCCGGCCTGGCGTCGGTGATCACGTTCGGCAGCCCGGTCGACGTCCACCGCACCGTGCCCATGTCCGATCAGATCGTCGAGCGCATGGTGGCGACGTTGCAGCGGGCGGTGACCCTGCCGCTCGAGCACATCGACGGCCTGCCCGGGTTCTTGACCTCGACCGGGTTCAAGCTGCTCGGCGCGCGCAAGGAGATCGGGCAGATCTTCGACTTCGTCAGCAAGCTCCACGATCGCTCGGCGCTGGAGAAGCGCGAGGCCCGCCGCCTGTTTCTCGGCGGCCAGGGCTTCGTGGCCTGGCCAGGCCCGGCGCTGCGCAAGTTCATCGACGAGATCATCGTCGCCAACCGCATGACCTCGGGCGGCATCGTGATCGATGGCCAGGCCGTGACCCTGGCCGACATCACCTCGCCCATCCTCTACTTCATCGGCGAGCGCGACGAGATGGGCCGGCCGGCGGCGGTACGCGGCATCAAGAAGGCGGTGCCGGCGGTCGAAGCGCTCTACGAGGTCACGGTCAAGGCCGGTCACTTCGGGCTGGTCGTCGGCTCGACCGCGCTATCGATCACGTGGCCGACGGTGGTCGAGTGGGTGCGCTGGCGCGACGGCGACGGCCCGGCGCCGGTGCGCATCTCGCCGGTGGTCCGCGACGAACCATCGCGCGACGCGACGCGCGGTGGGGTGAATGCCGGGGGCCTGTACCCCGGCAGAGGGGACGGGAACGTCCCCTTGGGGATCGACGAGCTCGACGATGACGTCGAGGTCGAGGACGACGACATCGAGAGCGCGTTCGGCGAGATCCAGTTCGACCTCGAGCTGGTGCAGGACGTGATCGGCAACACCGCCCGCGCCGTGCTCGACCGGGTCAGCGACGTCTCCGACGATCTCGGCGACTACCTCGACAACCTGCGCTGGCAGGTGCCGCGCCTGCGCAAGCTGCGCAACCTGCGCGACGACACCGCGATCTCGCTGGGCCGGACCCTGGCCGACCAGGCCCGCACCATCCCCGATCGCACCTTCTTCCTCTGGAAGGACCGCGCCTTCACCTACGCCGAGTCCAACCGCCGCGTCGACGCCGTGGCCCGCGGGCTCATGCAGTGCGCGGTGCGCCCGGGCCTGCGCGTGGCCGTGCTCATGGACGGACGGCCCAGCTACCTCACCGCGGTCGCCGCGCTGTCGCGCATCGGCGCGGTGGCGGTGCTGATCGCGCCGGCCACGCCCGACCACGCGCTCGGCCGCGCCTTCGACGTCGGCGAGTGCGAGGCGGTGATCGCCGATCCCGGGCTGGCCGGGCGGGTGCGCTCGGCCTGGGCCGGCAAGCTGCTGGTGCTGGGCGGCGCCCACGAGAGCAAGTCGCTGCCGGCCGGCGCCATCGACCTCGAGGCCCTCGACCCCGACGCCATGCCACCGCCCGCCTGGTTTCGTCCGGATCCCGGACGAGCCCGCGATCTGGCGATGGTGATCGTCTCGGGCGGCGGCTTCGCTGCGCCGCGGGCCAGCCGCATCACCAACCGGCGCTGGGCGTTCTCGGCGCTGGGCGCGGCGGCGACGTGCACGCTCACCAACCGCGACACCGTGTACTGCTGCCTGCCGCTGCACCATCCGACCGCGATCCTGGTCGCGGCCGGCAGCGCCCTGGCCGGCGGCGCCCGCCTGGCCCTGGCCTCGGAGTTCCGCCCCGACGTGTTCTGGCGCGAGGTGAGGCGCTACGGCGTGACCGTCGTCTACTACGCCGGCGAGATGTGCCGGCCGCTGGTGCTGGCCGCCCACACCGTCGGCGAGCAGAACCACCCGGTGCGCCTGTTCGCCGGCTCGGGCATGCGCCCCGACCTCTGGCAGAAGCTGCTCGATCGCTTCAGCCCGACCGGCGTGCTCGAGTTCTACGCCTCGACCGAAGCGTCGGCGGTGCTGGCCAACGCGTCGGGGGAGAAGCTCGGCGCGGTGGGGCGGCCGCTGCCGGGCAGCCCCGAGATGGCGATCGCGGCCTACGACTTCGACGCCGACGAGCTGGTCCGCGACTCCGCCGGCCGCCTGGTTCGGGCGCGGGTCGACGAGCCCGGCATGCTGGTGGCTCGGCTCGACTCGCCGCGCGGCATCGCCGACGTGGCCCACCTGGCGCCGGCCCGCCTCTTGCGCGACGCCTTCGCGGCCGGCGACACCTGGTTCTTCACCGGCGACATCCTCACCATCGACAGCGGCGGCGACTACTGGTTCGTCGATCGCTGGGGCGACAGCATCAAGACCGCCCACGGGCCGGTGATGAGCCGCCGCATCGAGGACGCGCTCCACGCCGTGCCGTCGGTGTTCAGCTGCGTGGCGGTGGGCATGCCGGGCGAGCGCGGCGAGCTGCCCGGCGCGGCCTTCGCGCTGGCGCCGGGCGCGGCGCTGGACGTCGACGCCCTGAGCAAGGCGGTCGCCGTCCTGCCCGAGCACGCGCGGCCGCAACGACTGCGCCAGGTCCAGGCCATCCCCATGACCGACGGCTTCCGGCCGCTCAAGAAGCCGATCCTCGATCTCGGCTTCGGCGACGGACCCGACGTCTGGCGCTGGGATGCAAAGACGATGAGTTACGTGAGCACGGGCCGGGCCGAAGCGGCGCGGCAGGCGCAGCACTAGCCGGGTAAGGATCGAACGCGGGGTGGGCACCAAGGGGCATGCGCATCCACGCAGTGGGTCTGGTGATGCTGGCCGCCTGCGGCGGCGGTGACGGCATCCCCCACTCCGGCGGGGTCGGACCAGCGCCGTTCGATCCGGGTACCCCGTACGCGCCGCAGGTGGTCCCGGCCGAGCTGTCGCCGAACGTCTCCAACGCGCTGTTCCCCGCGCCGGTCGGCGCGACCTGGAGCTACCGCGGCCAGACCGACGAGGGCGTGGAGACCATCGAGGTGCGCGTCCTGTCCGAGACCCGCTCGGTGTGGGGCGCGACCGCCCGCGTGGTGCGCGACACGGCGTACATCGACGGTGCGATGGTCGAGGACACCTACGACTGGTACGGGCAGGACCCCACCGGGCACGTCTGGTACCTGGGCGAGGACACGACCGAATACGTCGACGGTCAGCCGGTGAACCACAACGGCGCCTGGGAGGCCGGGGTCGCCGGGGCGCTGCCGGGCGTGGTGATGCTGGCGGCGCCGGCCGTGGGGAATGTGTACCGCCAGGAGTACTTGGCCGGCGAGGCCGAGGATGTCGCCGAGGTCGTGCGCCTCGACGCCACCGTCACGGTTCCGGCCGGCACCTGGAACGGCTGTCTCGAGACCCGCGATCGATCGGCGATCGATCCCGAGCTCGACGAGCGCAAGTTCTATTGCCCGGGCATCGGCAACGCGCTGGTGATCGAAGGTGACATTCGCGTCGAGCTGATCGAGTACGCTGGATTGTGATGAGGGCGACGGGACACGCGAGCTGGTTCGCGAGTGGCGCCGCGCTGGCGGCCGTCGCGACCGCCATGCTCGTCGTGCCCCGCCACGCGGCTGCCGACGCGTGCTCACCAGCGGCGGTCGTGGTCGGCGATGACGGCCTGGTGCGCACGATCGAAGCCGAGCTGCGCGCGCGGGGTGTGGCGGTGCCCGGGGACGGCGGCGCCACCGACGTGACCTGCGCGGTGCACGCCGAGGTGACACCGGAGGTCGACCACCGCATCCGCGTCGCCATCACCGACGCCGATGGTCGCACCGTCGAGCGCCTGACCAGCGACCCCGAGACCGCGGCCACCGCGATCGAGTCATGGGCACGGCGCGACCTGACCGATCCTCTCCTGGTTGGCCATGCCGGGTCGCCGCCGCCGCGCGCCGCCGCCGCCGTCACCGCGGCGCTCCCTCCGCCGCCGCGCACCCGCCGCATCGACGTCGGCGCGGCGCTCGACGGCGGCGCCAGCGATGACGGCGCGGTCTGGGCCGGCCTGCGCGGGCGGGCCTGCGCGATGGTCGGCGACGTCTGCGTGGGCGCGCTGGTCCGCTACGGCCGCGACACCGAGGTCGCGGGCGACTCGGAGGCCCTCGACAACGGCCGCGACGCGCTCGATCTGACGGTGGTGGTCGAGCTGCCGATCGATCGCGATCGCTGGTCGTGGGCGCCGACCATCGGGCTCGGCCAGACGTCGTTGACCGCCGTACGCGACATCGTCGACGAGGAGGAGACCGAGCAGGCGTCGAGCCTGCACGTCTTCGCCGGCATGGCCGCAGGGGTGCGCGTGCACGGTGCGTGGCGAGCCCGTGTCGATCTCGGGCTGGCCTGGTCGCCCTTCTCGCAGGCGCGCCTGGGCGAGAACGACGGCGTCGATCGTCAGCTCGCCGCCCTGCCCCACGCCCGCGGCTGGCTCGGCCTCGGGCTCGCCTACGAGGGCCTGTGACGTCGCGCACCGTGCTGTCGTTCCAGCGCTCGGCCGGCACGCCCGCCGAGATGTCCGACGAGGCGCTGGTCGCGGCGTGCGCGACCGGCGACGGCGCTGCGCTGGGCGCGCTCTTCGATCGCCACCACGACGCCGTGCGCCGTTTCCTCGGCCGGCTGTCGGGCACCGACGAACGCGACCTCGACGATCTGGTGCAGAGCACCTTCGAGGTGGTGCCGCGTGCGGCCCGCCGCTTCGACGGCCGCGCGCCGGTCCGCGCCTGGCTGTTCGGGACCGCGGTCAACATGGCTCGCCACCACGTGCGCTCGGAGATCCGGCGCAAACGCCTGGCCACGGCCGCCGCCGAGCAACCCCGCGCCGGCGGCCGCCACATCGTCGACGATCTCGCCGATCGCGAGCGCGCGGTACGCTTGCGCGAGGCCGTCGCCGCGCTCCCGGTGAAGCTGCGCGAGACGTTTGTCCTGGTCTACTTCGAAGGGGTTTCGGGCAAGGAGGCAGCAGCGATCCTGGGCTGTCGCGAGGGCGCGATCTGGAAGCGGCTACACGAGGCGCGCGCCCAGCTCCGCGGCGCGCTCGAAGGAGCGGTCCGATGACGTCGCTGCGCACCTGTCCATCGCCGATCGAGCTCGAGCGCGCCTACTGGTCGAACGACAGCACGGTGGGCCAGCACGCCCGCGACTGCACCCGCTGTGAGGGAACCTGGGGCGAGATCGGGCGACTGGCGGCGATGGCGGACGCGCTCGCGCCCGCGCCGTTGTCCGACGATCGCCGTGAGGAGCTGCGGACCACGCTGCTCTCCAAGGTGCAGCCGGTGGCCGGGGTTCGCGGTGACCGGTGGAGCTGGCGATGGCAGTGGGCGCTCGCGCCGCTCGCCGCCGCCGCCGTGCTGGCGCTGTGGCTGGCGTGGCCGGCGCCGGCGCCGCGATCCACGGCGACGACCGGCGAGCACGCCGAGCGCCGGAGCACCGTCCTCGAGCACGACGGCGCCCGCATGCTGGTGGCCACGCTCCAGCCCGACGAGATCGTCCGGCTGGTCGACGGTGAGCTCTCGGTGCGCGTCGATCGGCTGCGCGACGGTGAGCGATTCCGTGTGATCGCCGGCGACGGCGAGGTCGAGGCGCGCGGCGGACTGTTCGACGTGGCGGCCCGCGCCGACTCGCTGGTCCGCGTGCGCGTGGTGCAGGGGTCCGTGGTGATCCGGGCCAGCGGCGAGGAGAAGGTGATCGGAGAGGGACAGACGTGGGAGCTGGAGACGACGGCAACCGCAGCCGCACCCGCACCCGCACCCGCAGCCGCACCCGCACCCGCAC